>NZ_BAAAJE010000006.1:488124-514629 GCF_039526625.1 Nocardioides aquiterrae
GACCCGCCGCCGGCGGCGGATGAGCCGGGACAAGGCGAAGCGCGGGGTCCTGTCCCTCCTGGCGCTGCTCTGCGTCGTGGTGGGCTGGGTCTACTGGAGCGAGAAGTCCGGCCTGTTGCCCTCCCTGGGTGAGGTGGCCGCCGCGACGCCCGACTTCTTCTCCGACCCCGACGTGTACGCAGGCGTGTGGGCCACCCTCCACCGGGTGGTCATCTCGGTGCTGATCGCGCTGGCCCTGGGGCTGCTGGCCGCGGTGCTGAGCAAGCGCGGGGGTCTGGCGGGCAAGGTCGTCGACGTCTACGTCTCGCTCGCGGTGGCGGTCCCCAGCACGGTGGCCGCGCTCATCGCACTGTTCATCTTCAAGCGGTCGGAGATCGGCGTCTACGTCGTCGTCACCCTGGTGATCTGGCCGTTCATGGTCATGACCTTGCGCGGCGGTCTGCAGATGATGGACCGCAAGCTCGACGACATGGCGTCGGTCTACCGGATGAGCAGGTCCCGCCGGCTCACCCGCGTCGTCGTTCCCCAGATCGTCCCGTACCTCTTCGCGGCGGCACGGAGCGAGAACGCTCACGCCTGGCGCGTCGTCGTCCTGGCCGAGGTCTTCGCCATCAACTCCGGAATGGGCGCCATGTTCACCCGTGCGTACGACCGGTTCCTTCTCGAGGAGGTGGTCCTCTGGATCATCACGTTCATGGTGATCCTCCTCGTCATCGAGTACGCCATTCTCCGCCCCCTCGAGGGCTACTTCATGCGTTGGAGGTTCAGCGATGTCCCCTGAAGACGTCTCCACGGCCGTGTCCCAGATCAGCGTCCGGGACGTCGAGATCACCTACCCGAACGGCGCGGTGGCGGTCGAGGACATCAGCCTCGACGTCCGGCACGGCGAGTTCCTCGCGATCCTCGGTCCGAGCGGTTGCGGGAAGTCCACCCTGCTCCAGGCCGTGGCCGGGCTGCTGACCCCCTCACGCGGGGAGATCTCCATCGGCGGCAAGCCGGTGACCGGCGCGAAGAACGCCCACCTGCCGAGCATCGGCTACGTCTTCCAGGAGCACCGGCTGCTTCCGTGGCGGACCGTCGAGCAGAACGTCGAGCTGGTGCTGTCCGCGGGCGGAGTGCCGAAGGCGGAGTGGGCGGAGCGCACCACGCGGTACCTGTCGATGCTGCAAATCGAGCACCTGCGGAAGCGCTGGCCGATGCAGCTCTCGGGTGGTCAACGGCAGCGCGCCTCGATCTCCCGTGCGCTCGCTCTCGAGCCCAGCGTCGTGCTGATGGACGAGCCGTTCGGAACGCTGGACGAGGTCACGGCACGTGCCATGCGCTCCGAGCTGCTCGACGTCTGGCAGCGCACCAACAGGACGTTCGTCTTCGTCACCCACTCGATTCGCGAGGCGTTGTTCCTCGCCGATCGGGTCGCCGTCTTCACCCGCGGGCCGGCCAGGCTGATCGAGACCATCGACATCGACCTGCCCCGTCCGCGGGACTACGACTCCCGTGAGCTGGCGGCGCTCGAGGGGCAGGTCGTGGCGCGGGTCCTCGACGTGTGGGGCGAGTGATGAGCTCTCCAGCTGTGGCGGACCTCGCCGGGCCGGCGATCCCGCCACGCACACCCGCGAAGTTCCGGGCCGGCCTGGTGCCGACCGTCGTCGCGCTGGCCCTCATCGCGGTGGTCTGGGAGGCCATCGCGAGGACGTCGGACGGCTGGGTCCCGGGGTTGGCAGCCATCGCCGAGTCGCTGGTCAGGATCCTGACGACCGGCTCGACCTACGGCGACCTCGTGCTGACCCTGCGCCGTCTCCTCATCGCGTTCGTCGCTGCGACGGTGGCCGGCCTGGCCATCGGGGCGATGATGGGGTTCTCCAAGTCGTTCGAGGCGTTCATGCGGCCGCTCGTCGTCATCGGCCTGGCCATCCCGGACCCGATGTACTTCATCTTGGCGCTGCTGCTCCTCGGCACCGCCGAGCACGTCGGGATGCTGGCTCTCATCCTCGCCGTCATCCCCTTCGTCGTGCATGGTGCGGACACCGGTGTCCGCAACCGGGACCGAGGGCTCGACGAGATGAGCCGTGTCTACCGGCTCCCACGGAGGACCTACTGGGTCGACGTGCTGGGCCGCCAGATCGCCCCCATCGCGGTGGCCTCGATGCGCACGTCGCTCGCGTTCTCGTGGAAGATCGTCGTCCTCATGGAGGCGCTCACCCAACCCCACGGGATCGGTGCACAGATCTACTACGCGTTCCGGTTGCTGCGGCCCGACGACATGATCGCCTACGCGCTCATCTTCGTGATGATCATGAAGATCATCGAGGTGGCGGTCTTCGCACCGCTGGACCGGAAGACCGGTGACTGGTCCCGGTGAACGTCGAACACCTGAACGTCGCATCGAGAGGTCGCGCATGAAGCTCCAGCACACGTTCGTCATCCCGGTCGCGAGGCGAGACGCATGGGCGACGCTTCTCGACATCGGCCGGGTCGCTCAGTGCTTCCCGGGCGCATCTCTCGAGTCGGTGGACGGTGACGAGTTCACCGGCAGCGTCAAGCTCAAGCTCGGACCCATCACGATGACGTACGCGGGACGCGCGACATTCGTCGAGAAGGACGAGGCCGGCTACACGCTGAAGGTGGACGCCAGCGGCCGGGACAAGCGGGGGGCCGGCACCGCCCGGGCCCTCGTCAGTGCGGCCCTCACCGAAGACGGCGCCCAGGGGACCACGGTCGCTCTCACGACGGATCTCGCCATCACCGGAAAGCCCGCGCAGTTCGGGCGCGGGGTGATCGAGGAGGTGAGCAGCAAGATCCTGGGCCAGTTCGCCGAGAACCTCGAGGCGAGTCTGTCCGGCCCAGCCGCCGGCGACACCGCGGCCGAGGTCGGTGGCGGCGAAGCCGCAGCACGACGGGGCGTGCACGGGGCCGCTCCTTCGGGCGCGGCCACCACGGTCAGCGCCACGGACGAGGCCTCGCTGAACATGCTGTCCCCGGCGATCCTCGTGCCCCTCGGGAAGCGGCTCCTTCCGCCCCTCGTCGGCGTCGCCGCGGGGCTACTCTTGATCCGTGCCATGACCCGGAGCCGACGGGCGGAAGCCCCGACCATCATCTTCATCGACCTCGGCGGTGACCGACCATGATCCGGTGTTCAATCGTCGTGAAGAGTTTCGAGAAGGGCGCCACATGCCTGCGCACGGAGTAGATCCCCGCGTCCCCGCCTACGCCTCCAAGACGGATGTCGTCTGCGCGCTCCTGCGGGAGATGATCATCGGCGGCGAGGTACGTCCCGGCGAACCGCTGCGGCAACGCGAGCTGGCCGAGCGGTTCGGTGTCAGCCAGACGCCGGTCCGCGAGGCGCTGCGCCGGCTGGAGTCCGAGGGGCTGGTCGTCAACGATCCTCACCGGGGTGCCACGGTCAACGAGTCCGAGCAGGGGGCTGTCGAGGACCAGGGTCAGGTGCGCGCCGTGCTCGAGGCGTTGGGCGCTCGGCTCGCGGCGCGCAACATGACGCCCGAGCTGGTGACCCAGCTCCGGGAGATGAATGCCGTGATGGAGCACATGGCCGAGGGTGATCCGGCGTACCCGGCGGCCAACCGTGCCTTTCACTTCAAGGTCTACGAGATCGCAGGCTCGCCACTGCTGCTGTCCCTCATGCGCCTCCTCTGGCAGTCGCTGCTCCTGGGGCCGATGGCGACTCGGCCGCACCGAGAGTCGTGGCGCCAGCACGAGCAGCTCGTCGACGCGCTCGCCCTTCGCGACGGGGATCTGGCGGCACAGTTGATGCGCGAGCACATCCTCGGTGTGTCCGCCGACTCAGCGGTGAAGCCGGTCTGAGCGCACGCGCGGACGAGGACGCTCCGGAGGGAAGCGCCGACGCGACGGGTCCGGCCGGCCAGGGGCAGCGGCGCCCAGCGTGGATCTCCATGGCCGCCCTCCTCCTGGTCGCGGCCGCCCTGCGTCCGTCGATCACGTCGGTCGGACCGGTCATCGACCAGGTCGGTGATGCCCTCGCCCTGAGCAACACGCTGCTCGGTCTCCTGGCGGCCCTGCCACTTCTCGCCTTCTCCGCGATGTCGGTCCTGGTGGCCTGGCCCACCCGGCGCTACGGCATCGACCGGGTCGTGGCGGCGTCACTCCTCCTGATGACGGTGGCGCTGATGATCCGCGTCCTGCCGGCGCCCGGCGGGATCTGGGTAGGCACCGTCCTGGTGGCCGTCGCTGTCGCGGTGGGCAACGTGCTGGTTCCCGCCGTCGTCAAACGGGACCACTCGGGGAGCCTCGCCGCGACCACGGGCTTGTACACGGTGGCACTGACCGCCTCCGCTGCCCTCGCCTCGGGGGTGTCCTACCCGCTCTCTCAGCTGCCGGGGGCCAGCTGGCGACTGTCGCTCGGGGTGTGGGTCCTGTTCCCGGTCGTGGCCGCCCTCGCCTGGCGCGCCCGGTCCAAGAACCTGTCGGGTTCCACGTCGCTCCCGAACCCCGGTGTCGTCGCGCCGCAGCCTGCTGGCGGGCCCATCTGGTCCTCGACGCTCGCGTGGGCAGTCACGGCGTTCATGGGGTTGCAGTCGCTGAACTTCTACGTCCTCGTCACCTGGTTGCCCACCATCGAGGTGGCGACGGGCACGGCTCCCTCCGTCGCCGGATGGCATCTCTTCCTCATGCAGATGCTGGGCATGATGGCGGGCTTCGCCACGTCCCGAGCGCTGGCGAGGACCACGGACCAGCGGCTCTTCGGCGTCCTGGTGACGGCACCGATCCTGGTCGCTCTGCCCGGGCTGGCACTGGTGCCCTCGATGGCGCTGCTCTGGGTGCTGGCCACCGGTGTCAGCACGGGCGCCTCCTTCGTCCTGGCACTGTCGATGCTCGGGCTGAGGTCCTCGTCCACCTCCGCCACCGTGCAGCTCTCGGGGATGGCGCAGTCGGTCGGTTACCTCCTCGCTGCCGCGGGGCCGGTGGTGAGCGGCTGGCTGCATGACCGGACCGGTGACTGGCGCTCCGCGCTGCTCTTGATGACCGGGCTCGCCGTGGCCCAGTGCGGAGCGGTTCTCGTTGCGGGCAGAGCCGGACACTGGGACGCGATCCGAGACGAGGACGGGGTGGACTGCGTGCGCTGATCCGAGCCCGCCGGGTAGGCGCCACTCGGCCGGGCCGTCCACCTCTCAGAGCCGCTCGCCGGCCTCCACCCGCGCGGTGATCGTGTTGCCGGGCGGGGCCAACGGGCAGCGCCAGCGGTCGTCGTAGCGGCAGGACGGGTGGTAGGCGAAGTTCAGGTCGAGCACGAGCGACCGGTCGTCCCCGCCGAGCCAGGCGCCCTTGGCCGTGTCGAGCAGGTAGCGCCCGCCGCCGTAGCTCCCGTCGCCGGCGGTCCCGTCACGCAGCGGCACGAAGATCCCGCCGCCGTACTGGTGCAGCCACCAGACGTCCAGGCTCTCTGACACCGGTGCGGGCAGCTCGACCCGGCCGATCCGGCGCATCGTCAGGGTGCCGTCGGCGCCGGTGTCGACGTCGCGGTCCTCGGCCTCCGCCCCCAGCAGGGGTACGGCGAACCGCAGCGCCGGGTCGTAGGGCCAGTACTCGACGACCTCGCGGGTCGGGCTGTCCGGGTGCGTCGCGAACAGCTCGGCGCGGCCCGCGCGCCAGAGGTGGTGCCCCTCGGCGGGGTCGGCCGCCGCGCGCACGGCGGCGTACAGGTCGGCGACGCGGGTGCGCCAGTCCACCAGGGTCAGCTCGGAGCTCGTCACCCGGACAGCGTGACAGCCTGCCGTTCGGCCCGTGGGTCAGCTGGCGCTGCGACGCTGGGTGCGCCGCGCGTCGCGGCGCCGGCGCAGCCGCCGGACCAGCCGCGGGGCGTGCGCCTCGGCGGCCGGGTTGTCGATGATCCGGTTCAGCAGCTGGTGGTAGCCGGCGGGCGTCAGGCCGAACTGCGCGCGGACCGCGGTCTCCTTGGCGCCCGCGTGCGAGACCCAGTCCTGCTCGAACGCGAGGATCTCGCGGTCGAGATCGGTCAGATCGTCTGCGTGCACGGGCAAATCCTCACACGAGGCCTCGCGAGCCGAGGAATCGGTCCACCTCGATCCGCACGGCGACCCGCTCGGGGTTCGGCCGCGGCTCGCGGTAGCGACCGGCGTACTGCTGCTCTGCCCGGCGGACCGAGTCGGCGTCCTCCCGCACCGTGCCGCGGCCCTCGAGCGTGGACCAGCGGCGGCCGTCGACCTGGCAGATCGCCACCGCGTCCGCGTGCGCGAGGTGGCGGGCCTTCTGCGAGGTCCGGCTCGTGATCACCCAGGCGCACCGCTGCTCGAGGTCCAGCACCGCGCCGACGGGGACGACGTGCGGCCGCCCGTCCGCGCGGAGCGTCGTCAGCGTGCAGAGGTGCCGCTCGGTCCAGAAGTCCAGCAGGGCCTGGGGGAACGCGTCCCAGCCCGGTCGCCACGAGGTCATGGCCCCGATGCTGTCACGCCGCTCGCCGGCGCCGGGACGTCATACGGACAGTGTGTCCCCTTCCACCGTCCGTATGACGTCCCGGCGAGCGGGGCGGCTCAGACCCAGCGGGAGAACCAGATCCGGTCCAGCCACTCCCGGTGCGTGAGCAGCTGGTTGGTCCAGATCGGCCAGAACCACGCGAAGTTGATGACCGCGAGCACGAAGAACGCGCCGGCCACGATCACGCCGAACGTGCGCCGCGGGGACGGGGCACGGGCGCTGCCGATCAGCTTGCCCATCGCGAGCGTGAGCGCGAGGACCACGAACGGCAGCGTGATGATCGCGTAGAAGAAGAAGATCGGGCGGTCGTCGTACTGCAGCCAGGGCAGCCAGGTCGACGCGGTGCCGACCACGGCGACGCCGAAGCGCCAGTCCCGGGCGCCCACCCACATGGCCACCGCGAACAGCAGCGCGAGGCAGCCGCCCCACCAGATGGTCGGGCTGCCGAGCAGCAGCACCTGCCGCAGGCAGTCGCTGCCCTCGGGCGCGTGGCAGCCCTGGGTCCCGGGCTTGATGCCGGTGTCCGCGGCGACGCCGACCGGGCGGTTCAGCAGCAGCCACCCGGACGGCTTCGACTGGTAGGTGTGGGAGCTGTCGTTGAGGAAGTGCGTGTGGAACGCGTACACGTCGTGGTGGTAGTACCAGAGCGACCGCAGCGACTGGGTCACCTCGCCGAGGCCGGAGGCGTCCGGCTCGGTGCGGGTCGGCCAGTCCTGGCCGCCGTTGTAGTGCGTGTACTGCGTCGCGGACAGGTGCTCCTCGTACTGGTGGGCGTGCAGGAGCCACCCGGTCCAGGTCGCGACGTAGACGACGAACGCGACCAGCACGAGGTGTACGAACGCCGGTACGCCGTCCGCCACCGCCGACTTGAGCACCGGCCACCGCACCCCGAACGACCTCCGGGCCCCGGCCGACCACAGCCAGCACATCAGCCCGAACGCCGCGAGCGGGTAGATCGCCTCCCACTTGGTACCGAGCGCGAGCCCCCAGCACACCCCGCCCAGGAGGAGCCACGGCCGGAACAGCACCCGCGGCCCCCACCCGGACCGCACCGGCGCGTCGAGACGCGCCGCCAGTCGGCTGCGGAACCAATCCCGGTCGGCGACGATGCAGTGCACGCCGCAGAGGATGAAGAAGGCGACGAAGATGTCGAGCAGCGCGAGGCGGGACAGCACGAACTGGAGGCCGTCGAAGCTCAGCAGCAGCCCGGCGACGACGCCGAGGGCGGTCGAGCCGGTGATGCGGCGCGCGAACCGGCACATCACCAGCACCATCAGCGAGCCGACCACCGCGGCGGCGATCCGCCAGCCGAACGGGTCCATGCCGAACGCCTTGATCCCGAGCGCGATCAGCCACTTCCCGACCTCCGGGTGGACGATCATCTCCGGGCCGTCCTTGTAGACGCCGGTCAGCGTCGTCCCGTTCAGGATCAGGTCGTTGGCCTTGTCGGTGGTGTCGCGCTCGAAGCCGAAGTTCAGCAGCGACCACGCGTCCTTGGCGTAGTACGTCTCGTCGAACTCGAACACGTGCGGCTGCCCCAGGTGCCACAGCCGCAGGAACAGCGCCAGCAGCGCGACGGCGACGCACGCCGTCCAGCCGACGAACGGGTCCTCGAGCCGGACCCGCGCACGAGCGCGCTCCCGGGCCGAGGGGACCGGGCGGCCGTCCGCCGTCCGCGACAGGCCCGCGCGCGGAGGCTCGGGCGGCGCGGCGGTCGTCACGATGGGAGACTCTACGGTCGTGGTTGATGAAACCGGCGTCCTCGTCCTGGCGGCGACCCCGATCGGCCGGGTCGCGGACGCGCCGCCCCGGCTGGCCGAGGAGCTCGCGGCCGCCGACGTGGTGGCCGCCGAGGACACCCGGCGCCTCAAGCGGCTCACGAGCGAGCTCGGCGTCACCGTCACCGGGCGGGTGGTGTCGTACTTCGAGGGCAACGAGTCGGCGCGCACGCCGGCACTGCTGGAGGCGCTGCTGAACGGCGAGCGCGTGCTGCTCGTGACCGACGCCGGGATGCCGAGCGTGTCGGACCCCGGCTACCGGCTGGTGGCCGCGGCGGTCGAGCACGACGTGACCGTGACCGCGGTGCCCGGGCCGTCGGCGGTGCTGACCGCGCTGGCGGTGAGCGGGCTGCCGGTGGACCGGTTCTGCTTCGAGGGCTTCCTGCCCCGCAAGGCGGGGGAGCGCGGCCGACGGCTGGGGGGCCTGGCCACCGAGGAGCGCACGATGGTGTTCTTCGAGGCGCCGCACCGGACCGAGGCCGCGCTGGCCGCGATGGCCGAGGCGTTCGGGACCGACCGGCCCGCGGCCGTGTGCCGGGAGCTGACCAAGACCCACGAGGAGGTACGCCGCGGGCCGCTCGGCGACCTGGTGGCGTGGGCTGCGGAGGGCGTGCGCGGCGAGGTGACGATCGTGGTGCAGGGCGCCGCCCCGACGGCGGAGGTCGCGAACGACCCGGAGAGCCTGACGGCCGCGGTCGCGGACCTCGAGGCCGACGGCAGCACGCGCAAGGAGGCGATCGCGGAGGTGGCCCGGCGGGCCGGCGTACCGAAGCGGGAGGTCTACAACCTCGTGCACGGGGCAGGAGAGCGGTCATGAGCGAACGCATCACGACCATCCGCAACGAGGGGCTGACCTTCGACGTCCTCGACGAGGGACCGGAGGGCGGGACGCCGGTCGTGCTGCTGCACGGGTTCCCCGAGCGCAGCAGCACCTGGCGCGACGTCGCGCCGATCCTGCACGAGGCCGGGCTGCGGACCTACGCGCTCGACCAGCGCGGCTATTCGCCGGGCGCGCGGCCGCGGCCGCGGTCGGCGTACCGGATGCACCACCTGGTCGGCGACGTCGGCGCGCTGATCCAGCAGGTCGGCGGGCCGGTGCACCTGGTCGGGCACGACTGGGGCGCCGCCGTCGGGTGGGCGGTGACGGGGCGGCTGCCGGACCTGGTGTCGTCGTACACGGCCGTCTCGGTGCCGCACCCGGCGGCGTTCGCCCGCGCGATGAAGAACCCGGTGCAGCGCCGGAAGTCGCGCTACATGGCGTTCTTCAACGTGCCGCTGGTGCCCGAGCTCACCGCGCGTCGGGCCGGCGGTCGCTTCGACACCAGCATGCGCAAGGCCGGGATGACCGGCGAGGAGGTCGCGCGGTTCCGCCGCGAGATCGTCGAGTACGGCGCGCTGCCGCACGCGCTGGGCTGGTACCGCGCCCTGCCGCTGACCAAGCCGGGCGCCACGGACTTCAGGGTCACCGTCCCGACCACGCTGGTGTGGAGCGACCGCGACATCGCGATCAGCCGGGTCGGCGTCGACGGCACCGCCGCGTGGGTCGACGCGCCGTACGAGCTGGTCGTGCTCGAGGGCGTGAGCCACTGGATCCCGACGCACGCCCCGCGCGCGTGCGCGGAGGCGGTCCTGGCGCGGGTGCACGGATGACGCGTCCGCCCGCGCCGGAACCGCTGCCGCACCCGGTCGTCGACAACCACTGCCACCTCGACGTCGTGCGCTCCGGCGACGACGACCCGGTGCCGGTCGAGGAGGCCCTGGCGGCCGCCGCCGCGGTCGGCGTACCGCGGATCGTGCAGATCGGCTGCGACCTGCCCGGCGCGCGGTGGGCCGTGGACGCGGCGCTGCGGTACGACGGGCTGGTGGCCGGGGTGGCGCTGCACCCCAACGAGGCGCCCCTGCTGGCCTCCCTGGACGAGGCGATGGCCGAGATCGAGAACCTGGCCGGCGCGCACGACCGGGTGCGCGCGGTGGGGGAGACCGGGCTCGACCACTTCCGGACGGGTCCGGAGGGGCGGGCCGTGCAGGTCGAGTCGTTCCGCCGGCACATCGACCTCGCCAAGCGGCTCGACAAGACGCTGGTGATCCACGACCGCGACGCCCACGACGAGGTGCTGCGGGTGCTCGACTCGGAGGGCGCACCGGAGCGCTGGGTGATGCACTGCTTCTCCGGCGACGCGGAGTTCGCCCGCCGCTGCCTGGACCGCGGTGCCTACCTGTCCTTCGCCGGCACCGTGACGTTCAAGAACGCCGACCCCCTGCGCGCGGCGCTGGCCGTGACGCCCCGGGACCGGGTGCTGGTCGAGACCGACGCGCCGTACCTGACCCCGATGCCGTACCGCGGCCGCACCAACGCGTCCTACCTCGTCCCGCTCACCATGCGCGCCATGGCCGACGTCCGTGGCGACGACCTCGGCGAGCTCTGCGCCGCCGTCGACGCCAACACCGCGGTCGCCTTCGGGGGTCGGTGGTAGGCGGGCGGCGGTTTCCCCGGTCGACCGGGGAAACCTGTACTTGTCGGCCGAAACTTCGGCCGACAAGTACAGGGATTGGCCGACAGGTCAGGCCGGGCGGGCCTCGGCCAGCACCGCGAGGTCTGGACCGGCGACCGGGGGACCAGCGCGATGCCGTTTCCGCTGGTCAGCGCGGTGAAGTCGGCGCGGAGGGACCCGGTCGCGCGCAGACTTTACCGACGAGATCCTCCTCACGCCGCGGGGAAATATGGCAGGTTCGGTTTGCCATCGAGCAGAAAGGCTGGTGCCCTGGAAGGACTTGACGGCCGGGATCGGGTCTGATTCCGCCAGTGCTGGTGGCCTCTCGAGGTCCCACAGAACACAACCCCCGAACGCATCGCCCCGCCCCTCGCGGCCGCGCGCGTCCGGCGCGCTGGCACCCGAGGACCGGGAAGTACGACGTTCGGAGAATCGTGCAGGACAGCAAGCCGAGTCGGCCCCAGACGTGGCTGAGCCGCATCGCCCGCAGCCGACCCCTCATGATCGCCCTCGCCGGGGTGGTCGTCCTGGCGGTCGCCGGGTCCACCTGGGGCTACAGCGCCCTCAGCAAGACCGTCACCCTCAGCCTGGACGGGAAGTCCGAGCAGGTGACCGCCTTCGGGGGCACCGTCGGCGATGTCCTCGCGTCCGAGGGAGTCGACGTCGGCAGCCGCGACGTGGTCGCGCCGAGCCTCGACGAGAAGGTCGAGGACGGCAGCAAGATCACCGTCCAGTTCGCCAAGCAGCTGACGCTGAAGGTCGACGGCTCCGAGAAGACCTACTGGGTCCACGCGACGACCGTCTCCCGCGCGCTCGCGGAGATCGGCCGCGGCTACCGCGACGCCGACCTGTCCGTGAGCCGCAGCGGCAGCATCGACCGCGCGGGCATGACCCTCCAGGTCGTGACGCCCAAGACCCTGCACGTGAAGCTCGGCGCCCACAAGATGGTGAAGCGGACCGTCACGGCCCTCACCGTCGAGGACGCCCTGGGCGAGCTGGGCGTGAAGCTCGGCAAGCACGACGAGACCAAGCCGGCGCCCGAGCACCTCCTGCAGGACGGCGACAAGCTGGTCTTCACCGACGTCCGGATCGTCAAGAAGCACGTCGACGGCGAGGTCATGGACTTCTCGACGGTCGAGCAGGAGGACGCCTCGATGTACGAGGGCCAGACCTCGGTGGTCCGCGACGGCCGCACCGGCCTGCGCGACGTGACCTACCGGATCGTCTTCCGCAACGGCGAGGTCTCGGTCCGCAAGGTGCTGCACCAGAAGGTGCTGCGCCAGCCGGTCTCCGAGCTGGTCAAGGTCGGCACCAAGCAGCAGGTGACGGCGAACTTCGCCGGCGGCAGCACCGTCTGGGACCGGCTCGCGCAGTGCGAGTCCGGCGGCAACTGGGCCACCAACACCGGCAACGGCTACTACGGCGGCCTCCAGTTCAGCCTCGGCACCTGGCAGGCGTACGGCGGCTCCGGCCTGCCGAGCAACGCCAGCCGGGAGACCCAGATCGCCATCGCGACCAAGGTCCGCGACGCGTCCGGCGGCTACGGCGCCTGGCCGGCCTGCGCCGCCTCGCTCGGCCTGCCCCGCTGAGCTCAGCGCGGCGCCGGCGGCGCGAGGCGCCGGGTGTACGTCGGCACCGGGCCGGTGTTGTGCGGGTTGTCCGCGATCGCGTCCCACTCGCGGAACAGGTGCGCCTGGAGGGCGGCCCGCACCCACGCCGGGTCGCCGACGCACTCCCGCGCCAGTCGGATGCGGACCGTGTCGGCGTCGTAGTCGACGTGGTGCCGCAACCCGGGGCAGCTGAGCAGGTCCTCGGCGCGGTTCAGCAGCCGGTCCCGCCCGCCCGGGTGGGTCCGGTCGGTCGTGACCAGCGCCCGCCGGAACGGCTGGTCGGAAGCCACCCGTAGGGAGAACTCCTGCCAGTGCCCCGGACGCAGGTCGACGAAGTGGAAGGTGGCGGTGACCGCCCCCGTCCCGTGCCGGACCGTGGCGCCCGTGACGTCGACCCAGGGTCGGCTGTGGGGGAACGGGTCCCAGTCGTCCTCGCCGGGACCGATGACCCAGAGGTCGTCGGTCGGGTCGGTGAGGGTCACCGAGGACGGCGACGGGGTCGGTCGGGAGGTGGCCGGGCGGGCCGGAGCCAGCCCGGTCGTGGCGAGTACGGCGGCCGCGACGGCCGCGACGGCCGCGACGACGGCGATGACCCGAGTCCTCATGGGGTCCACGCTGCGCGGGGGCCGGGCCGTCGCACAGGGCCGCAGGTCCCGGCCGCTGCGGGACCCCTGACTACGCTGGCGCCCATGTCCGACACGTCCGCGGGACCCCGCCTGCTCGGGCCGGCGGACGTGCGTGCCCTGGCCGCGCGGCTCGACCTGCGCCCGACCAAGCAGCGCGGGCAGAACTTCGTGATCGACGCCAACACCGTGCGCCGCATCGTCCGCGAGTCGGGCGTCGGCCCGGACGACGTGGTGGTCGAGGTCGGGCCGGGCCTCGGCTCGCTCACGCTCGCGCTGCTCGAGGTGGCCGGCCGGGTGGTCGCGATCGAGGTCGACGAGAAGCTCGCCGGGCTGCTGCCCGAGACCATCGCCGAGCACGCGCCCGCCCAGGCGGACCGCTTCGAGGTGGTGCTCGCCGACGCGATGCGCATCGACGCCGTACCCGGCCCGCCGCCGACCGCCCTGGTCGCCAACCTGCCCTACAACGTCTCGGTGCCGGTGCTGCTGCACCTGTTCGCGCTGCTGCCGTCGCTGGAGCGCGGCCTGGTGATGGTGCAGTCCGAGGTCGCGGACCGGCTGGCGGCCGCACCCGGCTCCAAGGTGTACGGCGTCCCGTCGGTCAAGGCCGCCTGGTTCGCCGACGTACGCCGCGCCGGCGCGATCGGCCGCAACGTGTTCTGGCCGGCGCCCAACGTCGACTCCGGCCTGGTCGCCTGGACCCGCCGCGAGCCGCCGGCCACGACCGCCACGCGGGAGCAGGTGTTCGCGGTCGTCGACGCGGCGTTCGCCCAGCGCCGCAAGGCGCTCCGGGGCGTGCTCCGTTCGCTCGCGCCGAGCGAGGCCGTCGACGCCGCGCTCGCGGCGGCCGGCATCGACCCGCTCGCGCGGGGCGAGTCGCTCACCGTCGACGACTTCGTGCGGATCGCGGAAGGACTCCCGTGGAGCTGACGGTCCGCGCGCCCGCCAAGATCAACCTGCACCTCGGGGTCGGCGCCCCCCGCGAGGACGGGTACCACCCGCTGGTCACGGTCTACCAGGCCGTCGGCCTGTACGACGACGTCACCGCCCGCCAGGCGTCCGACTGGGCGCTCGGCGTCAGCGTGCCGGACTGGATGGACGCGGCGGCCGTCCCGACGTCCGGCGACAACATCGTGGACCGCGTCGCCGACCTGCTGGCGGCGCACCACGGCATCGAGCGCACCGGCGAGGTGCACATCGCGAAGGCGATCCCGGTCGCGGGCGGCATGGCCGGCGGCTCGGCGGACGCCGCGGCCGCGCTGGTCGCGCTGGACCGCCTCTGGGCGGTGCGGACGCCGGACGACGACCTGCTCGCGCTCGCGGCGCAGCTCGGCAGCGACGTGCCGTTCGCGCTGCTCGGCGGCACCGCGCTGGGTACCGGCCGCGGCGAGCTCGTCGAGCCGGTCGACGACCGGGGCACCTGGTGGTGGGTGGTCGTCCCCGCGGACGTCGGCCTGTCCACGCCCGAGGTCTACCGGCACTTCGACCGGATGTTCCCGGACGCGCCGTCGGAGCCGGTGCCGGCGGACGCCCTGCTCCAGGCGATCGCCGAGGGCGACGCCTGGGCGCTCGCCGACGCGCTGCACAACGACCTCGAGGCCGCGGCCATCGACCTGCGGCCGGAGCTCGGTGCGCTGATCGAGGCGGGCGAGGAGGCCGGCGCCCTGCGCGGCCTGGTCTCCGGCTCCGGCCCGACCTGCGTCTTCCTCTGCGGCTCCGCCGACCACGCCCGGTCGCTGGCGGGCGACCTCGCGAGCACCGGCCACCCCGTCGTCCTCGCCGCCAACGGACCCGTCGCCGGCGCCCACCTGGTGTCGTATGCCTAGCGCCGCCGCCAACCTGCTCAACCTCGAGCGGGTGTCGAAGTCGTACGGGATCCGCCCCCTCCTCACCGACGTGTCGCTCGGCGTCGGCGCCGGCGAGCGGATCGGCATCGTCGGCCGCAACGGCGACGGCAAGACCACGCTGCTGGAGGTGATGACCGGGCTCGAGGAGCCGGACAGCGGCCGGGTCTCGATGCAGCGCGGGCTGCCGATCGGCTACCTCCACCAGGGCGACGAGCTCGAGGACACCCACACCGTCCGCGAGGCGGTGCTCGGCGGCCGGTCCGACCACGAGTGGGCGGCCGACCCCCGGATGCGCGAGATCGTCGACGTGCTGCTCGCCGGGGTCTCGCTCGACCGCGCGGTCATCGGGCTCTCCGGCGGCGAGCGCCGCCGCTGCTCGCTAGCGGCGCTGCTGCTCGGCGACCACGACCTGATCGTGCTCGACGAGCCCACCAACCACCTCGACGTGGAGGCGGTCGCCTGGCTCGCCCAGCACCTCGCCAACCGCTCGTCCGCGCTCGTCGTGGTGACCCACGACCGCTGGTTCCTCGACGCGGTGTGCCAGTGGACGTGGGAGGTGCACGACGGGGTGGTGGACGCCTACGAGGGCGGGTACGCCGCGTTCGTGCTCGCCAAGGCCGAGCGCCAGCGCCAGGCCGCGGCGTCCGAGATCCGCCGGCAGAACCTGGTGCGCAAGGAGCTGGCCTGGCTGCGTCGCGGGCCGCCGGCGCGGACCTCGAAGCCCAAGTTCCGCATCGACGCGGCCAACCAGCTCATCGAGGACGTGCCGCCGCCGCGGGACCGGATGGAGCTGCAGCGGTTCGCGGCCCAGCGGCTCGGCAAGGACGTGATCGACGTCGAGGACGTCGACCTGTTCCGCGGCGACCGCCAGCTGCTCTCGCACGCCACCTGGCGGCTCGGACCCGGCGACCGGGTCGGCATCGTCGGCGTCAACGGCGCCGGCAAGACCTCGGTGCTCTCGATGCTCGCCGGCGCGCTCGCGCCCGCGGTCGGCAAGGTCAAGCTCGGGCGGACCGTGTCGCTCCAGCACCTGACCCAGCAGCTCGACGACCTCGACCCCGAGGGGCGGGTGCTGCCGACGGTCGAGTCGATCCGGCGGATCACCCGCACCGCGGACGGCGAGATCAGCGCGACCGCGATGCTGGAGCGGTTCGGGTTCACCGGCGACCGGCTGACCGCGCGGATCGGCGACCTGTCCGGCGGCGAGCGGCGGCGGTTCCAGCTGCTGCGCATCCTGCTGACCGAGCCGAACGTGCTGCTGCTCGACGAGCCCACCAACGACCTCGACATCGAGACGCTCAACGTCGTCGAGGACTTCCTCGACGGCTGGCCGGGCACGCTCGTCGTGGTCTCGCACGACCGGTACTTCCTCGAGCGGGTCACCGACTCGGTCTGGGCGCTGCTCGGCGACGGGCAGATCTCGATGCTGCCGCGCGGCGTGGACGAGTACCTCGAGCGGCGCGCCGCGGCGCTCCACCTCGAGACCGTCACTGCCGCGCAGCCCGAGCCGGAGCCCGCGCCCGCCGTACCCGACCGGGCGAAGGCGGGCAGCGCCGAGGAGCGCGCCGCCCGCAAGACGATGTCGCGGGTCGACCGCCGGCTCGAGCGGATCGCCGAGCGGGAGGCGGCCCTGAACGCCGAGATCGCCGAGCACGCCCAGGACTACGTCCGGCTCGCCGAGCTCTCCGCCCAGCTCGACGAGCTGGCCACCGAGAAGGAGGAGCTCGAGCTGGAGTGGCTCGAGGCCGCCGAGGTGCTGGAGTAGCAGCTTCGCTAGTCCGCGAACGGCGCCAGCAGCGTGCGCAGCAGCGCGGCCAGCCGCGCCCGGTCCTTGTCGGGCAGGCCGGACAGGAACGTCTGCTCGGCCTCGAGCAGCTTCTCGAACGCCCGGTCCACGGTGGTGCGGCCCTCGGGCGTGAGCCGCACGAGAACGCCGCGGCGGTCGCGCGGGTCCGGCAGCCGCTCGACCAGGCCGCGCGCGGCGAGCCGGTCCACGCGGTTGGTCATCGTGCCGCTGGTCACCAGCGTCTCGCGCAGCAGCCGGCCGGGGGACAGCTCGTACGGCGTACCGGCCCGGCGCAACGCGGCCAGGACGTCGAACTCCCAGGACTCCACCTGGGCGGCGGTGAACGCGTCGCGGCGGGCCAGGTCCAGGTGCCGGGAGAGCCGGCCGATCCGGCTGAACACCTCCACCGGGGCCAGGTCGAGGTCCGGGCGCTCGCGCGCCCACGCCTCGACCAGCTCGTCGACCTCGTCCCGCATACCGGCAGCGTAGCGGATCCGTCGAGAATCTTGACATCAAGATAAGTGCGGCGCACGATGGCGGCATGGCGCACACCTGGGACCCCGCCCGCTACCTCGCCTTCGCCGACGAGCGCGGCCGCCCGTTCGTGGATCTCCTCGCCCGCGTCGGCGCGACGGCCCCGCAGACCGTGGTCGACCTCGGCTGCGGCCCCGGCAACCTCACCTCGCTGCTCGCGGACCGCTGGCCGGACGCCACGGTCGTCGGCGTCGACTCCAGCCCCGAGATGATCGCGGCGGCGCGGGATCCACGGATCCGCTTCGAGGTCGGCGACCTCCGCTCCTGGGAGGGGCGCGCGGACGTGCTGGTCTCGAACGCCACGCTCCAGTGGGTGCCCGGTCACCTCGAGCTGCTGCCGCGCCTGGTGTCGTGGGTCGTGCCCGGCGGCTGGCTCGCCTTCCAGGTGCCCGGCAACTTCGGCGAGCCCAGCCACACGATCCGCGCCGAGCTCGCCGCCGAGGAGCCGTACGCCGCGCACACCGCCGGCGTCGCCGTCCCCGCCAGCCACGACCCGGCCGGCTACCTCGACGCGCTCGCCGGCCTCGGCTGCCGGGTCGACGCGTGGGAGACGACGTACCTGCACGTGCTGACCGGACCCGACCCGGTCTTCACCTGGGTCTCCGGCACCGGCGCCCGGCCGACGCTCCAGGCGCTGCCCGACGACCTGCGTCCGGCGTTCGAGGTGGAGTTCAGGCGGCGGCTCGCGGCGGCGTACCCCGAGCACCCGTACGGCGTGGTGCTGCCGTTCCGGCGGATCTTCGTGGTGGCGGAGGTGGCGGCATGAGGCTCCACCACGTGCAGGTCGCCTGCCCGCGCGGCGGCGAGGACGGCGCGCGGCGGTTCTGGGCCGACGGCCTCGGCATGACCGAGGTCGCCAAGCCGGCCGCGCTCGGCGGCCGCGGCGGCTGCTGGTTCCGCGCCGGGGCCGCCGAGGTCCACGTCGGCGTCGAGGAGCCGTTCGCCCCGGCCCGCAAGGCGCACCCGGCGCTGGTCGTCGAGGACCTCGGCGCCGTCGGCGCGCGCCTGGAGGCGCTGGGCTTCGAGGTCGACTGGACCGAGCGGCACACGTTCCCGGGCTTCGAGCGCTGCCACGTCCTCGACGCGCACGGCAACCGGGTCGAGCTGCTGGCCTGAGGGCGGGCCTGACTCACCGGCCGGTGAGCGCCTTCCGGCCCAGCACGACCGCGCCGGCGCCGAAGAACCCGAGGAGCGCCCAGCCGAGCGGCCCGCCGCCGTTGAGCGCGAGGGCGAGCCCGCCGAGCGCGGGGAGCAGCAGCATGATCGCGACCGCCAGCATCGACGTGTTCACCCGGCCGTTGCCCATGCGCGCACGCTATCCCGCCCGCGGCGGGCGCGAGCCGACAGGTCACCGACTCGTGCGGTGAAGTTACCGACCGGTAATATGCCCGGCATGAGCCAGGTACTGACCCTCTGGACCAAGGCCCGCGGGCTGCCGCTGGGCGACCGGGTGTTCTCGCTGCTGTTCGCACAGAAGGCGCCGTACTTCGCCTCGATCCGGCCGCGGTTCACGGTGATCGAGCCGAACCGCGCCGAGCTGCTGATCCGCGACCGGCGCCGCGTGCACAACCACCTCGGGACCGTGCACGCGATCGCGCTGTGCAACGGCCTCGAGGCGGCGATGGGGGCGCTGGCCGAGGCGACGATCCCGGCCGACAAGCGCTGGATCCCCAAGGGCATGGAGGTCGCCTACACCGCGAAGGCCGCCGGCGACGTCACCTGCATCGCCGAGACCGACCCGGAGCAGTGGGCCGGCGAGGGCGACCTCCCGGTCCGCGTCCGCGGCGAGCTCGCGGACGGCACCCGGGTGGTCGAGGGCGTCATCCGGCTCTGGGTCACCCCGCGGCAGCGGTGAGGAAGATCGGGTTCGTCAGCGCGACCATCGCGGTGCCCCGGCGGATCTCGGCCCGCACGAACGCCGTACCGCCGGGCACCGTCGCGTCCAGCGTGATCGTTCCGCCGACGGCCGGCGCGCTGCCGAGCACGGTCCCGGTGCCCGGGCCGAGGAGGGTGGCGACGCAACCGTCCACGCCCGCCGCCTCCAGGTGGACGGCGACGTCCTGCCCGGGGTCGCTCGGCACGTGGTCGCCGCACTCGGCGCTGACGTCGTCGAGGGTCGCGGTGAAGACCAGGTCGACCGCCGACGACTCCGCGATCCAGGAGTGGCCGAGCCGGTAGCCGGTCACGAGCGCGTCGACGGACAGGCTCTCCGCGCGGACGACCGTCTGGGCCAGGCCGATCGTCTGGCCGTGGTGGTGGCTGTCGGAGTTGCCGACCGCCGGCTTGAACGTGCCGGCCGTCAGCAGCTCGTGCCACCGGGTGACCGTGCGGTCGTCGTCCGCGCCCCAGGGGCCGTTCCACACCTCGACCGCGTCGACCTCGGCGAAGTCGGTGCCGAAGCCCCACCCGATGCCGGTGCCGACCTGGAACGGGTGGGCCGCGATCGCCACGCCCCCGGCGTCGCGGACCTGCTGCGTGTACGTCGCCAGGCGGTCGTCCTCGGGCCGGTACCGCCAGTCGATCCACGTCCCGGCCGGCAGCCCGGTCGCGAGCCAGTGGCCGGTGCGCGTGGTGACCTCCTCGCCGGGGATCACCAGGAAGTCGTCGCCGACGTACCGGCCCCAGGTGAGCTGGGCGGAGTCGGTGTTGTGCTCGGAGCTGCCGATGAAGTCCAGGCCCGCGGCCTTCGCGTCGGCGAGCACCTCGGCCTGGGTCTGCGAGCCGTCGGAGTGGACGGTGTGGACGTGCAGGTCGCCGCGGTACCAGCCCTGCCCGGTGCCGGCCACCGCCGTCGGCGCCGGCTTCGGGCGGAACGGCGTCGCGGGCGCGCCGTGGTGCAGCGTCACCGTGACCTCGTACGGCGTACCGGACTCGGTGATCTGGTACGGGCCCAGGGCGACCCGCCAGCGGCCCGGCTGGATCGGCCCGGCGAGGTAGCCGGGCGTCGCCGAGTGGCTGCCGAGGCTGAACTCCCGGCGCGCGCCGCCGGACCAGCCGCGGAACCCGGTGGGTCCGAAGATGCCGATGTCGATGACGTCGAGCGTGGTCGGACCGACCGGGGTCGGCTCATAGGTGTAGCTGACGCTGACCCGGCGGACGCCGGCGGGCACACGGAATGGCAGGTAGTACCAGTCGGCCGGCTGGTCGCCGCCGCGGAACCGGCCCCGGAACCGCTTCGTGGTCGTGGTGCCGGCGACCGCCGGCTCGAACGTGAGCGCGGCCGCGGTCGAGACGGCGCCGGCGCCGGCCAGCAGCAGCGCCCGGCGGTCGAGGTGCAGGTCGCTCACCGCGCCGCGCCGTTCGTGCGCTGCGCGAGCCGGCCGTGGTTGCTCTGGCTGCTCATCACCGACCGGTTGCTCTGGTGGCTCATCACCGACCACCTGCTCTGGGAGGAGAGCAGCGAGCCGAACGACAGCCACGACCCGACCGAGAACGCCGACAGCGCCGAGCCGATGCTCCCGAGCGAGGCGAACGAGCCGATGCTGCCGATCGACAGGACCGACCTGTCGGAGCAGACGGACAGGATCGAGTCGCGGGAACGCCAGGAGAGCACGGCGGCAGCCTAGGCGGGTGCAACCCGCTCGGTCCGGTGTTCACCGAGACGTGCGCGATGTTCACCGCCGCGACCCGTGCTCGTGGCACGCGCCCCCGAGGCTCCGGACGTGAACCTCTCCCTCCTCGCCAAGACCAGCATCCTCGGGCTCGTGGTCGGCGCCGGCCTCGCGGCCGGCGCCGGCGGCAGCGCCGACGCCCACGGCTCCCACGGCGGCCACGGCGCGCCCGTCGTCGGTGTACCCGCGGCCAACGCGCGCTCCGGGATCGCGGACAACGTGCTGACCCCGTCGGCGACCGAGACCTCGGTCGCCTGGGGCAGCCTGCCGCTGGTGAACCCCGACACCGCCAACGGCGTCACCCACTACGGCTACAACACCGCGACCCCCGGCCCGCTGACCCAGGCGGCCGACGAGGCCCGCAAGACCGAGCCGGACAAGAACGTCTACCTCGTGTTCAACGGCCACCACTACCTCTACCAGGGCCACGAGGGCGGCCCGCGCGGCTACGTGACCCGCATCGACCTCGACCAGACCGACCCGGCGAAGCGGGTCAGCCTGGTCTCCGACGTCGCCGCGGACGGCAGCGCCTTCCCGACGATCGACGGCCTCACCTGGGACCCCTTCACCCACCAGCTGCTGCTGACGGCCGAGTCGAAGGCGCCCGCCGGCGGCGTCCTCGGGGTCGCGCTCGACGCGAACGGCGACCCGGTGGACGGCAAGGCCATCCGCCTCGACGCGCTGGGCTCCGGCGGGTACGAGGGCGTCCAGAACGACAAGGACGGCAACGTCTGGCTCGTCGAGGACATCGGCGGCGCGGCCGCGAGCGGCGGCAAGGTGCCCAACAGCTACGTCTACCGGTTCCGCCCGACCGACCGGACCGACCTGACGAAGGGCGGCACGCTGGAGGCGCTGCAGGTCGTCCGCAAGGACGGCACGCCCGCCACGGCTGACCAGCTGCAGGCGAACCCGTCCGACCCGTTCATCGCCGACCTGCACACCTACGGCACGACCTTCAGGACCCGGTGGGTGACCGTGCACAGCGGCGCCCCTGCCGCGTTCGACGCGACCGCGGCCGCCAAGGCGGCCGGGGCCACCCCGCTCAAGCGGCCCGAGAACGGCGTCTTCCGCCCGGGCTCGGACTTCCGCGAGTTCTACTTCACCGAGACCGGGGACACCTCGACGACCAGCACCCTGCCCGGCGCCTTCGGCGGCGTGTTCCGGCTCAGCCAGTCCGGCCCCAGCGCCGCCACCGGCACGATCACGATCGCGGCGGTGGGCGACGTCGCGCACACCGGCCTCGACAACATCTCGTTCCTGACCCGCGACGACCTCCTGATCGTCGAGGACGCGGGCGACGGCCTGCACGAGCAGCGCGACGCGCTCGACTCCGGCTTCCTCTACGACCTCGGTGCGGCGAAGGGCAGGGGCGCCCCGAAGGCGCCGACGGCGGTGCGGTGGCTCGCCGAGGGCCGCGACGCGTCCGCGACCTTCGACGCGACGGGCGGCCCGTCGTACAACGACGGCGACAACGAGATCACCGGCATCCACGTCTCCGACGGCGACCCCACGGCCGCCGGCCTGCTGGGCGCGAAGCTGCCGAACCCGGCGGGCTCCGCCTGGCGGACCTTCTGGACCCAGCAGCACGGCGACAACACCACCTGGGAGGTGCGCTGGCGGCTCGGCCGCTGACCTCTCCGCGGCCGCGGCCCTCGCGTTTTCGGGGCCGCGGCCGCACCGCCGTACCCTTGACGACTGTCATGAGCACTGCACGCACGTACGAGGTCCGCACCTACGGGTGCCAGATGAACGTCCACGACTCCGAGCGGCTCTCCGGGTTGCTGGAGGACGCGGGCTACCTGGCGGTGCCCGAGGGCGAGCAGGCCGACGTGGTCGTGTTCAACACCTGCGCGGTGCGCGAGAACGCCGACAACAAGCTGTACGGCAACCTCGGCCACCTCGCGCCGATCAAGGCCGCGACGCCGGGCATGCAGATCGCCGTGGGCGGCTGCCTGGCGCAGAAGGACCGCTCCACGATCACGCAGAAGGCGCCGTGGGTCGACGTCGTGTTCGGCACCCACAACATCGGGTCGCTGCCGGCGCTGCTCGAGCGCGCGCGGGTGCAGGAGGAGGCGCAGGTCGAGATCCTCGAGTCGCTCGAGGTGTTCCCGTCGACGCTGCCGACCCGCCGCGAGTCGGCGTACGCCGCCTGGGTGTCGGTGTCGGTCGGGTGCAACAACACCTGCACGTTCTGCATCGTCCCGTCGCTCCGGGGCAAGGAGAAGGACCGCCGGCCGGGCGAGATCCTCGCCGAGATCGAGGCGCTGGTCGCCGAGGGCGTCTCCGAGATCACGCTGCTGGGGCAGAACGTGAACTCGTACGGCGTGGAGTTCGGCGACCGCCAGGCGTTCTCGAAGCTGCTGCGGTCGTGCGGCTCGATCCCCGGCCTCGAGCGCGTCCGGTTCACCTCGCCGCACCCGGCGGAGTTCACCGACGACGTCATCGAGGCGATGGCCGAGACGCCGAACGTGATGCCGCAGCTGCACATGCCGCTGCAGTCCGGCTCGGACAAGGTGCTGCGCGAGATGCGCCGCTCGTACCGGCAGAAGAAGTACCTCGGCATCATCGAGCGGGTCCGCGCGGCGATGCCCGACGCGGCGATCACCACCGACATCATCGTGGGCTTCCCCGGCGAGACCGAGGAGGACTTCGCCGAGACGCTGCACGTCGTGCGCGAGGCCCGGTTCTCGGGTGCGTTCACGTTCCAGTACTCCAAGCGGCCCGGCACGCCGGCCGCCGTGCTCGAGGACCAGGTCCCGCCGGAGGTCGTCAAGGACCGCTACGAGCGGCTGGCCGCCCTGGTCAACGAGATCGCCTGGGAGGAGAACAAGCGGCTCGTCGGCCGCCGGGTCGAGCTGATGGTCGCCGAGGGCGAGGGCCGCAAGGACGCCGCCACCCACCGCCTCTCCGGCCGCGGCCCGGACAACCGGCTGGTGCACTTCGCCCCGCCGGCGGACGTGTCGGTGCGGCCGGGGGACATGGTCACCGTCGAGATCACCTACGCCGCCCCGCACCACCTGGTCGCGGACACCTTCGTCTCCGCGCGCCGTACCCGCTCCGGCGACGCCTGGGAGGCGCGCACCTCGGCCCCCACCCCGGCCGGCGTCACGCTCGGCATGCCGACGGTCGGCGTACCCGCCCCGCTCCCGGACGCCCCCGCCTGCCGCTAGGCGGGCCGGGCAGGTCGGGTCGTGTGCCTGAGACCGCGCTATGGCGCGGTCTCAGGCACACGACCCGGAAGTGCGGACGGCGCTCAGACCTCGTCGTCGGCGCGCGGGTCCTTGGAGGAGTAGCCCGCCTTGGGCGGGAGGCCGTCGGGGTTGTCCTCGGGGTTGCCGGGCGACTGCTCGGGCGGGGCGTCGTCGGGCGAGACCTCGTGCGGGGCGACGTCGCGCAGGCCGTCGGTGGCCTCCTGGCCGGGGCCGGCGTGGCCGACCCGCTCGCTGCTGACGCCCATGCCGCCGGCCGCGCGGGCGGGGCCGCTGGAGCCGGGGGTGGAGGCCTGGATCTCCTCGTCGGAGTCGTCGCGGCCGGTCATGCCGGGGACTCCTTCTCGGGCTCGTCGTCCCGGCCGTCGTCGCTGCGCGTCGCCGCGGTGGAGGTGTCCTCCCCCTCCTTCATCGAGTCCTTGAGGGGGTCGGGCACCTCGTCGACGGCGGGGTTCTCGTCGGGGGAGAGGTCGGGCACGGTGTGGACGCCGTTCTCCGGCAGCGCGTCCACGCCGCCGGGGTTGGGCTCGCCGGGCTCGATCTCCGGCTCGGGCTGGGGGCCGAGGTCAGCCATGGTCACTCCTGGAAGCCGAACGTCGAGTACGCCGTCGCCGTACCCGATCGCAGCCCGTCCAACACGGCCAGCTCGTGCGGCACCACCGGGTCGGGGAGCGCGTCGAGCGGGAACCACGCCAGGTCGGCCGCCTTCGCGGGCTCGACGATGCGCGGTTCGCCGGACCAGGACCGCGCGGTGAAGAAGAAGTCGATCCGCTCGTCGATCGGCTCGCCGCCGCGGGTGCGCTGCATCGCGGTGACGAAGGACAGGTCGAGGTCGGTCACGCCGATCTCCTCGAGCGCCTCCCGGCGGGCGGCGTCGTACGCCGTCTCGCCCTTCTCGACGTGCCCGGCGGCGGCCGCCGCCCAGTGGTCGTCCATGTAGCCGGTGTGCTGCCGCAGCTGGAGTAGCACCTCCGGGCCGGAGGCGCCGTCGCGCAGCAGGAAGACGTACGCCGCCGGCACCACGACGAAGCGACCGTGGGTCACTCCGCGGCACCGCTGTCGTCCGACGGCTCGTCGAGCGACGTCTCGGCGTTCTCCTCCTGGGCCTCCCGCGGCGGGCCCTGCGGGTCGCGGTCGTCGTGGTGGGTCCCGGGAGGCGTCGGCGTCTCGCTCATGTTTGCCACACTAGCGACGTGCCGCCAGCCCCCGACCGCCCCATCGTGGCCGTCGTCGGGGCCACCGCCTCCGGCAAGACCGGGCTCTCGCTCGACCTCGCCGAGCGGCTCGGCGGCGAGATCGTGAACACCGACGCGATGCAGGTCTACCGCGGCATGGACATCGGTACGGCGAAGCTGCCGGTCGCCGAGCGCCGCGGCATCCCGCACCACCTGCTCGACACCCTCACCGTCCGCGACCCGGCGACGGTCGCGGAGTTCCAGGCATGGGCGCGCGCGGAGATCGCCGAGATCCGCGGCCGCGGCCGGACGCCGGTGCTGGTGGGCGGGTCGGCGCTCTACACCCGGGCGATCCTGGACCGGTTCGAGTTCCCCGGCACCGACGACGCCGTCCGGCAGCATCTCGAGGACGAGCTCGCCCGGGTCGGCCCCGCCGTCCTCCACGAGCGCCTGCGCGCGGTCGACCCCGAGGCCGCCGACCGGATCCTGGTCGAGAACGGCCGGCGCATCGTGCGCGCGCTCGAGGTCGTCGAGATCACCGGCCGGCCGTTCACCGCCTCGCTCCCGACGATGGAGTACGCCGACCCGGCGACCGTGCAGATCGGCGTGGACATCGACCGGCCCACGCTCGACGAGCGGATCGCGCGGCGGGTGGACGCGATGTTCGAGGCGGGCTTCGTCGACGAGGTCGCCCGGCTGCTCGACGAGGGCCTGGCCGAGGGGCGCACGGCGGGCCGCGCGATCGGCTACCGCGAGGTGGCGGCGTACCTCGCGGGCGAGATCACGCTCGACGAGGCGCGCGAGCGCACCGTCAACGCCACCCGCCGGTTCTCGCGCCGCCAGGACTCGTGGTTCCGCAAGGACCCCCGGGTGGTCTGGATCCGGTACGACGACCCGGACCTGGTCGAGAAGACGCTGTCGGCGGTCCGGGCCACACTCACCTCATGACGAAGACCGTCTACTACACCGCCAGCTCCCTCGACGGCTTCATCGCCGATCCGGACAACTCGCTGTCGTGGTTGCTCAGCCGCGACATCGACGAGGACGGACCGATGAGCTACGCGTCCTTCCGCCCGACGCTCGGCGCGGCCGCGCTCGGCGCCACGACGTACCAGTGGGTCCTCGACAACGACCCGAACGGCTGGGAGTACACCTTCCCGTCCTGGGTGTTCACGCACCGGGACTTCGCGCCGCAGGAGGGCGTCACCTTCACCACCGACGACGTGCGCGACGTGCACGCGGCGATGACCGCGGCCGCCGGCGGCAAGGACCTGTGGCTGATCGGCGGCGGCGACCTCGTCGGCCAGTTCGCGGACGCCGGGCTCCTCGACGAGGTGTGGGTGCAGTACGCGCCGGTGACGCTCGGCGGCGG
>NZ_BAAAJE010000006.1:514646-580825 GCF_039526625.1 Nocardioides aquiterrae
CGCCCCGCTGCTGCCGCGACGGATCGAGCTGCGCCTGGAGGAGCACGCCCGGAACCGCGAGTTCCTCTGCGCCCGCTACGCCGTTTCGCGTCCCGGCTGAGCGGGCACGGGACGGCATGCGCCGTCTCGGGTACGTCGTCACGCTCGCCCTCGCGTCCTCCGCGCTGCTCGTGCCGCCGGCGCACGCGGACGCGCCGACGAAGGTCCCGACCCGGCACGGGTACGGCGGCGCGGTCACCTCGGTCGATCCCGACGCGTCGCGGATCGGGCTGCGGGTCCTGAAGGCGGGCGGGAACGCCGTCGACGCCGCGGTCGCCACGGCCGCGGCCCTCGGCGTGACCGAGCCGTTCAGCTCCGGCATCGGCGGTGGCGGCTACTTCGTCTACTACGACGCCAAGTCCGGCAGGGTCCGCACCATCGACGGCCGCGAGACCGCGCCGAAGGCGATGCCGCGCGACGCGTTCATCAACCCCAAGACCGGCCGGCCGTACGGCTTCTCGCCGGCCCTGGTCACCAGCGGCGTCTCGGTCGGCGTGCCCGGCACGCTCGCGACCTGGCAGCGCGCGCTGCGGAAGTGGGGGACCCGGTCCCTCGCCCAGTCGCTGGAGCCCGCCGAGGTGCTCGCCCGGAAGGGCTTCCTCGTCGACCGCACCTTCCACGGCCAGGTCCTGCAGAACAAGCGCCGCTTCAAGGCGTTCGTGCCCACCCGCGCGCTGTACCTGCCCGGCGGGCACGCGCCGAAGGTCGGCAGCCGCTTCCGCAACCCCGACCTCGCCGACACCTACGACCTGATCGCCGACCGCGGCACCCGGGCGTTCTACGAAGGGCCGCTCGCCGGAGAGATCACCCGCGTCGTGCGCAAGCCCCCGAAGTCGAAGCACACCACGCTGCCGGTGCCGAAGGGCTTCATGCGGCGCGGCGACCTCGCACGCTACCGAGCCATCGGTCGCATGCCCTCGCACACGCAGTACCGCGGCCTCGACGTCTACGGCATGGCGCCGTCGTCGTCCGGTGGCTCGACCGTCGGCGAGGCGCTCAACATCCTGGAGAACTACGACCTGTCGACGATGCCGCGCGCCGAGGCGCTGCACCTCTACCTCGAGGCCAGCGCGCTCGCGTTCGCCGACCGCGGCGCGTACGTCGGCGACCCGGAGTTCGTGGACGTGCCGCTACGGAGGCTGCTCAGCCAGGACTTCGCCGACCAGCGGGCTGCCGAGATCGACCCGGCGCAGGCCCAGCCCAAGCCGGTCGCGCCCGGCGACGTGTCGGACACCGAGAACGTCGAGACCACGAACCTCACGGTCGCCGACAAGTGGGGCAACGTCGTCGAGTACACCCTGACCATCGAGCAGACCGGCGGCTCCGGCATCGTCGTGCCCGGCCGCGGCTTCCTGCTCAACAACGAGCTCACCGACTTCACCCCCGTCTACGACAGGGCCGACCCGAACCGGATCCAGCCGCTCAAGCGGCCGCGCTCCTCGATGGCGCCGACGATCCTGCTGAAGGACGGCAAGCCGTTCCTCGCGGTCGGGTCGCCGGGCGGGTCGACGATCATCACCACGGTGCTCCAGATCCTCGTGAACCGGCTCGACCTCGGCATGACCCTGCCGCAGGCGATCGCGGCGCCGCGCGTCACCCAGCGCAACACCCCGGACGACCTGGGGGAGAAGCGCTTCGTGAAGCGCTGGCACGACGCGCTGACGGCGTACGGCCACGACGTGAAGACCTACGAGGACGTCTTCACCGGCACCGACCAGATCGGCGCGGCCACCGGCATCGAGTTCGGGCCCGGCAAGCGGCTCACCGTCGCGGCCGAGCCGCGGCGGCGCGGAGGCGGGTCGGCGACGGTGGTGCACCGGTACCGTTGAGGGGTGACGACCGCACCCGCCCCGACCGAGATCGCCACGGTCGACGAGCTCGTCGGCCTGCTCGGCGAGCCGCACCCCCGTGCCCGCGACAAGGGCCGCACCGCCCTGCTCGACGTGGATCGAGACTGGCTGGCGGCCACGCCGTTCTGTGTGCTCGCCACCTCGTCGGCCGACGGCCGCTGCGACGCCTCGCCGAAGGGTGACCCGGCCGGCCGGCTGGTGCACGTCATCGACGACACGACGATCGCGATCGCCGAGCGCCCCGGCAACAAGCGCGCGGACGGCTACCGGAACATCCTCGAGAACCCCCACGTCGGCCTGACCTTCCTCATCCCCGGCCGTGGTGACACCCTCCGCATCAACGGCCGCGCCCGGCTGGTCAGCGACGCGCCGTTCTTCGACGAGATGGTCGTCAAGGGCCACCGGCCGGTCCTGGCCGTGGTCGTCGAGATCGAGGAGATCTTCTTCCACTGCGCGAAGGCGTTCCTGCGGTCGGGGCTGTGGCAGCCGGAGACCTGGGACCCGGAGGCGAAGGTGCCGCGGCGTGCGGTGATCGCGAAGGAGGTCGAGCCGAGCGGGATGACGATCGAGCAGCTCGACGACTACTACACGCCCGAGAACTACGCGCGGGGCCTGTATGGCTGAGTACGAGTTCCTCAAGGGCCACGGCACCGAGAACGACTTCGTGCTGCTCCCCGACCTCGATGGCACGATCCACGGCGACCTGTCCCCCGAGCGGGTGCGCGCCCTCTGCGACCGGCGCGCCGGCATCGGCGGCGACGGCGTGCTGCGCGTGCTGCGCCGTGGTGACGGTTGGTTCATGGACTACCGCAACTCCGACGGGTCGCTGTCGGAGATGTGCGGCAACGGCATCCGGGTGTTCGCGCGGTACCTCGTCGACGCCGGGCTCGCCGACCCCGCGCAGCCGATCCCGGTCGACACCCGCGACGGCCGCAAGGTGCTGACCGTCGACGGCGACCTGATCACCGCCGACATGGGCACCCCGCGGGTGCTGGGCGAGTCGAAGGTCGCCGTCCCCGGCCACACCTGGCCCGCGCGGCACGTCGACATGGGCAACCCGCACGCGGTGGCGTTCGTCGACAGCCTCGACGACGCCGGCCCGCTGCTCGACCCGCCCGAGCACGACGCGGCGACGTACCCTGACGGCGTGAACGTCGAGTTCGTCGTCCGCCGCGGCGAGCGCCACGTGGCGATGCGCGTCCACGAGCGCGGCTCGGGGGAGACCCGCTCCTGCGGCACCGGCGCCTGCGCGGTGATGGTGGCGGCGGCGGTCGCCGACGGCCTCGGACCCGGCTCGGCGTACCGCGTGGACGTCCCCGGCGGCACGCTCACCGTCACCTGGACCGACGACGACCGGGTGCTGCTCACCGGCCCCGCCGTGATCGTCGCGCGGGGGACCACCTCGCTCTGACGGCAGACGACCAGCACCCTGACAGTCCCGCTGTGAGCATGGCTATGCTCGCCAGCCATGGACATCAACGGAGCCAGTGCCATCGTCACGGGCGGGGCGTCGGGCATCGGCGCCGCGGCCGCCCGCCAGCTCGCCGCCAAGGGTGCGGTCGTCGTGGTCGCCGACCTGCAGGCCGACAAGGGCGAGGCGCTCGCCCAGGAGATCGGCGGCGTGTTCGCCCGGGTCGACGTCACCGACACCGACCAGATCAAGGCCGCGGTGAACGCCGCCGCCGAGATCGCGCCGCTGCGTGCCTGCGTGAACTCGGCCGGCATCGGCTGGGCGCAGCGCACCATCGGCCGCGACGGCGAGTTCGACTCCGCCCACGACCTCGAGGCGTTCCGCAAGGTGATCGCGATCAACCTGATCGGCACCTTCGACATGACCCGCCTCGCCGCGACCGCGATGAGCCGCAACGAGCCCGACGAGGACGGCTGCCGGGGCGCGATCGTGAACCTGGCGAGCGTCGCGGCCTTCGACGGCCAGATCGGCCAGGCGTCGTACTCCGCCTCCAAGGGCGGCGTCGTCGGCATGACGCTGCCGGTCGCCCGCGACCTGTCGGCCGCCGGCATCCGCCTCAACACGATCGCCCCGGGCCTGATCGACACCCCGATCTACGGCGAGGGCGAGGCCGCCGAGGCGTTCAAGGCCAAGCTCGGCGAGAGCGTGCTGTTCCCCAAGCGCCTCGGCGTGCCGGACGAGCTGGCCAGCATGGTCGTCGAGTGCATCACCAACAGCTACATGAACGGCGAGGTGATCCGCGTCGACGGCGGCATCCGGATGCCTCCCAAGTAGTCGCCTGATCGGGTCGTCCGCCTCTGGCGCGTCAATACGCCGCCCTCAGGCGGACGACCCGGGCGCGTCAGGCCCGCTGACGTCGACGATCGCGTCCGCGCGGTCCCGCGCGGCCTCGACCAGCCGCGCGTTGGCCTCGTCGACCCGCGCCACCCAGGCGCGGGCCTCCTCCGGGGACTTCCCGAATGCGACGTGCCGGGCGACGAGCCGCTCGATCCGCGCGGCGTCGTCGGTGACCAGGTGCCAGACGACGTCGAGGGTCTCGCGGACCGCCCGCCAGCGGGGCTCGTCGAGCAGCAGGTAGTTGCCCTCGGTGACCACGGTCCCGGTCGGGGGCACGGGGATGGCCCCGGCCAGCGGCTGCTCGAGGTCGCGCTCGAACATCGGCGCCACGACGTCCTCCTCCCCGGCCCGGACCCGCCGCAGCAGCGCGGCGTACCCCGGCGCGTCGAAGGTCTCCGGCGCGCCCTTGCGGTCGAGCAGCCCGCGGCGGACCAGCTCGACGTCGGCGTAGTGGAACCCGTCCATCGGCACGACCGGGAGACCGAGCGCGGCTGCCACGGTGGACTTGCCGACCCCCGGCGCACCCGTGATGCCGAGCAGCCGGGTGCCGGGCGGGACGTCGGGCAGGGTCACGCGCGGACCCGGGCGGAGGTGGGGTCGTACATCGGCCGCAGCGACACCTCGGCGGCGTGGCGGGTGCCGGCGACGTCGACCTCCCAGGTGCCGGCCGACAGCCAGTCGGGCGTGACGGGGTCGCCCTGCCCGGACACCATGGCCAGCCCGACCGCCGAGCCGAGGGTCCAGCCGTACGACGCCGCCCGCACGTAGCCGACCGCCACCCCGTCGCGGTACACGACCTCGGCGTGGTGGAGCAGCGGCTCGGGGTCCAGCAGCCGGACCTGCACCAGCCGCTGGCCCATCCCGCCCGCGGCCGCGTGGGCGGCCCGGCGCTCGAGCACGGCCTCGCGGCCGACGAAACCGCCCGGCTTGTCGAGCGCGAGCGCGAAGCCGAGCCCGACCTCCAGGGGGCAGTCGGTGTTGTCGATGTCGTGACCGAAGTCGCGGTAGCCCTTCTCCAGCCGCAGCGACGCGAGCGCCTTGAGCCCCACCGGACGCAGGTCGTACGCCGCGCCGGCGTCCTGCAGCGCGTCGTACACCTTCAGGCCGTCGGCCGCCGGGACGTAGAGCTCGTAGCCGAGCTCGCCGAGGTAGGTGATCCGGGCGCAGAGCACCCGCACCCCCGCCACGTCGATCCAGCGCGCGGTGCGGAAGCCGAAGACCTCGGTGGACAGGTCGGCGTCGGTGAGGCCGGCCAGCACGTCCCGCGACCGGGGCCCCTGGAGGTTGAGCTGGGCGTAGTCCGCGGTCACGTCCTCCACCTCGACGTCCGCATCGCCGACCGCCCGGCCCAGCCAGGCCAGCACGTGGCCGTGCGCGGTGTCCGAGGCGACCACGAGGAAGTCGTCGTCGGCGAGCTTGGTGACGGTCAGGTCGGCCTCGATCCGGCCGCCCTCGTCCAGCCACTGCGTGTACGTGATCGTCTCCGCCGCCGCGGTGACGTCGCCGGCCGAGACCCGGTCGAGCACGCTCGCGGCGTCCGGGCCCCGGACCGCGAGCTTGGCCATGAAGCTCATGTCCATCAGCCCCACGCCCTCGCGCACGGCGCGGTGCTCGGCCTCCCAGGAGCCGAACCACGGGGCGTGGCCCCAGGTCGGCTCCGCGGTCGGCGCGACGCCCCGGCCGGCGAACCAGTCCGCGCCCTCCCACCCGGAGACCTCGCGCAGGTAGCCGCCCTGCTCGACGAGCCGGTCGTGCACCGGGGAGAGCAGGGTCCCGCGGGCCGAGCGCAGCTGCTTGCCCGGGGTGTGCGCGGCGTACACCGTGCCGAGGATCTCGGTGGTGCGTGCCGCCCGGTAGGCGTCGTCGGCCTGCCACGGCCGGAACCGGTCGACGTCGAAGCCGGTGACGTCCACGTCCGGGCGACCGGTGGTGATCCACGCGGCCAGCACCCGGCCCAGGCCGCCCGCGGACAGCACGCCGACCGAGTTCATCCCGGCGGCGACGAAGTAGTTGCGGATCCCCGGCGCCTCGCCGACGGCCGGCGCGAGGTCGGGCGTGAAGGACTCGGGTCCGCAGAAGAACGTGCGCACCCCGGCCTCCAGCGTCACCGGCACCCGCGCCATCGCCTTCTCCAGGAACGGGCCCATCCGGTCCCAGTCCGGCGGGATGGTGCCGAAGGAGAAGTCGGCAGGGACGCCCTCGACCCGCCACGGCGCGGCGACCGGCTCGAAGAGGCCGACCATCATCCCGCCGCCCTCCTCGCGGTAGTAGCCGTACGACGCGGGGTCCTCGAACACCGGCGCGTCCGGGTCGAGCCCCTCGATGGTGTCGGTGATCAGGTAGTAGTGCTCGGCGGCCTGGTTCGGGATCACCAGACCGTTGCGGGCACCGAGCTCCCGAGCCCACATGCCGGCGCAGTTCACGACGTACTCGCACTCCACGTCGCCCTGCGTGGTGGTCACGCCGGTGACCCGGCCGCGGTCGACCCGGACGTCGGTCACCGCGACGCCCTCGACGACGCGGACGCCGAGCTGCCGGGCGCCCTTCGCGAGCGCGGTCGTCAGGTCGACCGGGTTCACCCGGCCGTCGCCGGGGACGTGGAAGCCGGCGAGCAGGTCGTCGGTGCGCGCCCAGGGGAACAGGTCGGACATCTCGCGCGGCGAGATCTCGTGCACCTCCAGGCCGAGGTGCCGCTGGAACGCCGCGACCCGGCGGTACTCCTCCAACCGCGCCTCGTCGGCCGCCGCCTCGATGAGCCCGACCGGCTTGAAGCCGGTGGCCTGCCCGGTCTCCTCCTCCAGCCGCGCGTAGAGGTCGCGGGAGTAGAGGCGGATCGCGGTCGAGGTCTCCGACGTGGAGCCGAAGCAGGTCATCAGGCCGGCGGCGTGCCAGGTCGTGCCCGAGGTGAGGCGGTCCCGCTCGAGGACGACGACGTCGGTCCAGCCGGCGTGGGCGAGGTGGTAGGCCACCGAGCAGCCGATCACCCCGCCACCGATGACGACGACACGGGCACGGTCGGGGAGGGTCACCGCCACAAGGTACTGCCGGCGGGAATCGGTCGGACGCGTTAAGCGTTGGTACCGACAGATGACTGAAACGTACGCTGTTCCCCATATGACGAACCCTGACTTCAGCCTCGACGACGAGCTCGAGGCCACCGACGGCTGGGACTCCGAGGAGTTCGAGTCGGGATACGCCGACCAGCCGGACCCCGAGGACCTCACCACCGGTGAGCTGGACCTGGCCGAGCGCCACCAGCTGCGCCGCGTCGCGAGCCTGCGCACCGAGCTCGAGGACATCACCGAGGTCGAGTACCGCCAGCTCCGCCTGGAGCGCGTGGTGCTCGTCGGCGTGTGGACCGAGGGCACCGTGGAGGACGCCGAGAACTCGATGGCCGAGCTCGCGCTGCTCGCCGAGACCGCCGGCTCCGAGGTGCTCGACGCGATCTACCAGCGCCGGCAGTCGCCGGACCCGGCGACCTACATCGGCCGCGGCAAGGTGGAGGGCCTCGGCGAGATCGTCCGCGCCACCGGCGCCGACACCGTCATCTGCGACGGCGAGCTGGCGCCCAGCCAGCTGCGCAACCTGGAGGACCGGCTCAAGGTCAAGGTCGTCGACCGGACCGCGCTGATCCTCGACATCTTCGCCCAGCACGCGAAGTCCCGGGAGGGTCAGGCGCAGGTCGAGCTGGCGCAGCTGAACTACATGAAGCAGCGGCTGCGCGGCTGGGGCGGCAACCTGTCCCGCCAGGCCGGTGGCCGGGTGGCCGCGGGTGCCGGTATCGGCGGCCGTGGCCCCGGTGAGACCAAGATCGAGACCGACCGGCGGCGGATCAACACCAAGATCGCCAAGCTCCGTCGCGACCTGCGCGAGATGAAGGGCACCCGCGACACCAAGCGCCAGGAGCGCCGTCGCCACCACATCCCGAGCGTGTCGATCGCCGGCTACACCAACGCCGGCAAGTCGTCGCTGCTCAACCGCCTCACCGACGCGGGCGTGCTCGTCGAGAACGCCCTGTTCGCGACGCTCGACCCGACCACCCGCCGGACGACGACCGCGGACGGCCGCGTCTACACGATGAGCGACACCGTCGGCTTCGTCCGGCACCTCCCGCACCAGCTCGTGGAGGCGTTCCGCTCCACGCTGGAGGAGGTCGCGGACTCCGACCTGATCCTGCACGTCGTCGACGGCTCGCACCCGGACCCCGAGGGCCAGCTGTCCGCGGTGCGCGAGGTGTTCGCCGAGATCGGCGCGACCGGCGTGCCGGAGATCGTGGTGATCAACAAGGCCGACGCCGCCGACCCGATGGTGCTCGCCCGCCTCCAGCGCGAGGAGCCGCACTCGGTCGTCGTCTCCGCGAAGACCGGCGAGGGCATCGAGCAGGCGCTGCGCGTGATCGAGGGCGAGCTGCCCCGACCCGACGTGGAGTTCAAGGCGCTGCTGCCCTACGACCGCGGCGACCTGATCAACCGCCTCCACCAGCACGGCGAGATCGCCTCCATGGAGCACACCGGCGAGGGCACCATCGTCGTCGGCCGCGCCAACGAGGACCTCGCCGGCGAGCTGGCGGCGTACGCCCTCTGAGCTAGCTCCCCGCTAGCTCCCCGGCCGCGGCGAGCTCAGCCGGCGTGCTGGTGCCGGTGGCGGTGCTTGCGGTGGTGCCCGTGCTTGGCGGTGACCCTCACCGTGCCGGAGCGAGCCGACTCGGGGCTGGAGCCCACTGCGTTGGTCTCGACGACCGCGAAGGAGTAGCTGCGGCGCGGCTTCAGCTTCGACACCGTGATGGAGGTCGAGGCCGGCGAGACCGGCACGGTGCGGACCCGGCGGTTGCCGGAGTACACGACGACGGTCTGGCCGGTGAACGCGGAGCCACCGTCGTCGCCGCGAACCCAGGTCACCCGGGCCGAGCGCCGACCGGCGGTCGCCGCCACGTCCGTGGCCACCGACGGCCCGGTGACGGGACTGGGCTCGGGGGTGGGCGTCGGCTCGGGCATCGGCTCGGGCGTGGGCTCGGGCGTGGGCTCGGGCGTGGGCTCGGGCGTCGGCTCGGGCACGGCGGCCAGCGTGGGCGTGAACAGCAGTCGGTTCGCGGTGTCGGACGAGACGCCGGTCAGGACGCCGGGGCTCGCCGCGTCGAGGAGCACGGCGGTGACTCGGCTCGGCGTCAGGGTCGGGTCCTGGGACAGCACCGCGGCGGCCGCGCCCGCGACGTGGGGAGCGGCCATGGAGGTGCCGGACATCGTGGCCGTGGCCGTGCTGGAGGAGTAGTAGTCGGACCTGACCGAGACACCGGGTGCGAAGAGGTCCACGCAGCTGCCGTGGTTGGAGAACGAGGCCTGGTGGTCGCTGCTGTCACTCGCGGCGACGGTGAGCGCCGCGCGGACCCGGGCGGGGGAGTCCTGGCAGGCGTCGGCGCCGTCGTTGCCGGCCGCGACGGTGGCGGTCACGCCGTCGGCGACGACGCCGTCCAGGGCGGCGTCGAGGGTGGAGCTGACTCCGCCGCCGAGGCTGAGGTTGACGACCGCCGGCGCGCCGGCGGCGTGGTCGGCCGCGACCCAGTCCAGGCCCGCGACGACGTCGGACAGGTAGCCGGAGCCGTCGCAGCCCAGCACCCGCACCGGCACGATCCGCGCCGCCTTGGCCACGCCGTACGTCGTGCCAGCGACGGTACCCGCGACGTGGGTGCCGTGGCCGTTGCAGTCGTCGGTGCCGCGGCCGTCGGGAACGACGCCGTGCCCGGCCTCGACCCGCCCGCCGAAGTCGGTGTGGTCGGCGCGGACGCCGGTGTCGACGACGTACACCTCGACGCCCGCCCCGGTGCCGGCCGGGGTGTAGGAAGTCGACAGCGGCAGCGCCGGCTGGTCGATGCGGTCGAGGCCCCACGGTGCAGGGGACTGGGTGTCCGACACCGAGACGACGGCGTCGGGCTCGACCGAGAGCACCCGCGGGTCGTGCGCGAGGGCGGCTGCGGCGGCCGGGGTCGCGGTGACCGCGGCGGCGCGGACGGCGTGCGAGAAGGTGCGCCGTACCGTCATGCCGCTGTCGCGCAGGCCCCGAGCCTGGGCGGCGACCTCGGCGCCCGGGGCGTACCGGACCAGGTAGCGACCGGAGCCCTGGGCGGCCGCCCCGCCACCGCCCGGCTGCCCGGGGTCGGCCGCAGGAGTGGCCTGCGCGGTCGGGGCTGCGGCGAGCGCGAGAACGGCGAGGACGGCGGCTGCGCCGATTCGTGCGGAGATCACGGTGGCCTTTCCAGGAGCAGCTCCGGACGGTCCGGGCGACGGCGCGGGACCAGGCCCAGTGCCACACACCCAATGTCGGTCGCGCGTGGGGCGGCCTTGAGTGAGGACGGACACGCCGGACACGCAAGCCGGCGTCCGCGGGTCGTCCCGTCAGATCCCGGCGCGCTGCTCGAGGTCGGCGAGGATCTCGTCGATGCGGTTCACCAGCGACAGGTGGCCCTCGTCGTCGAACAGGTGCGCCTCGGCGCCGGGGACGTTCGCCGCGAGCCACTCGCCGTGGGCGAAGGGGACCATCGCGTCCTCGCGGCCCTGCCAGATCGCGACCGGGACCCGGATGCTCGCGAGGTCGTAGCCCCACGGCGTCACCGCGGCGATGCCGTCGTCGCGGACGCCGGTGACGCCCTGCGCGCCGGCGTTCTGGAAGGTCCGGCTGAGCCAGTCGGCGAACAACGGCGTCATCGCCGCCTTGTCGACCGGGGTGACCAGCCCGCCCATCGCCTCGGCCACCTCGTCGGCCGAGGCGGACAGGATCGGCGAGAAGTTCTCGGTGAGGTACGCCTCGTAGACCTCGCGGCCCTGCTCGGCGGCGTGGTACTCGTCGTGGTTCTCGTCGGCCATGCCGTCGAACCAGTCCAGGCCCGCGCCGTGGTACGGCGCGACGCCGGCGACCGACGCCGCCGCCCGGCAGCGCTCGGGCAGCAGCGCCGCGCAGGCCAGGGCCCGCGGCCCGCCGCCGGACCAGCCGACGGTCACGAACTCCCCGATGCCGAGGTGGTCGAGCACGAGCACCGACTCCTCGACGTCGTCGGCGTACCGGCCCGCCTCCGGACGCGGCGTCGAGGCGCCGTACCCCGGGCGGGAGTAGGTCACCAGCCGCAGTCCCAGCGACCGCGCGGTCTCGTCCAGCGGTGCGTACTCGGCGACCGCGGACGGCGAGCCGCCGTGGTACAGCAGGCCGAAGCCGTCCGGGTCACCTCCCACCAGCACCTCGATGGTGCGACCGTCGGGACCGGGGACCTGGAGGCGCTCGCTCATGGCCTCAGCCTGTCATTTCTTGCAGGTACATCACGGCTTGGCAACATCGCCGGCGAACCGCCCCGCCAGGCCGCACCATTGCTCGCGTGGTTCCCCGGGGGGTCGCGAGCATCGGCTCGCTGTGGTCAGTACGCCGTCGCACGGTCGTGGTCGGCGCGGCGCTGCTCCTCCTGCTAGCCGCCGTCCTCGTCGTCCACGCCGACCGCGCCGGGGCGAACGGCGACAAGTGCGACCGGTTCGCCGCGGATTCCCGAGCCCGGGCGGCCGTCGCCAGCGGGTCGGGGGAGCCGGTCGTCGTCATCGGCGACTCGTGGTCGGCCGGCCTCGGCCTGGACCGGATCGCCTCGTCCTGGCCGTCGCGGCTGCCGGGCGCCGTGCACGTGGCCGGCTTCTCCGGCTCCGGGTTCAGCGAGGAGGCGGGCGGGTGCCGCGGCGTCTCCTTCGCCGACCGCGCGCCGGCGGCCGTCCGCGGCGGCGCGGCCCTCGTCGTCGTCGAGGGCGGCCTGAACGACTACGACGTCCCGAACGCCGACATCCGCGCCGGCTTCCGGCGGCTGATGACCGAGCTGCGCGGCCAGCGGGTGGTCGTGGTGGGTCCCGCGAGTGCGCCGTCGCGCGCCGCCGAGGTGCCGCGCGTCGATGCGCTCCTCGCCCAGCTGGCCACGGCCTACGACGTCGGCTACGTGCGGACGTCGGGTCTCGACCTGCCGTACCTGCCCGACCGGCTGCACCTCACGCCGGCCGGCCACGAGGAGTTCGGCGACTTCGTCGCCGGGGAGCTGGCTTCCCTCCCGCACTAGCATCGCGGCGTGCGCCATTCCCTCGCGGGCCGTGCGGAGAACGCGATCCAGGCCCAGATCCTCGCCCAGCTGCGCGACGAGGGGCCGCTGTCGAAGGCCCAGCTCGCCGACCGGCTCGAGGTGTCCCGCACGACCGCGGCTTCCGAGGTGGCCCGGCTGGTCGAGGTCGGGCTCGCCCAGGAGGCCGGCCCGGCGGCGTCCCGAGGCGGCCGGCGCTCGACGTTGGTCGACCTGTCCCAGGACATCCGGTTCGTCGGCATCTCGATCGGCGCCACCGGCCTGTCCGTCGGGGTGACCGACGGCCGGCTCACCGTGCTCGCGACGCGGACCCGCGAGTGCGACATCCGGCAGGGCCCGGAGACGGTGCTCGCGGTCGCGCTCGAGCTGGCCCGGGAGGTGCTGGCCGAGGTCGGCGTCGACCGGCCGATGGGCGCCGGGGTCGGCGTCCCCGGCCCGGTGGACTTCCACCGCGGCGTGTCGGTGTCGCCGCCGATCATGCCCGGCTGGGGCGGCTACCCGGTCCGGGACGCGGTCTCCCGTGAGCTGGGCTGCCCGGCGCTGCTCGACAACGACGTGAACGTGCTGGCGCTGGGGGAGCAGCACGCCGGCGTGGCCAAGGGCGCGCGGGACTTCCTGTTCGTGAAGATCGGCACCGGCATCGGCTGCGGGATCGTCATCGACGGCCAGCTGTACCGCGGGGTGAACGGCTGCGCCGGCGACATCGGGCACATCCGTGTCGAGGAGTTCGGCCCGACCTGTGCCTGCGGCAACTCCGGCTGCCTCGAGGCGTTCTCCGGGGGTGCCGCCCTGGCCCGCGACGCGACCGCGGCCGCGCGCAGCGGCCGGTCGCCTGCGCTCGCGGCGCTGCTGGAGGAGAAGGGCGAGCTCACCGCCGCCGACGTCGGCACGGCCGTCGGCCAGGGTGACGCGCAGGCGGTGCAGCTGATCCGCGACAGCGGCCGCCAGATCGGCCAGGTGATCGCCGGGCTCGTGTCGTTCTTCAACCCCGGGCTGATCGTCATCGGCGGCCGGGTCACCGGGCTCGGCCACGCGCTGCTCGCCGAGATCCGCGGCGTCACCTACCGCCGGTCGCTCCCGCTGGCGACCGGGAACCTGCCGATCGTGCTCTCCGAGCTCGGCGACGAGGGCGGAGTCGTCGGTGCCGCGCGGATGATCAGCGAGTCGATCTACTCCCCGTAAGGCCGCCTACTGAGCGACTTTCGAAGGTAACTTTCAAAAGTTTGCCCAGAACTTGACGTTCTTCCGCCCGAAACGCTTGCGGGCTGCGCGCGCATCCGCCTACTTTGTCCGTCGTCACAACAAATGGGTGACGGTCGTCACGAAGCAGGAGGTCGCCGGTGCGCAGTGCCAACCTCTCCCTCGTGCTCCGTCGCCTCCGCGACGAGGGGCCGCGCTCGCGGGCCCGGCTCGCCACCGAGCTCGGCCTGACCCGCTCGGCGGTGTCCGCCCTGGTCGGCGAGCTCGAGGACCGCGGCCTGGTGCGCCGCGGCGGTGTCGAGCGCGGCGGCCTGGGCCGTCCCGGCACCGCGGTCGAGCTGGACGGCGGCGCCGTCTGCGGCATCGGTGCCGAGGTGAACGTCAACCACGTCGCGACGATGGCGCTCGACCTGGCCGGCGACGTCGTGGCCGAGCACCGGCTGGACCTGGACGCGAACCGGCTGGCGGTCGACGAGGTCCTCGACCGGCTCGCGGAGCTGGTGCTCACGACGGACGCCGAGGTCCGGGCGACCGGCCGGACGACCGTCGGCTGCGTGGTCGGCGTGGCCGGACTGCTCGACCGCACCCACGAGGTGCTGACCGTCGGTCCCAACCTGCACTGGAAGAACGTCCCGGTCGGCGCGGGGCTGCGCGCCCGGCTCGGGGGGGAGTACCCGGTCACCATCGACAACGAGAGCAACCTGGCCGCGGTCGCGGAGGCCACGCCCGGCGACGCGGCCCGCCAGGACATCCTGGTGATCTTCGGCGAGGTCGGCATGGGCGGCGGCATCGTCGTCGACGGCCGCCCGCTGCGCGGGCACCAGGGGTACGCCGGCGAGTTCGGCCACATGATCGTCGAGCCGGGCGGCCGCCGGTGCGGCTGCGGCCGGGTCGGCTGCTGGGAGACCGTGGCGGGCATGCGCGCGCTGCTGGACGCGGCCGCGGACCCCGACGACCCGGTGCGCGACCCGGACCTCTCGCTCGCGGACCGGCTCGCCGAGATCAACCGCCGCGCCGAGCTCGGCGACGCGCGCACGCTGGCCGCCCTCGACCAGCTCGGCAGCTGGATCGGCGTCGGGGCCGCGATGCTCGCCAACGCGCTCAACCCCGCGGCGATCGTGCTGAGCGGCTACTACGCCGAGCTGGGCGACCACCTGCGCCCCGCCATCGCGGAGCAGCTCCTCGCCGGCGTCCTCGCCCCGCAGGCCGGCGGCACCCGGGTGGAGTTCTCCACGCTCGGCTTCACCGCGGCGGTCCGGGGCGGGGCGACGGTCGCGCTCGAGGCCGTCTTCGACGACCCGACCGTGGTGGCCCCGCGGTCCGACGCGCTCACGGGAGGAACGCGATGACGCTGCTGCAGATGACCGGGATCGTCAAGGAGTTCCCGGGTGTCCGCGCCCTCGACGGCGTCGACCTCGACGTCCGGCCCGGCGAGGTGCACTGCCTGCTCGGCCAGAACGGGGCGGGCAAGTCGACGCTGATCAAGGTGCTCTCGGGCTTCCACCAGCCCGACGCCGGCACCATCACCTGGGACGGCGCCGAGGCGTCGCTGTCCACCCCCGCGAAGGCGATCGAGCGCGGCGTCGCGACGATCTACCAGGAGCTCGACCTGGTGCCGCACCTCGACGTCGCCGAGAACATCTTCCTCGGCCACGAGGTCGCCCGTGGCGGCTTCACCCAGCGCGGCCGGGCGCACCGGGAGGCCCGCGAGCTGCTGGCCCGGCTCGGTCACCCCGAGATCGCGCCGACCCGGATCGTCGGGGAGCTGCCGCCGGCCAAGCAGCAGATCGTCAGCATGGCCCGCGCCCTCTCCCGCGAGACCCGGCTGCTGGTCCTCGACGAGCCCTCCGCGGTGCTCGACCAGGAGGAGGTGAACAACCTCTTCCGGGTGATCCGCGGCCTCACGGCCGACGGCGTCGCGGTCGTCTACATCTCCCACCGGCTCGAGGAGATCCGCGAGATCGGCGACCGGATCACGGTCCTCAAGGACGGCCGCACCGTCGCCACCGGGCTGGCCGTCGCGGACACCCCGACCGCCGAGCTGATCCGGCTGATGACCGGCCGGTCCATCGAGTACGTCTTCCCGCAGCGTGGCGTGACCGCGCCGGCGGACCGTGGGGCCGTCCTCGAGGTGCGGGACCTGGCTCTCGACGGCGTGTTCTCAGGCGTCGACCTCACCGTGCACGCCGGCGAGATCGTCGGCTTCGCGGGCCTGGTCGGCGCCGGCCGCTCGGAGATCATCGAGACCGTGTACGGCGCCCGCCGGGCCTCGTCGGGGACCGTGATGGTCGACGGGAAGAAGCTGCGCCGGGGCTCGGTCCAGCAGGCGGTGCGTGCCGGCGTCGGCCTCGCCCCCGAGGAGCGCAAGAGCCAGGGCCTGCTGCTCGACGAGGCGGTGTTCAAGAACATCACGGTCTCCTCGATGAGCCGCTTCGCCCGGCTCGGCTTCCTCGACCGCGGCGAGGAGCGCAAGCAGGCGGCCGAGCTCACCGAGAGCCTCGACGTCCGACCCACCGGCGTGACCCGGGCGGTCCGCACGCTCTCGGGCGGCAACCAGCAGAAGATCGTGCTCGCCCGCTGGCTGATGCGCGACTGCCGGGTGCTGCTGCTCGACGAGCCCACCCGCGGCGTCGACGTCGGCGCCCGGTCCGAGATCTACCAGCTCATCCGGTCGCTGGCCGACCGCGGCGTCGCCGTCGTGGTCGTCTCCAGCGAGATCGAGGAGGTGCTCGGCCTGGCGGACCGGGTCCTCGTCGTCCGGGAGGGCGAGGTCGTCCACGAGTCCGCCGCCACCGCGATCGACGAAGCCGGGGTCCTCGACCTCGTCATGGAAGGAAAGGTTCCGGCATGAGCCAGGACAGTGCCCGGGTCGAGCGCGCGGCGCTCGAGACCGAACGCGAACCCAACCCGGTCCTCGCGGTGCTCCGCACCAGCGTCGGCCGGAACGCGGGGCTGGTCGTCGCCCTGCTGCTGATCTGCGTCGTCGGCGCGATCACGGCCGGTGACCGGTTCTCGTCCACCGACAACGCGCTCACGATCCTGCGGCTCGCCGCCACGATCGGCGTGGTCAGCATCGGCATGACCTTCGTGATCATCGGCGGCGGCATCGACCTGTCGGTCGGCGCGATCGTCGCGCTGTCGTCGGTCTGGTGCACGACGCTCGCCACCCAGAACATGGCCGCGGACACGCACTGGTCGGTCATGGTCCTCACCGCCCTGATCGTCGGTGCCGTGTGCGGCCTCGTGAACGGGTTGCTGATCGCCTACGGCAACATCGTGCCGTTCATCATGACGCTGGCCATGCTGGCCAGTGCGCGCGGCCTCGCCGAGATCATCAGCGACAAGAAGACCCAGATCGTCGGTTCCGGCGTCAGCGGGTTCAAGGACTTCTTCAACAGCGACTTCCTCGGCGTCGACGTGCAGATCTGGCTGTTCGCGCTGGTCGCGGTCGTGGGCTGGATCCTGCTCAACCGCACCACGTTCGGCCGCCGCACGGTCGCCGTCGGCGGCAACCCCGAGGCCGCCCGCCTGGCCGGCATCAACGTCAAGCGGCACACGGTCTACCTCTACGTGCTGATCGGCGTCTGCTGCGGCATCGCCGCGATCATGCTCGTCGCCAAGACCACGACCGGCAGCTCGACGCACGGCACCCTCTACGAGCTCGACGCCATCGCCGCCGTCGTCATCGGCGGCACCCTGCTCACCGGCGGCCGCGGCACCATCGTCGGCACCGTGCTCGGCGTCCTCATCTTCTCGACGCTCACGAACATCTTCATCCTCAACAACCGCTCCTTCTCCGAGCAGTCGCTCTTCAAGGGAGCCATCATCGTCGCCGCCGTGCTCCTCCAGCAGCGGCTGGCGTCTCGGAGCAGCACCTAGCACCAGCCCGCCACCACCACCATCACCTCTGCACGAACACGAACCAAGGAGCACCACCATGTCCCTGCGGTCCACCACACGTAAGTCCAGGAAGGTCGCCACCGGCCTGGTCGCCGGCGTCGCCGTCCTCGCGCTCGCCGCCTGCACCAGCAACAGCGAGGGCGGCGACGAGGGCGACACCTCGGGCGGCACCTCCGCGGCCCCCGCCGGCTCGAACGACGAGACCGGCGACAAGGTCGTCATCGGCTTCTCCGCGCCCGCCGCCGACCACGGCTGGATGGGCTCGATCACCGAGTCCGCCAAGAAGGAGGCCGCCAAGTACGACGACGTCGAGCTCAAGGTCGCCGAGGGCACCAACGACGTCTCCGTCCAGATCAGCCAGGTCGAGACCTTCATCAACGACGGGGTCGACGCGATCGTGCTGCTGCCCTTCGACGGCGCCGCGATGACCCCGGTCGCGCTGAAGGCGATGGCGGCCGGCATCCCGGTCATCAACGTCGACCGCGAGTTCGACGACCCGAACGCCGCCCGCGTCACCGTGCTCGGCGACAACTACGGCATGGGCGTCTCCGCCGGTGCCTACGTGTGCGACCAGGCCGACGGCAACAAGGACGCCATCGTCGCCGAGATCGCCGGCATCGACTCGCTGCCGCTGACCCAGGACCGCAGCCGCGGCTTCAAGGACGCGCTCGCCGAGTGCGGCCTCGACGTCGACAACCGGGTCGCCGCCGACTTCACGGTCGAGGGCGGCTCGGACGCCGCCGAGCAGCTGCTCCAGGCCGCGCCGAAGATCGACTTCCTCTGGAACCACGACGACGACCAGGGCGTCGGCGTGCTGGCCGCGATCGACAACGCCGGCCGCGACGAGTTCACGATGATCGGCGGCGCCGGCTCGAAGAACGCGATGGAGCTCATCCAGTCCGGCGACAGCGTCCTCAAGGCGACGGTCATCTACCCGTCGACCCAGGCCGCCGACGGCATCAAGCTGGCCCGCCTGCTCGTCCAGGGCAAGTCGATGTCCGATCTCGTCGAGGTGGAGGTCCCGCGGACCGTCCAGCTCTACGCCCCGGTGGTCACCGCCGACAACGTCGACCAGTACATCGGCTCCGCGTTCGAGTCCTGACCGACCTCGTGCCCGCCCCCACTCGCCCAGCACCGGGCGAAGCGTCGTGGGGGCGGGCACACACCCTCCGGGAGACCGCATGACCCGCACGTCCCTCCGCGTCGCCATGATCGGCCACGCGTTCATGGGCAACGCCCACTCGCAGGCCTGGCGTACCGCGCCGCGCTTCTTCGACCTCCCGCTGCGGCCCGAGATGGCCGTTCTCGTCGGCCGCGACGCCGACCGCGCCGCCGAGGCCGCCGACCGGCTCGGCTGGGCCGAGAGCTCCGCCGACTGGCGCGCGGTGATCGCCCGCGACGACGTCGACCTCGTCGACATCTGCACGCCCGGCGACACCCACGCCGAGATCGCGATCGCCGCGCTGCGCGCCGGCAAGCACGTGCTGTGCGAGAAGCCGCTGGCCAACACGGTCGCCGAGGCCGAGCAGATGACCGCCGTGGCCGACGAGGCCCGCGCGCACGGCGTCCGCGCCATGGTCGGCTTCACCTACCGGCGGGTCCCCGCGATCGGGCTGGCCCGCCGGCTCGTCGAGGAGGGACGGATCGGCGAGGTGCGACACGTCCGCGCGCAGTACCTGCAGGACTGGATCGCCGACCCCGAGGCGCCGTTGTCCTGGCGGCTCGACAAGGCCAAGGCCGGCTCCGGCGCGCTGGGCGACATCGGCGCCCACGTCATCGACCTCACGCAGTACATCACCGGTGACCGGATCGCCGAGGTCAGCGGCCGGCTCGAGACCTTCGTCAAGGAGCGCCCGTACGCCACGTCGCACTCCGGTCTCTCCGGCACCGCCTCCACCGAGCGTGGCCCGGTGACCGTCGACGACGCGGCGTCGTTCCTCGCCACGTTCGGCTCCGGCGCGATGGGCGTCTTCGAGGCGACCCGGTTCGCGACCGGCCGCAAGAACGCGATCCGCATCGAGATCAACGGCTCGCTCGGCAGTCTCGCCTTCGACTTCGAGGACATGAACGTCCTGGAGTACTTCGACGCCCGGGACGACGCCGAGGTCAACGGGTTCCGGCGGATCCTCGCCACCGAGCCCGGGCACCCGTACGTCGCCGCCTGGTGGCCGCCCGGCCACGGGCTCGGCTACGAGCACGGCTTCACCCACCAGGTCGTCGACCTGGTGGAGGCGATCGCGGCGGGCGCTGACCCCGCACCGTCGTTCGCCGACGGCCTGCAGGTCCAGCGCGTGCTGGCCGCGGTCGAGACCAGCTCCCACACCCGCACCTGGCAGGAGATCCCCCAGTCATGAGCTACGAACCCACCCGAGACGACAAGTTCTCCTTCGGCCTCTGGACGGTCGGCTGGCAGGGCGTCGACGTCTTCGGACCGGCGTCCCGTCCGCTGCTCGACCCGGTCGAGGCGACGTACCGGCTCGCCGACCTCGGTGCGGCCGCGGTGACCTTCCACGACGACGACCTGCTCCCCGACGAGGACACCCGGGACGCGACGCTGGACCGGTTCCGCACGGCGCTGGACGAGACCGGCCTGGTCGTCGAGATGGTCACGACCAACACGTTCTCCGACCCGGTGTTCAAGGAGGGCGCGATCACGGCCAACAACCGCGAGGTGCGCCGCTACGCGCTGGCCAAGGTGCTGCGCAACATCGACCTGGCCGCGTCGCTGGGGGCGAAGACGTTTGTGATGTGGGGCGGCCGTGAGGGTGCCGAGCACGGCGCCAGCAAGAACGTCCCGGCCGCGATGGACCGGTTCCGCGACGCGCTCAACGTGGTCTGCGGCTACGTGAAGGAGCAGGGCTACGACCTCCGGTTCGCGCTGGAGCCGAAGCCGAACGAGCCGCGCGGCGACATCCTGCTGCCGACCATCGGTCACGCGATCGCGCTGATCTCCGAGCTCGACCACCCGGAGATGGTCGGCCTCAACCCCGAGGTCGGGCACGAGGAGATGGCGGGGCTGAACTTCGCGCACGGCATCAGCCAGGCGCTGTGGCACGACAAGCTCTTCCACATCGACCTCAACGGCCAGCACGGCCCGCGCTTCGACCAGGACCTGCGCTTCGGCGCCGGCAACCTGCGCGGCGCGTTCTGGACCGTCGACGCGATGCTCGGCGCCGGGACCTCGAAGCGGTACGACGGCTACGTGCACTTCGACTACAAGCCGCCGCGCACCGAGGCGATCGACGGCGTCTGGGAGTCCGCTCGCGCCTGCATGCGCAACTACCTGATCCTGCGCGAGAAGGTGCAGGCCTTCCGGGCCGACCCGGAGGTCGCCGCGGCTCTGGAGGCGGCCGGCGTCCACGAGCTCGAGGAGCCCACGGTGGCGCCCGGCGAGTCGCTCGACGACGTCCGCAACGCTGCCAAGAAGATGAGCAAGGCCGACCTCGAGGCGCTGCGCTCGCGCAGCGTCGCCATGGAAGCCCTCGACCAGCTCGCCATGGAGCACCTGCTCGGCGTGCGCTGACCGACGCTACGGAAAGGAACCGACATGACCCGACCGATCACCCTGTTCACCGGCCAGTGGGCCGACCTGCCCTTCGAGGAGGTGGCCCGCCTGGCCGCCGAGTGGGGGTACGACGGCCTGGAGATCGCCTGCTGGGGCGACCACCTCGACCCGTGGCAGGCCGACGACGACGGCTACGTGCAGGGCAAGCTCGACCTGCTGGAGAAGTACGGCCTGAAGGTCTGGGCGATCTCCAACCACCTCAAGGGCCAGGCCGTCTGCGACGACCCGATCGACGCCCGGCACGAGGCGATCCTGTCGTCGAGGGTGTGGGGCGACGGCGACCCCGAGGGCGTCCGGCAGCGGGCGGCCGAGGAGATGAAGATGACGGCCCGACTGGCGCAGCGGCTGGGGGTCAAGACCGTCGTCGGCTTCACCGGCTCGTCGATCTGGAAGTACGTCGCGATGTTCCCGCCGGCCTCCGCCGAGCAGGTCGCCGCGGGCTACCAGGACTTCGCCGACCGCTGGAACCCGATCCTCGACGTCTTCGACGAGTGCGGGGTGCGGTTCGCCCACGAGGTGCACCCGTCCGAGATCGCCTACGACTACTGGACCACGGTCGCGACCCTCGAGGCGATCGGGCACCGCGAGGCGTTCGGCCTCAACTGGGACCCGTCGCACTTCGTGTGGCAGGACCTCGACCCGGTCGGCTTCATGTGGGACTTCAAGGACCGGATCTACCACGTGGACTGCAAGGACGCGAAGCGCCAGGTGGGCAACGGCCGCAACGGCCGGCTCGGTTCCCACCTGCCGTGGGCGGACCCCCGCCGCGGCTGGGACTTCGTGTCCACCGGCCACGGCGACGTCCCGTGGGAGGCGTGCTTCCGGATGCTCAACACGATCGGGTACGACGGCCCGATCTCGATCGAGTGGGAGGACGCCGGCATGGACCGCCTCGTCGGCGCCCCCGAGGCGCTGGAGTTCGTCCGCCGGCTGGCCTTCGACGCCCCCGACGCCGCCTTCGACGCGGCCTTCTCCACGAAGGACTGAACGCTTGTAACGCGGTGTTGGAGGCGCTGTGATCCCGCTGCAACGGGATCACAGCCGCGCCAACACCGCGTTACACCGGTCGGGCGGCCACCAACCGGAGCGCCAGCCGCGGGCACATCCGGACGGCGGCCCGGGCGTCGGCGAGCAGGTCGGGAGTGACCTCGCCGCCGACGACCGGGTAGCCCCACTCGTCGAGGTCGACCAGCTCGGGCAGCAGCTCGTGGCAGAGCCCGCGGGCCCGGCAGCTGGGCCAGTCGACGCGGAGCCGCGCGGTCACGACGACACCCCGGCGCGCACCCCGGCGCGCAGCGCCAGCAGCGAGCGCACCAGCCGCGCGGTCCCGTCCGGGTGGGCGCAGGCGCCGCGGCCGGTGACCAGCCCGGCGAGCTCGGCGGCGCGGTCGTCGGCACCCGCGTCCACGGCGGCCGCGAGGGCCGGGAGCCCGTGGCGGCACGGCCCGCAGCGGCCCGCGCTCTGGGCCGCGAGGTAGCCGACCACCCGCGCGGTGAAGGCCGCCGGCGGCTCGTCGGGGCAGATCAGTACGCCGGCGCCGAGCGGCGTACCGGCCGCCCGCATCGAGTCGACCGAGACCGTGCCGGCCGCCAGCGCGTCCCACGGCACCCAGGATCCGTGGAAGCCGCCGAGCAGCACCGGGCGGCCCGCCCAGTCCGCGGGCAGCACGTCGCACCACGGCGTGCCGAACGGCACCTCGCGCACCCGGGGCCGGGAGCCGGACAGCGTGAGCAGCGTGGTGCCGGGCTCGTCGGGCGACCCGAGCGCGGCGTACCGGCGCTCGCCGACCAGCACCAGCCGGCCGACCTGCGCCCAGGTCTCGGCGTTCGACAGCAGGGTGGGGCGGCCGCGGTGGCCGGCGACGGCCTCCGGCTGCCACGACGTGACCGGCAGGTTCGGCCGGCCCGCCATCAGCTCGAGGACCGCGCGCGCCTGGCCCGCGACGAACCGGGCGTCCGCCGTGTGCACGACGGCGCGGAGCCGCTCGGGGCGCTCGTCGAGCGCGGCCCGCATCGACGCCGCGGCGCGCGGCCGCTCCGTCGGCACCACGACGTGGAGCTCGCGGGCGCCGAGCTCGCGGGCGACCGCGACGGCGCCGTCGAGCACCAGGTGCGGCCGCGTCAGCGCGAGGGCGGTGTCCTTGGCGCTGGCCGGCTCGCCCTCGCTGAGGTTGACGACCAGGACCGGACGGCGTCCGGCCGCGGCCGTGCGCAGCTTGGTCTCGAACGGGAACCCGGCCCCGCCGCGGCCGCGCACCCGCAGCCGCGCCAGCGCGCCGAGGAGGTCGTCGAGGCCGGGGCGGGGCAGCTCGCCGTACCGGCGCCGGTGGGCGGCCAGCCCCGGCCCGTCGGCCAGGCCGGCGAGCAGCGCCGGCCCCTCTTGCACGTCCGGCGCGTCGGAGGCCCGGACCGGCGGGGCGGTCATGCCCGGCTCCCCGCCGGCAGCGCGAGCCGGCCGAGCCGCAGCACGACCGCGGCGGCCACGAGGGCCGCGCAGGCGGCGACCGTCAGGTCCGCCCAGGCCGCGTCGGCGCGGACGTCGGTGCCGATCCCGAGGGTGTGCGCCATCGCGGCGGCCCAGCCGGCGTACGCCAGCAGGTGGACCGCGCGCCAGGACCGGTGGCCCAGGCGGGTGCGCACCAGGCTGGTCAGCGCGACGACGAGCACCAGGTCGAGCGCGAGCGTGCCGAGCCCCAGCCAGAGCGGCTGGTACGTCGAGCCGGCCCACGGCACCAGCGCCTGCCACCACCGGATGTCGACGTAGCTGTCGGCGACCGCCGTCGCCACGTGCGCACCGAGCAGCGCGACCGACACCAGCGCGAGGTTGCGGTGCAGCGACTGGCTGACGAACCGGGGTACGCCGCGGCCGGCGCGGCCGCCGGTGGCGAGGATGCCGAGCGCGGTGGTGACCGTGAACAGCCCGAGGATCACGAAGCCCGTGCCCCGGTTGAGGTACCACAGCAGCGGTCCGTCGATCATGCGCCTCTCCTCTCCTCCTCGGCGGGCCAGCCGCCGGTCGTGACCACCCGGCCGTCAGCGGCCACGAGCCGGGCGGTCACGCCGCGCGCGGCCAGCCATCCCGGCGCCTCGGCGCCCAGCACGACGGCAGCGGTCGTCGCGGTGTTGGCGGCGGCGCAGGTGGGGCCGGTCGCGGTCACGGTCCGCCAGACCTCGGCGGCGGGCCGCCCGGTGCGCGGGTCGACGAGGTGGTGCAGATGGACGCCGCGCCGCGCCCAGCGGCGGACCCGGGTGCTGGACGTCGCCAGGCCGCCGCGGTCCAGCCCGACGGTCGTCTCCACCGGGCCGTCGGGATGGGTCGAGATCGCCACGGGCCACGGGTCGCCGTCGGGTGCCGCGATCGCCAGGTCGCCCCCGAGGCTGACCAGTGCGGAGCCGCCCAGCTCCTCGGCGAACGCGGCCGCCACGACGTCTGCGGCCCAGGCCTTGCCGGTCGCCCCGAGGTCGAGGGCGGTCCCGGCCGGCACCCGGAGCGCGCCGTCCGGGTCCAGCCCGAGGTCGCGCCAGCTGTCGAGGCCCGGCTCCGCCGACGGCCAGAGAACGGCGGGCGCGTCCCCGCCGGCCGCCAGCGCCGCGAAGTCGCGGTCGTACCCGAGCTGGACCAGCGGCCGGCCCAGCAGCGGGTGGACCAGGCCGCCGGTGTGCAGGGCCGCCCGGCAGGCCGCCGTCACGGCGGCGACCAGCAGCGGGTCGACCTCGACCCAGCGGCCGGCGGCGGCGTTCGCGCGGGAGAGGTCGGAGTCGGGCCGGAACCTGTTGCAGGTCCGGTCGACCTCCGCGAGGATCGTCTCCGCGAGCTCGCGGGCGACCGGCAGGTCCCGCGCCCGGCGGGTCGCCAGGAAGACGTAGGTTCCCAGCGCGGTCGTCGTGGTGGTCGGCATCGGCTCACGATCCCGAGCTGGGCGCCGGAGCGGAGTGTTGGGGAGCCGGTGCGGAGTGCTGGGGGGCCGGCGCGGGGGCGGAGTGCTGGGAGACCGGCTGGGAGACCGTGCCGCCGGACCCGACGGGCGCGGACGGCGCGGCCTGGACGTAGCGGACCGTCACGTGGGTGCGCTGTGGCCGCTGCCGGAGCACGACCTTCCGGGCCGGGCGCGCGTGCCGGGCCTTGACGGCGGGCTTCGGCGTGGCGGGGGCCGCCTGCTGGTCGGCCTGCTGGTCTGCCTGCTGGGCCGCGGTCGAGCGGGCCGCGGTGCCGGCCAGCCACCCGGTGGCGGACAGGGCGGCGATCGTGGTGACTCCGGAGACGGCGGCGACGGCGAGTCGCGAGCGGTTCCGGCTGGTGGTGGAAGCCATGACCGCAGCCTGCCGGTGCCGACGGCATGGGTGCCTCATCGCTCCGTCAAGAGAACGTCTTGAGGTTCCTTGACCCGACCTTGAGGTTCTCGCGAGGTGCTCGTAGGGCCGGTCGGTCCAGCCTTCGACCCATGAAGACGCTGACCATGATCCTGCTGTCCGCCGCGGTGCTCGCTGTCGGCCTGTTCGCCGGGACGCTCGCCTACCAGGTCTCCTCCGCGGCCCCCGACGCCGGCCCCGCCGCGTCCTCGGCCGCGCCCGCGACGCCGGCCGCGCACCGCCAGCACCGCCAGCACCGGGTGAAGCCCACGGTGCGGTGGGCGCCCTGCAATCCGCCCGCGAAGCTCCAGGGCAAGGCCTGCGTCACCGAGCAGGTGCGCACCGTGGTCGTCGCGGCGCCCGCCGCGCCCGCTCCCGCCCCCGCGCCGGCCGCCCCGGCCCGCCCGGTCCGCGCCAGCCACACCGGCCACGCCGAGCCGGCCGAGCACGCCGAGCCGGCCGAGCACGAGGGCGGTGACGACGGCGGTGGGCACGCGGAGCACGAGTCGGAGGGCGAGCACGAGCACGGGGACGACTGAGCGGTGTCACCCGCGGAGCAGCGGCAGCCGCACCTCGACCCGGGTGCCCGCCGGGTGACCGGGCCCGACCAGAAGCCCACCGCCGCAGCCGCGCGCCGTCCGCCGCGCGATGTCGAGCCCGAGGCCGGTCGTGCCGACCCGCTCCCCGGGCGCGCCCGGCGCGGTCCCGGGACCCGCGTCGGCGACGACGAGCACGGCGTCGCCGTCGACGACTCGCAGGTCGATGTCGAACGGCGTCCCCTCCGGGGTGTGCGCGAAGACGTTGTCGACGAGGACGTCGACCAGGTCCGCCAGGTCGTCGTCCGCCACCGGGACGGGAACGGCGTGGTCGGGCAGCGACACCTTGAGCGGCCGGTCCTGGTCCTCGGCGAGCGGCGACCAGAACCGGACCCGGTCGCGCACCGCCGCGGCGGCGTCCCCGGACGCGGACAGGTCGGTGCGCACCGGCCGCCGGGCCTCCTTGACGATCGCGTCGATCGACCGCTGGAGCGTGCCGATGTGCTCCGACAGCCGCGCCGAGAGCTCCGGGTCGGCGACGGCCTCGGCGTCGAGCCGGAGCGCGGTGACCGGGGTCCGCAGCCGGTGCGACAGGTCGGCGACCGAGGCGCGCTCGGCGGCGAGCAGGTCGACGGTCCGGTCGGCCAGCCCGTTGAGGGCGCGGGCGAGCTCCTGGGTCTCCTCGGGGCCGGCGACCTCCGCCCGGGCCTGGAGGTCGCCCTCGCGGAGCCGGTGCGCGACCGCCGCGACGTTCCGCACGGGCTCGCTGACCCGCCGGCCCAGCCGGGCCGCCACGACCAGGGCGAGGGCGAGCAGGAGCACCCCGAGGCCGATGATGCTGGTCCACGCGGCGGTGACGCCGTGGTGCAGCTGGCCGGGGGTGACGCTGCTGCGCACCACCGCCGTACCGGCCTCGGTCACGACCGGCAGCAGCACCCGCCCGCCGGCGCCGTCGACGACCTGGAAGCCCTCGCCGCGCGCGGCCCGGCGTACCTCGGGGTCGCCGCGCATCGCGGCCTCGGCGCCGAGCACGGTGTGGTCGGGCATCAGCACGCTGGTGCTGGGCGTGCCGCGGCGGTCGAGGTCCTCGACGAGCCCCGGCAGCTGGGGATCGTCGCTCAGCGTCGACACCAGGATCGCCACGTTGCGCGCCTCCTGGTCGGTGGCCGCCATCGCGCGGTCCTCGGCCATCGCGCGCACCAGCAGGCACAGGGGGATCACGAATGAGACCACGACCGTGGAGGTGGTGGCCACGACCAGCCAGGAGATCCGGCGGCGCATCAGTGGGCGTCCGGGTCGACCAGGCGTACGCCGACGCCGCGCACGCTGATGAGGTACCGCGGCTCCGCGGCGGTCTCCCCGAGCTTGCGCCGCAGCCAGGAGAGGTGGACGTCGACCGTGCGGTCGCCCCCGCCGTACGGCTGGTTCCACACCTCGGTCAGCATCTCCCGCTTCGTCATCACCTGGCCGCGGCGCTGGGCGAGCGCGAGCAGCAGGTCGAACTCGCGGCGCGCCAGCTCGAGCCGGCGGCCGGCGAGCGTCGCGGTGCGGGTGCCCTCGTCCACGACCAGCTCCCCGATCCGGATCGGCTCCGCCAGTGGGGCGTGGTCGCCGGTACGCCGCAGCACGGCCCGCACCCGCGCCTCGACCTGCCCGGTGCCGAACGGCTTGACGACGTAGTCGTCGGCGCCGCTGTCCAGCGCCTGCACGATCGTGGGGTCGTCGTCCTGCGCGGTGATCACGAGGATCGGCGCGGCGCTCGCCGCCCGGATCATGCTGATCAGGGTCAGGCCGGAGACGTCGGGCAGCCCGAGGTCGAGGAGCACGGCCTGCGGCCGCTCGGCCAGCACGTGCTCGAGGCCCGCCAGCCCGGTCGGCGCGGTGGCCACGGCGTGCCCGCGCTCGGTGAGCCCGCGGCGCAGGGCCTCGCGGATCGATTCGTCATCCTCGATGACGAGGATGCTCGCCATGCCTCCGAACCTAGCCGGTGGCACCCGTCCCGTAGGGGGAGAATGGCCACATGAGCTCACCGCGCGCGGCTGTCTCCGCCGTCGTCGCCTGGCTCGTCGTCGTCGCGGTCGGGTCGACGGTGGTCTGGCTGGTGATCTCGCGCGCCGGTGACGGCATCTCCCCGGCGGCCACCCCGGGGATCGCGCCGACCACCACCCAGCCGACCACCCAGCCGGCCACCGACCGACCCACGTCCCACTCCTCGAGCGGGCCGACCCCGCAGCGGCGTACCTGGCAGGGCGTCGGTGGGCTGGTCACGGTCGAGTGTCGCGGCGCGACGATCTCGCTGGTCGCCCGGTCGGCCGACGTGGGGTTCGTCGTCGAGCCCGAGAAGCGCGGCCCCGACGAGGTCCGGGTCGTCTTCGAGGGGCAGGGGGACGAGGGCCGGGAGACGTCGGTCCGCGCCCGCTGCGAGGACGGGGTCCCGGTCTTCGAGGCGGACACGAACGGCGACTGACGCATGTAACGCGGTGTCAGAGGCACTATGAACCCGTTGCAGCGGGTTCACAGTGCGCCTAACACCGCGTTGCATCGAACGGCTGGGGATGGCGACGCGCCGCCGTCCGAGCCCGCGGCTAGGGTTTCGGGGTGCCTGAGAGCCCCACCGTCGCGCCCACCGTGACCGAGCTGCTGAGCACCGCGGTCGCGGCGCTCGGCGGGCAGGAGCGCCCCGGGCAGGTCGCGATGGCCGAGGCCGTCACCGCGGCGATGGAGCAGGGCGAGCACCTGCTCGTGCAGGCCGGCACCGGCACCGGCAAGTCGCTGGCCTACCTGGTCCCCAGCCTGCTGCACGAGGACCGCGTGGTGATCGCGACCGCGACCCTCGCGCTCCAGCACCAGCTGGTCGAGCGCGACCTGCCGCGGCTGGTCGAGGCCGTCAAGGACAGTGGGGTCGACACGTCGTACGCCGTCCTCAAGGGCCGCTCCAACTACGCCTGCTTGCACCGGATCCGCGAGGGCGTGCCCGACGACCAGGGCGCGCTGGTCGAGCTGCCCGAGGGCTCGCTCGGCAAGAAGGTGCTCGAGCTGCGGGCCTGGGCCGAGGAGGAGGCCGGGCAGGGCGGCAGCGGCGAGCGCGACAACGCCCCGCGGCACACCGACAAGGAGTGGCGCCAGGTCAGCGTCAACCACCGCGAGTGCCTGGGCGCCGCGAAGTGCCCGTTCGGCCAGGAGTGCTTCGCCGAGCTGGCCCGCGAGAAGGCGCACCGCTCCCACCTGGTGGTCACCAACCACAGCCTGCTCGCGATCGACGCGATCGAGGGCGTCCCGATGATCCCCGAGTACGACGTCGTGGTGATCGACGAGGCGCACGAGCTCACCACCCGGGTGACCCAGGCGGCCACCGACGAGCTGTGGGCCGCCGAGGTCGAGCGGGCCGCCCGCCGCAGCCAGCGGCACGTGTCGGCCGGGGGAGAGGGCAGCGAGGCCGACGACCTCGCCGACGCCGCCGACGCGCTGCGCGAGGCGATCAACGCGGCCCGGCCGGGCCGCTTCGACCGGATCCCGCAGGACCTCGGCGACGCCTTGGTGCTGGTCCGCGACGCCGCGCGTGCCTGCCTGTCGGCGTACCCCAAGGGAAGCGATGACGCGGACGCCGGGATGCAGCAGGCCAAGGGCGCCGTGCAGGAGGTGTTCGCGACCGCCGAGCGGATGGCGGCCGACCTGGACTCCGACGTGCTCTGGATGAGCGAGGGCACCGAGCGGATGCCGCCCCGGCTCTGCGTCGCGCCGCTCCAGGTCTGGGGACCGATGCGCGACAAGCTGCTGGCCGACAAGACCGTCGTGTTCACGTCGGCGACGCTCAAGCTCGGCGGCGACTTCGGCACCGTCGCCCGCACCGTCGGCCTCAAGCCCGAGGACGACGAGATGCCGTGGCGCGGCCTCGACGTCGGTAGCCCGTTCGACTACGGCAAGCAGGCGATCCTGTACGTCGCCCGGCACCTGCCGCCGCCCGGCCGCGACGGCCTGGTCCAGGCCCAGCTCGACGAGATCGTCGACCTCGTCGACGCCGCCAACGGCCGCACGCTCGGCCTGTTCTCGAGCCGCCGCGCGGCCGAGGCGGCCGCGGCCGTCGTCCGCGAGCGGCTCCCGCACCTGACCACGCTGGCGCAGGGCGACGCGCAGCTGCCCGAGCTGGCGGCGCAGTTCGTCGGCGACCCGCACACCTGCCTGTTCGGCACCCTCAGCCTCTGGCAGGGCCTCGACGTCCCCGGCGACACCTGCCAGCTGGTGCTGATCGACCGGATCCCGTTCCCGCGCCCCGACGACCCGCTGCTCAGCGCCCGCCAGAAGGCCGCCGACGAGGCCGGCGGCAACGGCTTCATGCAGGTCGCCGCCACCCACGCCGCGCTGCTGCTCGCCCAGGGCGCGGGCCGGCTGATCCGCACCCACACCGACCGCGGCGTGGTCGCCGTCCTCGACCCCCGGCTGGCCACCGCCCGGTACGGCGGGTTCCTCAAGGCCAGCCTGCCGCCGATGTGGACGACGACCGACCCGGCGTTGGTGCGGCAGGCGCTCAGCCGGCTGGCCGCCGGCTGAGCGCGCCCCCGGCTACTTGGTCGCCACGGCCCGCACGTAGAGCTTGCGCCCGTCGTCGTTCGAGGTGCCCATGCACGAGTACGGCCCGCCGTTCCAGCAGGTGTAGCTCGTGCCGGCGTTGACCAGGGTGACCTCGACGTAGGAGACGCCGGCCGAGCCGAACACCACCTTCTTCGACCCGCCGCCGCTGGCGTCGAGCGGGACCACGAGCACCTGCGGGGCCCCGGACCGCTTCGCGACGGTCACGACGGCGGTGGTGCCGGTGGACTTCGCCGGGAGGTCCACCGTCACCTTCAGCTTCCAGGCCCGGGACGACAGCCCACTGCCCGGCACGAACCGCGCGGTCGCCGCGGCGAGGTGGTCGACCGTGGCGACCAGCCACTTGCTGTCCTTCTTGCCCGAGGAGAGCTTGACGGTGCCGGCCGGCGCCGCGACCGGGTAGTGGTTGGCCGCGCCCTCGGCGTAGTAGCGCTGCGGCATCCGGTTGGCGGCCGCGAAGGCCGCGAAGGCCGCGGTGGCGTCGACCCCGCGGTCGGCGAGGACGCTCTCGACCGCCTGCATCGAGTACTCGTCCGTGGCACCGGCGGAGCCGTCCGCGCGCCGCCACATGTCGCGGACCAGCGTGGGCAGGCCGCCCTCGGCCGCCGGGATCTGCTCGGTGAGGAAGCGGAAGAAGATCCACTCGCCGTACTGCGCGCCGTCGTCGGCCCCGCTGTCGGCCCACGTGTCCAGCGGCCGCCCGGGCTGGCTGAGCGGGCTCGTCGCGAGGTACTGCAGGTTGTCGTCCACGTCGGTGTAGAGCTCGTCCTCGGCCCAGGTCGCGGTGGCTTCCATGAACCACGGGTCCTCGTAGTAGTCGTAGGCGAACTGCACGGCGTGGAAGTACTCGTGGGCGGCCGTGACCTGGAGGTTCTCCAGCGGCGTGTTCGTGGGGAACTGGCTCGCCTTGAAGTCGTTGTCGAGCACGCAGTACGCCCAGGCGTCGTACGGGCCGCCCTGCGGGACCTGCTGGTCGCTGGTGCAGTAGCCGTACATGCCCTGGTCGCCGACGTCGGTGAGGTAGATGTCGGTCTGGGCGTTGCCGCCGAGGGTGCCGTCCGGCTCGGGGGTCCGGTAGCCCGCGCCGGAGTAGGTGCTGCGTACGTCGTCGACGGTGGCCATGGCCGCCTCGACGTAGTCCGGCGTCCCGTCACTGTCGGTGTCGCCCACGGGGACGGCGTCGGATCCGGTCGTGTCCCAGTGGTAGCAGTTGCTCGCCGTGCAGGCGGAGTGCGCGAGCACCGGGCGGTCCAGCGCGCGGGCGGCCGCCGCCCGGTCCGCGCCGGTGAGCTCGTCGCGCAGCTGCACGAGGCGGAGCAGCATCATCGTGGCGTCGCGGGTGGGCCGGCCGGCGTGCCCGGACAGCACGGCCTGCGCGTCGGCGAGCGCCGCGCGCGCCTCGGCGGCGCGGGCCGGCGTGGACTTCCCGCCGGCGGCAGCGGCCCCGGCGGTGGCCGAGGTGGTGGTCGCGGTCAGCCCCGAGACGACCAGCAGCGGGACGGTGAGCGCCGCGAGCAGGGCGCGAGAGGGTGATTTCGCCATGGGGACAGCCAACCGCGTCAGCCGCCACCGCGCATGACGAATGGGGACGATTCGTCGGCCCGGACGCTAGCGCAGAGCCTTCGCCCGCACCCGGAACCGCAGGCCGTCGTCGTCCGGGCGGCCCTGGCAGGAGAACGACGTGCGCTTCCAGCAGGTGTAGTGGATGCCGGCGTTCGCGAGGGTCACCTCGACGTACTTCACGTCCTGGCCGAACGGGAGCGTCCGGGTGGCGTCGCCGGCCGCGTCCAGCCGGACCTGCGTCGCCAGCGGGCGGCCACTGGTCCGGTACACGGTCGCGATCGCGCCGGAGCCGCGCCCGCGCGGGGGCAGGTCGAGCCGGAGCTTGAGCGAGCCCGCCCGCATCTTCGCCGCGCGGGTGAACCGCACGGTGCTCGCCGCGAGGTGGTCGACGCGCCGGGCCTTCCAGCCGGAGTCGCGCGAGCCGCCGGTGAGACTCACCCGGCCCGACAGCCGTCCCTCGGGGTAGCGGTTGGCCCTGCCCTCGTCGTACGACGTGCCGGGCCGGCGGTTCGCGTCGGCGAACCGGACCCACGCGTCGCGCATGGTCGTGCCGCGCGCAGCGAGCGTGTCGGCGACCGCGCGGATCGAGTACTCGTCGGGCCCGCCCTTGGCGCCGTCGGCGAGCTCCCAGGCCTCGCGCACGAGCGTCGGCAGCCCGCCCTGGGCGTCCGGGTAGCGCTCGGTCAGGTAGCGGAAGAAGATCCAGTCGCCGTACTGCCGCACCCCGAGGTTCTCGAAGTGGTCCATCGAGCGGTCGGGCTGGGTCAACGGGCTCTGGGCCAGGTACTGCAGGTTGTCGTTGACGTCGTCGTACAGCTCGTCCTCGGCCCAGGTCGCGGTGGCCTCCATGAACCACGCGTCCTCGTAGTAGTCGTAGGCGAACTGGACCGCGTGGAACAGCTCGTGCGCGGCGGTCACCTGGAGGTTCTCCAGCGGCGTGTGGTTCGGGAACTCCTGGTAGTCGTTGTCGAACGCGCAGTACGCCGGAGCGTCGTACGGGCCGGGGTCGGTCGGCGTCGCGTCGCTGTCGCAGTAGCCGTAGAGCCCCTGGGTGCCGAGGTCGCTGAGGTAGATGTCGAGCAGCCCGTTGCCCCCGGCCGTGCCGTCGGCCTCGGGGGCGCGGTAGCCCGCGGCCCGGTAGGTCTTCAGCACCGACTGGGCGACCCGGGCGACGCGGTCGACGTAGTCGCGGGTCGCCTTGTCGCTGCCGCTGGTGAACCAGTGCACGCACACGGTGGTGAAGCACTGCGACCGGTCGCCGCCGGGCCGCTGCAGCAGCGCCGCGGCGCGGGCGCGGTCGGCGGGGGCGAGCTCGTCGCGGTGCGCGCGCAGGTCGCGCAGCACCAGGGTCTGGTCGCGCGACCCGTCCGGGTGCTCCGCGGCGGCCAGGGCGCGAGCGGCCGCGCGCGTGCTCGCCGGGCCGGACTCTCCGCCGTACGCCGGAGCCGCGAGGAGCGGCAGGGCGAGCGCGACCAGGGCGGCGACGGGACGGCGGAGCACCCGCTCACTCAACCCCACGGACCTGAGAAACCCCAAGCCGACACTCACAGCAGGGCGCGGCCGTCCCAGCCGCCGCGGGGGCGCCCGACGCCGAAGAACGACGCGACCGTGGGGGCCACGTCGAGGGTGCGGGCCACGCGGGGCGTCGCCTTCCCCTTTGGTACGGCGGGGTGGCCGCCGCCGATGAAGAACGGGATCGACCGGGTGGCCGGATGCCCGTGGTTGCCGGGGATCGGGTTCGAGCCGACCGGGTCGGGGTCGCTGAACCGCCATCCGGCCTGGCAGAACACCACGACCTCGCCGGCCTCCGGGCCGAGCCGCAGCCAGTCGGCCCGGCGGTCCCAGGCGGCGAGCACGCCGTCCTGGGCGCGGGCGACCGCGCGCATCCGGCGGACCGCCTCCTCGCGGTGGCGGCGCGGGCCGGTCCAGTAGAGGAGGTCGGCGCCGCCGTTGTCGGCGATCTGCACGTGCCCCGCCAGCAGCGGGTCCGCGGCCAGCGGCGCGGCCAGGCTGATCACCCGGTCCGGCAGCGACCAGTCCATCGAGTGGTCGGCGAGCACGATCACGACGGAGTGCTCCCAGCGCCCGGAGGACTTCAGCGCGTCGACGAAGCGCTGGACCTGCAGGTCGGTGTCGGCCAGCGCCGACCGCCGCGCGACCTGCAGGGTGGTGCCGGACAGGTCGCCGTGGCCGAACCGGTCGATGTCGCCGAGGTTGACGAACATCAGGCTGGGGTCGAGCTCGTCGAGCATCCCCAGCGCCGCCTCCATCGTGGCCGCGTCCGGCGCGTGCCCGCTGACCGGCACCGTCGGCTGCGGCTCCCAGCGGTGCGTGGCGCGGGCGCCGAACACGCCGTACAGGTACTCCTTGCTCAGCACCGTGCCGGTGGTGAGACCCCTGCGGTTGAGCCGCTCGATGACCGTGTCGCAGCGGATGTCGGAGGCCCGGTCCAGGTCGCGCACCGCCCCCAGCGCCCGGTCGTAGACCGAGTTCGCGGGGACGCCGGAGCGGTCCGGCCGCACGCCGGTCATCATCATCACGTGGTTGGGGATCGTCTCCATCACCGGCATCGACGACGCCTGCGGGAAGCGCAGCCCGCCGTCGCGCAGCGCGGCGAGGTTCGGCGTCAGGTCGCCGTCGATCTCGTCGGGGCGGCAGCCGTCGACCACCAGCACGTACGCGCGCCGGCGCCGGCCGCCGACGGCCAGGGACGGCGCCCCGGCCGCGGTCGAGAGGACGACGCCCGCGCCGGTGGCGAGGAAGGTACGGCGGCCCAGGCCGGTCGGGGTGGTCACAGCGGCTCGGCCGCCTGCTCGACCCGCGCGGTGCCGGTCGGGGTCCGGTACGACACCGACCACTGCACCGAGGTGTCCCGGTCGGCTCGGTCGCCGATGACGTACCAGTCCATCTGCGCGCGCTCGGCGGTCACGTCGAGCACCGAGAACCCGTGGCTGTCGAAGTCGAGGTACTTGATGTGCCGGTTGTTCGCCAGGATCGCCTGCTCGACCGCCAGGCTGGTGGTGCGCGGCGGCGTGCCGGTGATGTCCTTGAGGTTGTTCGAGGTGACCGACGAGCAGACGAACTCCACGCCCGCGCTGTCGCCCACCGGGTACGACGAGGCGTCGTACGGCAGCTCGGCCGCCCACCCGGAGTGGATGTCGCCGGTGAGGAACAGCGCGTCGCTGACCTGGTGGTCGCGGATGTGCTCGAACACCTCGCGCCGGTCGTCGGTGTAGCCGTCCCACTGGTCGACGTTGTACGGGCTGCCGTCGCGGGGGAGCAGCCCGGTCACGTCGTTGACCGGGTCGAGCAGGTCGTGGGGCACCGCGCCGAAGTCGACCGGCGCGATCATCACCGGGTTGCCGACGATCTTCCACTGCGCCCGGCCACGGCGCAGCGACTCCTTGAGCCAGCTCATCTGCTGCCGGCCGGTGATGGTGCGGTCCGGGTCGCTGACGCCCGAGTCGGGCACCGGCAGCGGCTGCGGGACCTCGGTCTGCAGTTGCCGGCTGCGGTAGCTGCGCAGGTCGAGCATGCTGATCTCCGCGAGCCGCCCGAACCGGAACCGCCGGTAGAGGCGGTCGCCGTCGCGCAGCCGCGCCGTCCCGTCCAGGCGCACCGGCATCCACTCGTCGTACGCGCGGTGCGCGCGGGCCCGGCGCAGCGGGTAGGCGCCCTGGGTCGCGTCGTCGTGGTTCTCCGCGCCGTCGGCCCACTGGTCGTTGGCGACCTCGTGGTCGTCCCAGGTGATGATCCACGGGTACTTCGCGTGCAGGTCCTGCAGGTCCGGGTCGGTCTTGTACTGCCCGTGCCGCTGCCGGTAGTCGTCCAGCGACACCATGTCGTGGCCGGGCACGTGGGTGCGGATGTCCTCGTCGGAGGAGCCGTAGCCGTACTCGCCGGGGGCGTACTCGTAGAGGTAGTCGCCGAGGTGCACCACCGCGTGCAGGTCGTCGCGCTCGGCCAGGCCGCGGTACGCCGAGAACCAGCCCGCCTGCCAGTTCGCGCACGACACCACGCCGAAGCGCAGGTGGTCGGGCCGGTCGTCGCGGGCGGGCGCGGTGCGGGTGCGGCCGGTGCGGCTGGTCACGCCCGCGCAGCGGAACCGGTAGAAGTACCAGGTCGCCGGGGCGAGCCCGGTGACGTCGACCTTGACGGTGTGGTCGCGGCTGGGGCCGGTGGCGAACGTCCCGCGGCGGACGACGTGCTGGAACCGGCCGTCGGTCGCCACCTCCCACGACACGTCGACCTTCGGCCCCTGCCCGGACCCGGGCGTGCTGGCGGCGGTCGGCGTCACCCGGGTCCAGATCAGCACCGCGTCGGACAGCGGGTCGCCCGAGGCGACGCCGTGCTGGAACACCCGGTCGCGGCCGGCCGCGGCGAAGGAGGGGTTGGCGGGGACCCCGAGGAGCCCGGTGGCGGCGGCCGTCCCGAGGACGGTGCGGCGTCGTACGTGCGGAGGCGTCACGCCTCGGTAACGACGCTCGCCTCTCCGGGTTCCGCCCGTTCCGTGAGTTCACCCGGTGTTCGCCGGCGCCACCGCGAGGGCCGGAGCCGGTCCAGCGGGATCCGGCCCATCGCCTCGGCCAGCGCCCAGCCCGCGATGATGACCATCCAGCCGACCACCGCGTCGATCACCCAGTGGTTGCCGGTGCCGACGATGACCACGGCGGTGCCGACGGCGTAGATCCAGCCGAGCGCGCGCACCCAGTAGCGGGCCGCGTACAGCTGCAGCGCGAGCGCCACCCACAGCGACCAGCCGGCGTGCAGGGACGGGAACGCCGCGAGCTCGTTGGTCAGCCCGCCCAGGCCGCGGGGTGCGGACGCGTCGGCGCCCCACCAGCCGTCGGCGGAGTGCAGGCTGAGGACGTCGACGTACCCGGCGACGTAGCGCGGGGGAGCGGTGGGCAGCGAGATGTAGGCGAGCAGCCCGAGCAGGGTGCCGACGGCCAGCGCGCGGCGGGCCGGGCCGTAGCGGTCGGCGCCGAGCCGCCACAGCCAGATCAGCACGGCGGCGGTGACGACGTAGTGCAGGGTCGCGTACCAGTAGCTGCCGGCCAGGCCGAGGATCCGGTGGTCGGTGAACAGCTGGTTGAGCGGGATCTCCCACTGGATGCCGATCAGGCCCTCGAGGTGCAGCAGCTCGTTGGCGCGCTGCAGCGCGGGGTCCATGTTGGTGTCGGCGAGGAGGCGGGCCAGGCTGTACAGCACCCAGAGGCCCATCACGAGCACGACCTCGAAGATCGCCCGGACCCACCGCGGTGTGTGCCGCCGGTTCCGGGCGTAGGACGCAGGTGCTGTGGTCACAGCACCAGCGTTGTTCATGCACCCTCCTGCGGACATCCGGGGCTTGCCCGGAACCAACACCAGGGTCTGGTCAGGGATTCCCCGAGGGTTCAGGTGCCGTCTAGACCCGGCGCAGCACTGCTGTCACCTTACCGAGGATGGTGGCATGGGTGCCGTCGATCGGATCGTAGGCGGTGTTGTGCGGCAGCAGCCACACCTTTCCGTCCTTGCGCTGGAAGGTCTTGACGGTGGCCTCGCCGTCGATCATCGCGGCCACGATCTCGCCGTTCTCGGCGGTCGGCTGCTGGCGGATCACGACGTAGTCGCCGTCGCAGATCGCCGCGTCGACCATCGAGTCGCCGCGCACCTCGAGCAGGAACAGCTGCCCGTCGCCGACCAGCTGCTTGGGCAGCGGGAAGACGTCCTCGACGCGCTCCTCGGCCAGGATCGGGCCGCCGGCGGCGATCCGGCCGACGACCGGCACGTACGCCGCCGCGGGGACCGCGTCGCCGACCCCGGTCTCGTCGAACACGCTCTCCTCGGCGGCCGACATCGAGCGCCGCGCCGCCATCACCTCGGGCAGGAAGACCTCCAGCGCCCGGGGCCGGTTCGGGTCCCGCTTGAGGAAGCCCTTCTCCTCCAGCGTCTTGAGCTGGTGGGCCACGCTCGAGGAGCTGGTCAGGCCGACCGCCTCGCCGATCTCGCGCATCGACGGCGGGTAGCCGCGCTTCTCGATGGAGTCCTTGATGTGGGCGAGCACCCGCTGCTGGCGCGGGGTCAGGCCCGTCGCGTCGGGCGGACCGTCGGGCAGTTCCGACACCTTCTTCTGGGTGGCCATGGGCGAACGGTAGTCCTCCGGACCGTCCGGGTTCAAACATCTGTTCGAACGGCGTGTCGCCGCCGGGACCTTCGCGACACGTTCGAACAAATGTTCGCGTCGGTCCTTGTGTCGTTCGAACACGTGCTCTAACGTCGTACACACGTTCGATCGAACACCTGATCGAGAGTCCGGTCCAGACCGGTCCGCGAGGACTGTCGGTGGCCGCCTCTAGAACTGGTGTCGACCACCCGGCCACCTCACTTCCCCAGGAGCCACCGATGAGCGCGATCACCGCCAGCCCCCTCCACCACCAGCACGGCGCCGTGCGGCTGACCCGCCGCGGCCGCCTCGCGGTCTTCACCCTGGCGCTGCTCGTCGTCCTCGCCGTCGGCTTCGTCCTGGCCTCCGGCGCCGTCGGCACCGGTGAGCCCGGCACCCCCGAGCCGACCCGCGTGGTCGTGGTCGGCTCCGGCGACACTCTCTGGGAGATCGCCGCCGGCCTCGCCGACGACGGCGACGTGCGGGCGATGGTGGCGAAGATCCAGAAGCTCAACGCGCTCGACTCGGGCATGCTCACCGCCGGCCAGAAGCTGGTCGTCCCGATCGGTGGTTGAGGTGCGAGCGAAGCGAGCCTCGAAACCACCATCGCGCAACTGAAGACTTCGCACGGCCGCCTCGACCCCGGCCGTGCGAAACCGGGGAAGACGACGGGCGGGACCACCAGGTCCCGCCCGTCGCGGCTTCTGGTCTACCTTCGGGCCATGGCCGGCTACTCAGGCACCCCGCTGGAGCGCAAGCTCGGCATCCGGGAGGGCCAGGTCGTGTTCCTCGACGGCGCGCCGGGCGACCTGGCGCTCGAGACGGCGGGCGCCCGCGTCGTCCGCCGCCTCCCGGCGGCCGCCGACGTCACGCTGACCTTCCACACGACCCTGGCCCGGCTGTCCGAGCGGCTGCCGGCGCTGCTCGAGCGCACCTCGTCCGCCGGGATGGTCTGGGTGTGCTGGCCCAAGAAGGCGGCGCAGCGGGCGCTCGGGATCGCCAGCGACCTCGACGAGAACGTCGTCCGCGAGCTCGGGCTGCGGCTCGGGTTCGTCGACGTCAAGGTCGCCGCGATCGACGACACCTGGTCCGGGCTGAAGTTCGTGCGGAGGCTCGCCGACCGGCGCGGCTAGCGGGCGGCGCGGCGCCCGCCGATCGGCCGCGGCTCGTCGTCGCGCGGGGTGGGCGAGGGTCCCCGGGTGATGCCGAGGCGGCGCAGCACCCGCGCGACCAGCATCAGCCCGACGAACAGGCAGGCCACGGCGCCGACCGACGCCAGCGCCAGGAACCACCACGCCCTGGTTTCGCCGCTGCGGGCGGTGGAGCCGAAGTCGATCGCGGCGTACACGAGGTACCCCCATGCGACCACGCATGCGGTGATGCCGAGCGCGAGCAGCAGCACCGGCTGAAAGCCCCGCTTGGGGCGCGGCCCCCGGCGCGATCCCGCGTGCTTGTTCCCGCTCCCCGACGCCACGGGCTCATTGTCTCCGATCGGCCCCGAGGTGTCTTAACGTTGGGGGGTGTCCGGGGACGTCGACACCGTGGTGAGCGCTGCGCTGCGGGAGCTGATCGGCATCCCGGGCGTGCGCCGGGCCGCGGTCGCGCTCAGTGAGGGCGGCGGCCGCCGGCTGCGGTTCCGCTCCAGCGACGGTGGTCCCTGGTGCCACATCGACGCGTACGACGACGTGCCGCTGACGACCGTCGTGCGCACCGGCGTTCCCCTGCTCGGCGGCCTGGACGCGCTGCCGGAGCGGTTCGCGGGGATGGCCGAGCGGCAGCGCGCCGAGGGCACGGTCGCCCTGGCGGTGCTGCCGCTGCCGGGCCGGCACGCGCCGATCGGCGGCGTGGTGCTCTACTTCGACGCCGAGCAGCGCTTCGACGACCACCAGCGCGAGCAGCTCGAGGCCGCGGCGCACCGCATCGCGGACTCGCTGCGCCGGGTGCGGTTGGCGCCCGAGCCCGACGGCATCACCCAGGACGCCACGCTCCGGCTCGAGGACGACCCACAGTCCGCGGGCCGGGCCCGGCACTTCCTGCGCGGGCTGCTGATCGCGTGGCGGGTGGGCGACGACGACCGCGACGCCGCCGAGCTGTGCCTGTCCGAGCTGGTGACCAACGCGCTCGTCCACGCCGGCACCTACTCGGTGCTCACGGTCAGCCTCGCCGACGGCGTGCTCACCGTGCAGGTGCGCGACCACGGCATCGCCGGCGACGCCGTACCGGTGGACGACGACGACCCGCTGCGGGTGTTCGGCCGGGGCCTCCAGCTGGTCGACGCGCTCGCCGACAGCTGGGGCTCCGACCACGACGAGGCCGGGACGACCTCGTGGTTCAGCCTGGACGTCGGCTCGGCGGCGCTGACCGCCGCGGCTACGCCGCGACCGTCAGCTCGGCCCGCAGCCGGGCGACCAGGCGGGCCAGCAGCCGGGAGACGTGCATCTGGCTGACGCCGATCTCCGCGCCGATCTCGGCCTGGGTGCAGCCGCGGAAGAACCGCATCTCCACGATCAGCTGCTCGCGGCGGGACAGCTTGGCCAGCAGGGGAGCGAGGGTGGCCCGCGCCTCGGCCAGGTCGAACTCGGGGTCGAGCTCGCCGAGCCGCTGCCCGACGCTCTCGTCGGCGTCGGCGAGGCTCGGCGCGTCCAGGGACGCCGGGGCGAAGCAGCCGTTGGCGCCCAGCGCGTCGATGACCTGCTCGAGCTCCAGGCCCAGGTGGGCGGCGATCTCGCTGGGCCGCGGCGCGCGGCCGAGCTGCTGGTAGAGCTCGCTCTCGCAGCCGGAGATCTTCTGCTGGGTCTCCTGGATCGACCGCGGCGGGCGCACGGTCCACCCGAGGTCGCGGAAGTGTCGGCGGATCTCGCCCCGGATGGTCGGGACGGCGAAGCTGGTGAACTCGTTGCCGGTCTCGGGCTTGAAGCCCTTCACGGCCTTGACCAGGCCGACGTACGCGACCTGCTCCAGGTCGTCGTCGGCGATACCGCGGCCGCGGAAGCGGCGGGACAGGTCCCGGGCCAGCGGCATGTTGATGCGGACCAGCTCCTCCTCGATCGCGGCGCGACCGGCGTCTGGGGCCTCGGCGCGCTCGGCGAACAGGCGAGCGGTGGTCTCGGAGCGACTCTCGGGGGTCTCGGTGAACGCGGGTGACACAGTCATGGCAGTCAACGAACGAGCCTCTCGGATGTATGCGGTTGTGACGGCGGCCGGCTTCTTGACCGCCATCAGGGTCCTTCCAACGTTGGTTGAGCACGAAACCACCCGTTTGGGTGGACCTCGGTCACGTTCAGAGGCCGCTGAGCTGCTTCCCGCGCTCTCCGATGACCTTGCTCGAGCCGGTGCGGTCGTCTGGAATGGGTCAGCCGAAGTTGCAGAGGAACTCGGAGGCGCCGATGGCCGGGGCGGCGTAGGCGGGCTCGACGGACGTGTCGTGCGCCTGGATGGCGAACCGGTACGGCGCCGCGAGCTCGACCTCGAACGGTGCCACCATGCCCGGCGTCAGTTCGGGCGACTCCCACACGACGTCGGTCTCGTCGGCCACGAGGGTGATGGTGCCGGACGAGCCGTCCGACGACTCGTCGCGGACGCCGGCGGTGCCGCGGAACGCCTTGCAGTTGCGACCCGGGGTGTAGCGCGCCTCCCACATAGTCGCGGTTCCGTACGTGTACCAGCCCACCCAGGTGTCGCCGTTCATGGCGAAGCTAGCTCCGGAGTAGTCGGCAACGCCTGGCGTCTCGTAGTAGCTCCGGAAGCCGCCCAGCGGGTACCAATGCCAGATGGTCACGGTGACCGGCCTGGAGGTCACGGTCCGTCCGTCGACGTAGCGGACCTGGGCACGGAACCGGTTGCTGTCGAGCGTGTCCGCGACGGCCGGGACCTTCACCGCCGAGCGTCCCTGCACCTTCATGCTCTTCACCGGGGTCCACTCCGCCTGGCCGTAGATGTTCTCGGTCAGCTTGAGCAGCGAGAGGCGCTCGGCCTTCCGGGCAGCACCGATCCGGACCTTCACCGTGAAGCGGTCGCCCTCCACACGGTCCGCCGGCGCCGAGACGGTCACCGCCGGCGGCCCGGACCGACCGGTCGTCGCCTCGGCGGCGGGCGCCGCCGTCCCTCCGCTGATGGCCAGGGTCACGCCCACGAGAGCATGCAGAATCATCGGTCGTCCTTCCCCGCTCGGCGCGCCCGAGTCTCGTCGGGGGACACGTCGGCATGCGGGGGCGCCGGACTTGAGGTGACGTGGCCGCCGGACACGCCGCGACACGCCCCCGCGGGGGCCGATCTTCGGCGCCGAAATGGCGCCTGACCTGCGATTACGCGAACCGCGCCCACCCGGTGCCGGGAAGTTCTCCGGGACCGCTTGCGCGCCCCCGGCTCCCGGCGTACGGTTACCCCAACATCTAGTACTTACAACGATGTAGTTATCCACATCTAGTGCACAGCCCGGATGCGGAAGCCCACAGCGTCACTGGGTGTTGTACACAGCGAGCCCCCCGATATCCACAGCCCGCCGACCCCTCGCAGAGGGTCTCCTCGGCGTGCCCGGGTACCGGGGACACGACCGAGGGAGGAGGGCCCCGATGCACTGTCCGTACTGCCGCAACACCGACACCCGGGTGCTCGACTCCCGGGTCGCCGAGGACGGCGGCTCGATCCGCCGCCGGCGTACCTGCTCGGCCTGCGAGCGCCGGTTCACGACCGTCGAGATGATGCAGCTGACCGTGCTCAAGCGCTCCGGCGCCACCGAGCCGTTCGCTCGCGACAAGGCGATCGCCGGGGTCCGCAAGGCCTGCAAGGGCCGCCCGGTCACCGAGGACCAGCTGGCCTGCCTGGGCCAGGAGGTCGAGGACACGCTCCGGCTCGCCGGGGCCGCCGAGATCCCGGCCAACGACGTGGGCCTGGCGATCCTCGGGCCGCTGCGGCGGCTCGACGAGGTCGCCTACCTGCGGTTCGCGTCGGTGTACCGCGCGTTCGAGTCGGCCGACGACTTCGAGGACGAGATCGCCCGGCTCCGAGCGGAGCGAGGAGACGGAAGTCCGGTGGTTGAGGCGCCGGACGCGTCAGCGGACGGCCTCGAAACCCTGCGCGCGGAGCGCGCGACCCAGCCCGTTCCGACGGGCTGACCACAGACCGCCCGGCGTGTGTAGTGGGGAAGCTGCACGCGCCGGGCGCACCAACGTCGCCATCGGACTTGTCGGTGGCAGCAGCAATGATCGAAACCAGCACCAACAACCTCGAGAGACGGGACGAAGAGGGATGACCGAGACGGTGAGCGGGAAGGCCGCAGCCCAGGCCAAGGCAGGGTCGGGCGCCGGGCTGAAGATCGAGCGTGTCTTCAGCACCGAGGGGGTGCACCCGTACGACGAGATCACGTGGGAGCGCCGCGACGTCGTGCAGACGAACTGGAAGACCGGCGAGACGGTCTTCGAGCAGCGCGGTGTGGAGTTCCCCGACTTCTGGTCGGTCAACGCCTCGACGATCGTCACGACCAAGTACTTCCGCGGCGCGGTCGGCAGCGACCAGCGCGAGTGGAGCCTCAAGCACATCGTCGACCGGGTCGTGAAGACCTACACGAAGGCCGGCCGCGACTTCGGCTACTTCCGGTCCGAGGTCGACGCCGAGGTCTTCGAGCACGAGCTCACCTGGCTGCTGGTGCACCAGTACTTCTCGTTCAACTCCCCGGTCTGGTTCAACGTCGGCACCCCGTCGCCGCAGCAGGTCTCGGCCTGCTTCATCCTGTCCGTCGACGACTCGATGGACTCGATCCTGAACTGGTACAAGGAGGAGGGCTTCATCTTCAAGGGCGGCTCCGGCGCCGGCCTGAACCTCTCCCGCATCCGCTCCTCCAAGGAGCTGCTCTCCTCCGGCGGCACCGCCTCCGGCCCCGTCTCCTTCATGCGCGGCGCCGACGCCTCGGCCGGCACCATCAAGTCCGGCGGCGCCACCCGCCGTGCGGCGAAGATGGTCGTCCTCGACGTCGACCACCCCGACATCGAGGAGTTCGTCGAGACCAAGGCGCGCGAGGAGGACAAGATCCGCGCGCTGCGCGACGCCGGGTTCGACATGGACCTCGGCGGCCGCGACATCACGAGCGTCCAGTACCAGAACGCCAACAACTCGGTCCGCGTCAGCGACGAGTTCATGCGCGCCGTCGAGGACGGCACCGACTTCGGCCTGCGTGCCCGCAAGACCGGCGAGGTCATCGAGCGCGTCGACGCCCGCGGCCTGTTCCGCAAGATCGCCACCGCCGCGTGGGAGTGCGCCGACCCGGGCCTGCAGTACGACGACACCATCAACGACTGGCACACCAACCCCGAGACCGGCCGGATCACCGCGTCCAACCCGTGCTCGGAGTACATGTCGCTCGACAACTCCTCGTGCAACCTGGCGTCGCTGAACCTGCTGAAGTTCCTCAAGGACGACGACACCTTCGACGGCGAGCTGTTCGCGAAGGCCGTCGAGCTGATCATCACCGCGATGGACATCTCGATCTGCTTCGCCGACTTCCCGACCGAGTCGATCGGCAAGACCACCGTCGACTACCGCCAGCTCGGCATCGGCTACGCCAACCTCGGCGCGCTGCTGATGGCGATGGGCCTGGGCTACGACTCCGACGGCGGCCGCGCGATGGCGTCGACGATCACCTCGCTGATGACCGGTACGTCGTACAAGCGCTCGGCCGAGCTCGCCGGCGTCGTCGGCCCGTACAACGGCTACGCCCGCAACGCCGAGGCGCACAAGCGCGTGATGCGCAAGCACCAGGCCGCGAACGACACCGTCCGCACCCTGTCGATCGCGGACTCCCAGGTGCACAAGCTGGCCACCCAGGCGTGGGCCGACGTGATCGCCCTCGGCGAGACCAACGGCTTCCGCAACGCGCAGGCCTCGGTGCTCGCGCCCACCGGCACCATCGGCTTCATGATGGACTGCGACACGACCGGCATCGAGCCGGACTTCTCGCTGGTCAAGTTCAAGAAGCTGGTCGGCGGCGGCTCGATGCAGATCGTCAACCAGACGATCCCGCGGGCCCTGAAGAAGCTCGGCTACCAGCCGGAGCAGGTCGAGGCGATCGTCGCCTACATCGCCGAGCACGGCCACGTCGTCGACGCGCCGGGCCTGAAGACCGAGCACTACGAGGTCTTCGACACCGCGATGGGCACCCGCTCCATCAAGCCGATGGGCCACGTGCGGATGATGGCGGCCGCGCAGCCGTTCCTCTCCGGGGCGATCAGCAAGACCTGCAACCTTCCCGAGGACGCTACGGTCGAGGAGGTCGAGGAGATCTACCTCCAGTCCTGGAAGCTTGGGCTGAAGGCGACCGCGATCTATAGAGACAACTGCAAGGTGGGCCAGCCGCTCGCCGACGGTGGCGGCAAGGCCAAGAAGGACGCCGCCGACGCGGCGGCCGCGGCCGACGAGGCGGCCACCAAGGTCGTCGAGAAGATCGTCTACGCCCCGACCCGCAAGCGCCTGCCGAAGTCCCGCGTCTCGCGCACCACCTCGTTCACCGTGGGTGGCGCCGAGGGCTACATGACCTCGGGCGCGCACGACGACGGCGAGCTGGGGGAGATCTTCCTCAAGCTCGGCAAGCAGGGCTCGACCCTGGCCGGCGTGATGGACGCGTTCTCGATCGCGGTCAGCATCGGCCTGCAGTACGGCGTCCCGCTGGAGACCTACGTCTCGAAGTTCACCAACCTGCGCTTCGAGCCGGCCGGCCTCACCGACGACCCGGACGTGCGGATGAGCCAGTCGATCATGGACTACATCTTCCGCCGCCTGGCGCTGGACTACCTGCCGTACGACAAGCGCGCCGCCCTGGGCATCTACTCCGCCGAGGAGCGCCAGCGCTACCTCGAGACCGGCTCCTACGAGCCGATCGAGGAGACCGGCTCCCCGGCCGAGCTCATCGAGGCCCCGGTGGTCGAGCTTGTCGAAACCCCGGAAGCCAAGGACGAGCCCGTGGTCACCCACGACTCCCACGGCTCCGACCAGCGGGAGGTCCCGGCCACCCCGGCTAAGACCGCCCACACCTCGGCCGAGCTCCTCGAGCAGATCACCGGCCACGCCGTCGACAGCCCGCTCTGCTTCACCTGCGGCACCAAGATGCGCCCCGCCGGCTCCTGCTACGTCTGCGAGGGCTGCGGCAGCACCAGCGGCTGCAGCTGAGCACGTCTGATCACGGGAACAAGGGGGGCCGGGAAACCGGCCCCTCTTGTCGCATCCGTGGCGCCCTCGACTGACTGTCGGTGTGGCCTGTTAGAACGGTCAGCAAGCCAGGGGTCGGGTGAGGACGTGCATCATGGACCGACCCTTACTGATCACGGCACGCGGCCGCGGAACTCGACCGTGGGCAGCGGGTGCTGAGGTGCTTGTGTCGGCTGGTGGCGAGGAGCAGCCGCGGTTGATCCCAGCCGCCGACGTTCGCGTTGGAGACTGGATCGGCATCCGGTATGGCGGCCCGTGGCCGTCAGCAGGGCCATCTATGCCGCTCCCCGATCGCCGACGCTGCCGGGGCAGTGAGAAGACGATTGTGTATCCCGAGAAGCTCACCACCGAGCTGGCGTTCCTTCTCGGCGCCTACCTCTCCGAGGGGCACACGACCCGGAGCAACTGGTCGGTCATCATCACGAACTCGGTGATGGACGTTCTCGAGCGCGCCCAGCAGGCGTGGTTCGACACATTCGGGCTGGAGGCGCGCATTACGCACCAGCCCGGCCGCTGCACCGGTCTCGTGGTCTCGAGCAAGCGGCTCGTCGAGTACATGGACGCTTTGGGGTGCGGGAGCCGTGCGGCAAACAAATGTGTCCCGAGCGTCATCATGGACGCTGGCCGCCGCGAGGTTCTCGCCTTCCTCCAGGGGGCGGCGCTCGATGCTTACACCACTCATCAGTACGCCGCTAAGTGGGGCATCTGCTTGGAGAGTCACCGCGCGATCGATGATCTACAGGACCTGCTCACTAAGCTGGGTGTGGCGAATGCACAGATCGCGAAGTGGAACAGTGACATGCAGAAGCACTACTACGAGCTGTACGCCGCGGGCGGCCAAGGCCAGAGGCTCTGCGACCTGGTCCCGTTCCTCGAGCCGGACAAGCACGCAGCTGCGCAGCGCTACCTCGCGCGAACCTTCGGTCCGTCCGCCACAGATGTCGTGCCTGGCGTCAGCGGCGCAGAACTGTACCGACTCATCCCGCCCGGTCGCCCCGGAGCGAATGGTCGAGGAACGGGCCGCCAGCGCTTCCGGCACCTCTGCGACTCCAGAACTCGACACGTGACACGTTCCAGCGTTGAGCGAGCTGCTGACGCCGGTGCCCGGCTGCCAGAGTGGCTTCGCGCCGTGCTCCGGGATGAGGTGCGCTTCGCTGAGGTCACGTGTGTTGGCAGCGAATCCTGATACGTGTCGAATGGCGCCCAGTTCGCCGCGACTACTCCGACTGTCGGCGGCAACTCCTACTCTCCAAGTACCGGGTTCAGCGGAGGAGATAGGAGTTCGAGATGCAGCCGGATCACGTGCTGGTGAAACTGCGATGCAATCGGCGACAAGAAGAGCTGACGTTTTGCGTTCGCGTCAAGCGGGGGGTTCCCGATGCGCTCAGGTGTACACCAGGGGCAGGCGGAGGTGGCACCGGCGGAGCAGCTCCAGTGTGCGACGAATGCGCCTCGCTTCTTCAGGGTGACCGACTCTCCCAGCGGGTCGACGAACTCGTTAGGCGGGGTTGGTCCGACCACCTACGCACAGGTGCCGTAATCATCACCTGCTGAGCCCTAACTCCCCCCAGCTACGCCGCAATCATCGTGGGACGGAGACCTGCGTCCTACCACCGCGGGTGCCGCGAAGAGCGGACGATCACTGGACCGCCACGGTGGCAGCCTGGAAGAAGTCGGCCGGCATCGAGTGCATCAGTCTCCACGTGATCGCGATTGGACGTTCGCCCTGGTGGCTCACGTAGCTAGCTGGTCCGAGGAACTGGTAGGGCGCGGTCCCGAACGGGTCGATGTGGGTGTCGCGCACGAAAAGCAGGATGTTGCTCGTGCCATTGAGGTAGCGCTGTCCCGTTGGTGAGGAGACCGTGGTCGCGTTCTGCGACTCCCAGTGGAAGAGCGTTGGACTGATCGGGTAGTCGCGGTACATCGTCGTGGGGGAGTAGTCCGCCTCTGACTTCTTCAGGGTGGCCATCAGGAGGTCGGCGTTGACGGCAGGAGCGTAGGCGACGCCCTGCATCATGCTCGTCGGCTTGCGTTCGAGGGTCGCGTAGTCGACGGCCGCCAGGATCTCTTCTCGTTGGTAGCGCGCGTGCACGCGCAGCGGAACATTGCGCAGCTCTCCGGCAAGCGGGCTCGTCACGTGCTCCGCTGCATCCAGTGCGAGCTCGACGACGGCCGAGAGCTCGTCGCGCACGGCCTCCTCCCGACGCAAGACATCAAGGCCAGCGTCGTACGACGTGAACCCGCCGCCGTCGGGCCAAACTGAGAAGAAGAGCATGCGAGAGTAGCGCTGATCGATCTCGCTGAGATGGGCGTACGCGGGTGCGTCGTCGCTCAGCAAGCGGACGTACGCGGCGGCTCGGTCGGGGTCGTCGACGTGAGCGAGGGCGCGGCCGCGCTTGAAGAGATTCGGTGCCAATTCGCCTCGGATTCGAATGGGCAGACCAGCGTCGATGCGTAGCTGCGTCCACGACTTCTTGCCCTGACGGAGCACTTCTGACAGCGGCAGGCCGGATCGGTGGAGGAAGTCAGGCAGGGTGGTGTCGCCCATGGACCGTAGCTCTTGGACCACCTGCGGCCAGCGCCGAGTGACTTGCGCCTTGACGTTCTCGAGGATGAGCTCCTGCGAAGTGCGATCGAGGATGATCTGGCTCCCCGATGGCAGGAACGGGAAGCCTTCTTCGACATCTCTCACGAGCTCGCCGCGAGCTCGTCCGGTCAGCGCTCGAAGCTTGGCGTCCCATCTGAACTCGGCGTTCTGGTGACCGACGAAGTCGAGTGCGGTGAGAACTGCCTTGTCCGTGGTGCGCCTCAGTCCACGGCCGAACTGTTGGAGGAACACCGTCGCGCTCTCCGTCGGGCGCAGGAAGAGGACTGTGTCGATGTCGGGTATGTCGAGGCCCTCATTGAAGAGGTCGACCGTCAACACGACGTTGACTCGTCGGCCGCGCAAGTCACTCAGCGCTTGGGCTCGCACCGCCGACGTCGTCTCCGCGCTGACAGCGCTGGAAGGGATGCCGGCATCGTTGAACACCTTGGCCATGTAGTGCGCGTGCGCAACGCTCACACAGAAGCCCAGGGCACGCATCGCCGAGAGATCTGCGACCTTGTCGTTGAGCTCGCGAAGGACGATCGCGGCACGGGCATCGTTGCCGGTGTAGAGATGCTCCAACTCGGCGTCGTCGTAACGGCCTCGCCGCCACGTGACCGACGAGAGGTCGGTGTTGTCTGCGACGGCGAAGTAGTGGAACGGGCACAGAAGATCCGACTCCAGCGCGTCCCAGAGCCGCAGCTCGGTGGTTATTCGGCCGCCGAAGAAGTCGCGCACATCCGTGCCATCGGCGCGTTCGGGAGTCGCCGTCAAACCCAGGAGTTCGCGCGGTGCGAGATGGTCGATGATGCGCCGGTAGGTAGGCGCCTGTGCATGATGGAACTCGTCGATCACAACGATGTCGAAGGCGTCGGGTGGGATCTGCTGTATGCCGTACGAGTTCAGCGACTGCACGCTGGCAAAGACATGCTCGCCGCGCTCGGGCCGGCTGCCGCCGTACCACGGCTCACCGAAGTTGCCGTCGGCGAGCACCTCGCGGTAAGTGCGGCGAGACTGCTCCAGGATCTCGGCGCGGTGAGCGATGAAGAGAAGCGACGGACGGGTGCTCGGAGATTGGGTGGCCAAGCGCCGGTAGTCGAGTGCGGCGACGACCGTCTTGCCGGTTCCGGTCGCCGCGACGACGAGGTTGTGGTGCCTGCCTCGCACGGTTCGTTCCACCTCGAGGTCATCGAGCATTTTCTGCTGGTAGCTGTAGGGCCGCACCTCGAGACCCGACAATGTGAGAGTGACCCGATCGTGCTGCTTGCGGCCGCTCGCTTCGAGAAGGGCGTCATCGAGACGGTCGCGATCCTGAGCGGGGTCGTAGCGCTCGAAGCTCGCGTCGTTCCAGTAGGAATCGAAGGTCGCCTCGAACTTGCGGAGCAAGCTGGGGGTGGCGATATTCGAGAGTCGTACGTTCCACTCGACTCCATCGAGGAGTGCGGCGCGCGACAAGTTCGACGAGCCTACGTAAGCAGTGTCGAAGCCGGACTTGCGGCGGAACAGCCAGGCCTTTGCGTGCAGTCGAGTCCGCTGAGAGTCGTATTGCACCCGAACCTCGGCACCGAACTCCTCGATGAGTCGATCCAGCGCCCGTCGCTCCGTCGATCCGAGGTAGGTAGTGGTAACCACCCGAAACGGGATGCCGGCACGCTGCAGCTCACGGAGGTCGCCTTCGAGGAGCCGGACGCCATGCCAACGAACAAACGCGCAGAGGAGGTCCACGGAGTCGGCTGATGCCATCTCGGCTCGGAGCTCCGCGGCAAGGCTCGGCTCGTCTCTTGCGTTGGTCAGCAGGGCAGCTTCTGACAACGGAGTCTTCGGTCGAGTCCGATACCGGCCTGGGCTACCCGCGCTCCGCTCGTCGAGAAGTGACCCCAACATCCGGGTCGGACGCTCGATCGACTCATGGACATCAAGTGCAGCAAGGACGGCGTTCGCAGTGATCACGCGTTGGTCGCGATCACCGACGCTTTCCAAGTGACGCTGGACGACGCGAGCGATGTGCCGCGCGATCAGATGCGGCTCGTCGGCCTTGTCCACGCCCAACTCGGTCGCTGCCAGGTGCTCCGTCAGACGGAGGCGGGTTCGGAGCTCCGGAGTAATGACTGACTCGTAGAGGCCTTCGTCCACGAGGTGAGCTTGCCAGGGACCGGAGCCGGTAGCCGGTATTCAGCCTGCCCCGGTGCGCCACACGAGGGATGTCTGAGACGTGGCGCCGATTCGACCGATCACATGACGCAAGTGGGATCAACGGCTGTTTGTGATAGCGTCCGCCGCCCTTAGCTCGGCGTCGACCCGAAGCCGAGCATGCGCGATACGCGATAGGCACACGTCGCTCGCCGCGCGACTCTCACGACCCTTCCACACGAAGTCGATTGCATAGCCCAACGCTTCGGACCCGTCGGCTGACAAGCCGCTGACTGTCTTGCGGCTTGTCAGGTGGAATGCGAAGTAACCGTCGTGGATCACCTCGCGGATGCGATCAGCTCGCCACTCAACCCGCTTGGTCGCACCGATGAACTCGACGCCGGAAGGGTGAATGCGGACGGTGCCCTGTTCGATGGCCGTCGGTACCTGCGGTCCATGAGTGACTCGCACCCTCGGCTCGATGAGCCAAACGTCAGCGTATTCGAGGGGCCAGCGCTGCTCCCGAATCGCGGTGGCCAATGCGTCGAGTTCGACAAGCGAGCGGCGAAGGGTCTCGCGGCGTTCCGTGGCTTCGCGTTCCTTTGCCACCAAGGCGGAATGGCGTCTGAGAGCGACATAGCCGAGAACCAGTACAGCCACATAGATGGCTTCGAAGATCCAGCCGAGTGCATGCGCGGAGGACCCGTTCGGAGGTGCGCCGAGCTTCTCGGCAATCCATTGACCTAAAAGAAAGGGCCAGAAGATCGCAAGCAGTACGAGGCCGAGAATCAGGAAGATGCCGAGTATCGGTGCGCATCCCTGTATGTCGCGGGATCGCGCGCTTGTCCCCACTCTGAAGGGACCGACGCCGAGGCCGAAACCTATGCCCATGACCTCTCCTACTTGTCTCCCGGATCCTAGGAATCGAGGCTCCGGATGTCTCGACTTCGGGGAAAGCGAGCCAGTCAGCCGGATGGGAGTGACGGCGGCAATGATGGGCCTATGAACTTCGACGTCGACCGCATCCGCAAGGACTTCCCGGCCCTCGACCAGGGCGTCGCGTACTTCGACGGGCCGGGCGGCACCCAGGTGCCCCGACAGGTGGGCGACGCGATCGCGAGCACGCTCACAGGCGGGATCTCCAACCGCGGCACGGTCACCGCGGCCGAGCGGCGGGCCGAGGAGGTCGTGGTCGGGGCGCGGCAGGCGGTGGCGGACCTGCTCGGGTGCGACCCGGGCGGCGTGGTGTTCGGGCGGTCGGCGACCCAGTTGGCGTACGACGTGTCGCGGGCGCTGGCGAAGGAGTGGGGGCCGGGGGACGAGGTCGTGGTGACCCGGCTCGACCACGACGGGAACGTCCGGCCGTGGGTGCACGCGGCGGGGGCGGCGGGGGCGACGGTGCGGTGGGCCGGGTTCGACCGGGAGACGGCCGAGCTGGGCGTCGACGACGTACGGGCCGAGCTCTCGGACCGCACCAAGGTGGTGGCGGTGACCGGGGCGTCGAACGTGCTCGGCACGCGGCCGGACATCGCGGCAATTGCCGAGGCGGTGCACGAGGTGGGCGCGCTGCTGTACGTCGACGGGGTGCACCTGACGCCGCACGCGCCGGTGGACGTCGCGGCGCTGGGCGCCGACTTCTACGCGTGCTCGCCGTACAAGTTCTTCGGGCCGCACCACGGCGTGGTCGTCGCGGCGCCGGAGCTGCTGGAGCGGATCCACCCCGACAAGCTGCTGCCGGCGACCGACCAGGTGCCGGAGCGGTTCGAGCTCGGGACCCTGCCCTATGAGCTGCTCGCGGGCACCACGGCGGCGATCGACTACATCGCCGGGCTGGCCTCGGACGCCGAGGACCGGCGGACCCGGGTGCTGGAGTCCATGCGCGCGGTGGAGGAGTACGAGGACCGGCTGTTCGAGCGGCTGCTGGACGGGCTGCGGGGGATCGACGGGGTGACGCTGTACGGCAACCCCCAGCGGCGTACGCCGACCGCGTTCTTCTCGGTCGCGGGCCGGGAAAGCCGCGAGGTGTACGAGCACCTCGCGGCGGCCGGCGTGAACGCGCCGGCGAGCAACTTCTACGCGCTCGAGGCCAGCCGCTGGCTCGGCCTCGGCGACGGCGGCGCGGTGCGCGCGGGCCTGGCGCCGTACACGAGCGCCGACGACGTCGAGCGCCTGCTCGCCGGCGTCGCGGAGATCGCCCGGTAGCGGTCCGCGACGGCCCCCGAACGGCGACACCGGCCCGGTCCTCGAGAGGAGCCGGGCCGGTGCTGGTCCGCGGATCAGCCGGCCTGGGCGTGCGCGTACGCGCGGGCGGCCGCGTTGTACTCCGAGCGGACCTCGGAGACCGCGCTGCCGGAGCTGGTCGCGTCCAGCTCGAGCGCCGCGTCGACGGCCACGTCGAGCTGCGCCGATACCTCCTCCATCAGCGCGGTGAGCGTCGCCGACACGGTGTTCGCCAGGGTGACCTGGACGTCGGCCTCGAGCCGCTCGGCGGCGTTGAGGATCACCACGACCTTCGCGTAGACCGAGGCGCGGTACTCCTGGACGGAGGCGAGGGTGTCGCGCAGCTCGGCGACGGTGGCGTCGGAGTCCGCCTCGGCCCGCAGGTCGACCAGCGCCGCGACGTCGGCGTCGATGCCGGCCCGCACCTCGGCGCGGTGGTCGGCCTCGAGGGTGCCCAGCCGCCGCGCCTCGATGGTGGCGAGCGCGTGCACGTTGGCATCGACCTGAGCGTCGATGCGGTGCTCCAGCGTGGCGCGGATCTGGGCGTTGCCGTCGGCCGCGATGGCGGGGGCGGTGACGCCGGCGAGCGTCGTGAGGGTGGCGGCCACGGCCGCGGCGGCGAGAGTGATGCGGTTCATGATGGGTGCCTTCTTCCATGATGGCGTTCGTCCACGTCGCCCGGCCGGCTTCTGGGCGCCGGCCTTCGGTGGACACGGAACAGTTCGGGGCGAGATCCGGCGTTCCTGAGGGTTCGCAGATTGCGATTACTCGCAGCCCTCGAGGCCGTAACCCCGTCCCTTCCTCCCTCGTTGTGATCCGATTTCCGGCCGCCCCGCAGGGGTGAATTCACGGGCCACCGGAGCGCCACCCCCCGCGATTCCTGCGGGGATTTCGCCGGACATGATGTCCCCGTGCCTCTCGACATCGATCCCACCAGCAGCACCCCTCCGGTCCAGACCACCCGCGGCGTGCTGGTGACCGGCGGCTCCCGCGGCATCGGCGCCGCGATCGCCCGCGCGTTCGCCGCGCAGGGCGACCGGGTCGCGGTCCACTACGGCTCCTCGGCCGATCTTGCCGAGGCCGTGGCGGCGTCGCTGCCGGGCGAGGGCCACGCGACCGTGCAGGCGGACATGGCCGACGCGGAGGCGGTACGGCGGGCGGTCGACTCGGCCGCCGAGCAGCTGGGCCGGCTCGACGTGCTGGTCAACAACGCCGGCGTGTTCCTCGCGCATCCGCCGCTGAGCACGTCGTACGACGAGTGGCAGGCGGCCTGGTCGCAGACGCTGGCCACCAACCTGGTCGGCGCCGCGAACGCGGCGTACTGCGCGATCCCGCACCTCAAGGCCGCCGGCGGCGGGGCGATCGTCAACGTGTCCAGCCGGGGCGCGTTCCGCGGGGAGCCGCGGAACCCGGCGTACGGGGCGTCCAAGGCCGGGATGAACGCGTTCGGCCAGTCGCTGGCAATTGCGCTGGCGCCGGAGGGGATCACGGTCGGGACCGTGGCGCCCGGGTTCGTGCAGACCGAGATGGCGCGCGAGGTGCTCGACGGCCCGGGCGGGGACGCGGTGCGCGCGCAGTCGCCGTTCGGCCGGGTGGCGCGGCCGGAGGAGGTCGCGGCCGCGGTGCTGTGGCTGGCCTCGCCCGAGGCGAAGTTCTCCACCGGCACGATCATCGACGTGAACGGGGCGTCGTACCTGCGCAGCTAGGGCCTCAGGTCCGGCGCACCGTCGCCGATAGGCGGAGGCATGAGTACGTCGTGGTCGCCGCCGTCGACTCGGACGTACGAGCGCGGGCTGCAGGGCCGGGGCGCCACCGCCGGGGTCCTCGGCGGGCTGCGCGCCGAGGGGTGGGCGGTCTTCCACGACGTGACCTGGCCCGGACGGCAGCGGGTGAACCAGGTGCACGTGGCCGTGGGGCCCGGCGGCGTGTTCGTGGTCGACGGCAAGAACTGGTCCGTGCGGATCGCGCTGCTCGACGACACCATCGTGGTCGACGGCTGGCGGCACGACGAGGTCGCCGCGGCGGCCGCCCGCGCGGCGCGCGCGGTCGCGGACCTGGTCGGCCCGCCGGCGGCCGCGACCGTGGTGCCGGTGCTGTGCTTCGTCCGCGACCAGCCCCTCACGGGCCGGTGCCACGACGTGCTGGTCTGCTCGACGGCCAACCTCCGCGAGACCCTGCTCGCGCGGCCCGCCGCGCTCACGCCCGACCAGGTGCGGACGGCCGCCCGGCAGCTCCATCGAGCGTTCCGGGTGCGGGCCGCCGACGTCTCCCGCGCGGGCCGCCAACGCTCGGCGACCTGACCGTCGGCGTTCTGTGGTCGAATGCTGGGACGGCCACACGGGGGTGGCCCTCTCGGGAAGGACCAGCCATGACCACACGAGCACGCGTACGCCGTACCGCCCTCGCCGTCGGGGCGGCGCTGCTGCTGCCGCTCGGCGTCGCCCAGGCGGCGCCCGCCGGCGACACCCAGGGCGCGCGGGGGATCGGGGACCCGTACTACCCGGACTACGGCAACGGCGGCTACGACGTCGACCACTACGGCATCCACATCTCGTACCGCCCGTCGAGCGACCGCGTCGCGGGCCGGACCCGGATCACCGCGCACGCGACGCAGGACCTGTCCCGGTTCAACCTGGACTTCGTGCTGCCGGTCTCGAGCGTGCAGGTCAACGGCCGGCGGGCGTCGTACGACCAGGGCCGGCACGAGCTGGTCGTCACGCCGCGGCGACCGCTGGCGACGGGCGAGCCGATGACCGTGGTGGTGCGGTACGCCGGGGTGCCGTCGACGATCACGTCCGACGGCGCGAAGCCGTGGATCCGCACCGCTGACGGCGCGGCCGCCGTCGGCGAGCCCGAGATCGCGGCGTGGTGGTACCCGGCCAACGACCACCCGCGCGACAAGGCGACGTACGACGTCAGCGTCACCGTGGCCAAGGACCTCGAGGTGCTCGGCAACGGCCGCCTGGTCTCCCGTGACGTCAGGCACGGCAAGCGGACCTGGCACTGGCGCGAGACCCGGCCGATGGCGCCGTACCTCGCGTTCTTCGTGGCCGGCCAGTTCGACATCACGCGGTCGCGCGCGGACGGCCTGCCGGTGATCACCGCGGTCGCGTCCCACGGCGGTCCCGAGGGCCGGTACGCCGCCGCGGACCTGAAGCGGACGCCCCAGGTGATCCGGTTCGAGTCGCGGCTGTGGGGCCCGTACCCGTTCGACGCGATGGGTGGGGTCGCGCCCGCGGCGGACTTCGGGTTCGCGCTGGAGAACCAGACCCGGCCGGTCTACACGCGCGGGTTCTGGAGCAAGGGCCCGAACATCTACGTGGTGGTCCACGAGCTCGCCCACCAGTGGTACGGCGACTCGGTGTCGGTGCACAACTGGCGCGACATCTGGCTCAACGAGGGGTTCGCGACGTTCACCGCGTGGCTGTGGTCGGAGAAGCACCACGAGGGCAGCGCGAAGCAGCTGTTCCACCAGTCCTGGCGCACCTTCCCGAGCGACGACCCCTTCTGGAAGGTGAAGGTCGGCAACCCGGGCGCGCACAACGAGTTCAACGGCGCGGTCTACGTGCGCGGCGCGATGGCCCTCCAGGCGCTGCGCACCCGGATCGGGAACGCCGCCTTCATGACCGTGATGCGGACCTGGGCGGCGGAGCACCAGTACGGCAACGGCACCGTCCGCCAGTACATCGCGCTCGCCGAGAGCGTGTCCGGCGCGGACCTCACGTCGTTCTTCGACGCGTGGCTCTACACGGGCCGCCGGCCCGCGCCGACCGAGGCCAACGGCTTCCCGCCGGACTTCCAGGCCCGGTCGTCGGCCGCGCGGGTCGCCGTCCCGGCGTCGTGGGCGAAGATCCGGCACACGCAGGCGTTGCTAGCGCGGGCTGAGGCGCGCTGAGGGCTACCCGACCTTCATCTCGCCGAGCTCGGACCAGTCCGTGCCGTCGACCTGGAAGTTCACGATCCGCGGGGTCTCGACCAGGTACGGCGGCAGGTCGGCCTGCGCCTGCTTGAAGTGGTCGGAGGTCACGTGCGCCTCGGCCGCGTCGTCCTGGAACGCCTCGACCAGCACGTACTCGTTCGGGTCGTCGAGGGACCGGGACCAGTCGAACCAGAGGTTCCCGGGCTCGGCGCGCGTCGCCTCGGTGAACGACCGGGAGATCTCGGGCCAGGCCTCGGCGTGCTCGGGACGGACCTTGAACTTGGCGGTGATGAAGATCATTTGTCCTTCCTAGCACCACCGTGCTCAAGCAATGCCCGCTGGCTGCCGATGACCCAGCATGGCCAGGAGGTACGCGCCGTACTCGCGGCGGGAGATGCGCCGCATCCAGCGGGCGTGGGGACGACGGAACTGGCGGCGGCTGACCGTCGTGACGGTCGTCTTCGTCGGCATCGTCGCGATCGTCACCGCCATCTTCGTCGTAATCTTCCCGCCGAGTGGAGCCCGCTCGTACGTCCTCGGCTTCCTTCATGCGGCCATGGCGGCGACCTACTTCTGGTACATGACGGTCGGGGTCCTGGCGTCGGACCCGGATGCGATCCGTCACCTGCGCGGCGCGTGGGGCGAGGAGAACACGCGTGAGGAGCTCAAGAGAGCCAAGCGCCGGCGGCTCATCTGGGACTGGGTGGACAGCATCAGCCTGATGAAGGGCGATCTCGACCACGTGGTCGTCACGCGGCGCGGTGGGCTCGTCGTGCTGGACTCCAAGTGGCGCAACCAGGCGAGCCCCAGCGACCGAGACGACATGCTGCGCGCGGCGCAACGCGCCAGGCAGCGGTGCGAGGCGCTCGCCTCGCAGGAGCTCGGGAAGGACCGACAGGCGCGTCACCGGGCTCGGGCGCACGCCTTCACCGTCCGATCCGCCGTGGTCGTGTGGGGCGCCCTGCAGCACGAGCTCGGCGAGCCGAGACTCGTCGACGGTGTCGACATCGTTCCCGGCTTCCGGCTGGTGGCATGGCTCCGGACCCTGGACGGTGACCCGGTCAGCAAGGGCGCTGCGCGCGAGGCCGTGGAGAAGATGCGGCAATTTCGCGCCCGGTCGTGGGATGCCGCGACCGCGGCGGAGCGTCGACGTTCCAGCGCCAGCGTCGGTTGATCGAGCGTTCTAGACCGCCAGGGTGGCACCCACGGCGAACGATGCCCTTGCTCCGCGTCGAGCAGAGCGGGTACCCGCCCAATGTCACGAATCCGCAGCGCTAGCAACCAGACCGAACTAGCGTCCGAGACCTCACACGAGCGTCAGCGTTCGACGCCAAACCATTGTGCGCATCGGTGGGAGCGAACATGGCAGGCCAATGGAACACGCCGGCGGGGTGGTACCCGGACCCTCGCGATCCGCGATGGATTCGCTATTGGGACGGCGCTAGGTGGACGGGTCATGTGCAAGCTCGGCTTCCTGCTCCACCGATGACAAGTGCGCCGCCCCCCGGGCAGCTCGTGGGTGATTCAGGCACCCTGGCCTGGTGGCAGACCTGGTGGGTCATCGTTCCTGGGCTGTTCCTGTGCCTTCCGTTGGGGCTGGTGGCTCTGTGGTTTCGGCGGGGCACGTCGACCGGCCTCAAAGCAGTGGTGTCCATCGCCACCGTGGCCTTCTACGTCGTTGCGTTGGCCGTCAGCCCCTCGGATGAGAGCGAACCCGCTTCAGCTCCGCCAGCGGCGGAGACGGACAGGCCGTCACCGACGGCGGAGCCGACCGTCACTCCGACGGCGGAGGTTCCGAAACTCAAGGGGATGACAAAACAACGAGCGGAGCGCAAGCTACGGGCGGCCGGACTCGAGCCCGGGACCATCAGCCACAGGCCGACCGCCGCTCGTGCGGGGACGATCCTCGCGCAGGGTGTCGCCGGCGGCACGAGCGTTGCCGTCGGCACCGAGGTCGCGTTGGTTGTCGCCGTTCCATTTCCGCGGTCGCCAACTGTGGTCGGCCAAACGGCGGGCGTTGCCGAAGCCAGGCTTCGGCGCGCGGGGTACGCGGTGAAGCGGGTGTACCGCACCCGGACGTCTGGCCGGAACGGGGAGGTGATCGGCCAGTCGCCGAGGGGTGGCGTACCCGTCCGAAAGGGGAGCACCGTCACGCTCACGGTGCTGCGTGTCGTCGCACCGCCCCCGCCGCCGCAGCCCGTGAACTGCACACCGGGCTACTCGCCGTGTCTTCCGCCAGCCCCGGACTACGACTGCGCCGGCGGTTCAGGGGACGGGCCCGCGTACACCGGCCCGGTACGCGTCACCGGGTACGACCCTTATGGCCTCGATGCGGATGGCGACGGGACCGCCTGCAACTGGTGAGGCCCGGGTCTCTGAGCCTCGGTGGTTTCGGGCCTGTGGAGAGCCCGCACGCCGATCCTCGGAACCTGGTTCTCTTCCGCTCGGGTCACGCGGGGTGGCCCCTTCTCGGGAGGAAGAGACATGCCTTCAGCACTCGTACGGGGCCTCGCGGCCGCCGTCGGACTGGCCCTGCTGGTGCCGGCCGGCGCGGCCGCGGCCGCGCAGGCGCCGGTCGGTTCGCCGGGGTCGCCGGGGATCGGTGACCCCTACTACGCCGACTACGGCAACGGCGGCTACGACGTCGACCGCTACAACGTCCGCATCTCCTACGACCCGCGCCGGGACCGCGTGTCCGGGACGACGTGGGTCCGCGCGCACACGACGCAGGAGCTGTCCCGCTTCGACCTCGACTTCGTGCTGCCCGTCCGGAGCGTGCACGTCAACGACCAGCCGGCGGCGTTCCGGCAGGGCGGGCACGAGCTGGTGGTGACGCCGCGGACGGCGCTGCGCACGGGCGAGGAGATGACCGTCCGGGTGACCTACCGCGGCGTGCCGTCGCGGATCCGGTCCCACGGCGTCCAGCCCTGGATCCGCACGAAGGACGGTGCCGTGGCGGCCGGCAAGCCGGAGGGCGCGGCGTGGTGGTACCCGGCCGACGACCACCCGCGCGACAAGGCGACGTACGACATCCGCGTCAAGGTGCCGCGCGGCCTGGAAGCGGTCAGCAACGGCGTCCTGGCCTCGAAGCGGATGCGGCACGGCAGGTGGGTCTGGCACTGGCGGCAGACCGAGCCGATGGCGCCGTACCTCGCGTTCTTCGTGGTCGGCCAGCTCGACATCACCCGCACCCGCGTCGACGGGCACCCGGTGATCACCGCGGTCCCGTCCGGCGGCGGCCGGGAGGTGCGGTACGCCGCCGCGGCGATCGCCCGGACGCCGGAGGTCGTGGCGTTCGGCTCCCGCGAGCTCGGGGCGTACCCGTTCCACGCGACGGGCGGCGTCGCCACCGTCGCGAGGACGCCGTTCGCGATGGAGAGCCAGACCCGCCCGGTGTACAGCCGCGGCTTCTGGCGTGACGGCCCCAACGTCTACGTGGTCGTGCACGAGATCGCGCACCAGTGGTTCGGCGATTCGGTGTCGGTGGAGGCCTGGCGCGACAGCTGGCTCACCGAGGGCTTCGCGTCGTTCTTCGAGTGGCGGTGGTCCGAGACCCACGGCGCCGGAACCGGCCGGCAGCTCTTCGACGCGGCGTGGGACGAGCACGCCGGCGACCGGTCGTTCTGGGACGTCGAGATCGGTGACCCCGGTGCCCACGGGGAGTCGGGCCTCGCGGTGCTCGATCGGGGTGCGATGGCCCTGCAGGCGCTGCGCACCCGCATCGGCGGGCCGGCGTTCTTCTCGGTGCTGCGGCAGTGGACGGCGGAGCACCGGTACGGCAACGCGTCGGTCGACGACTTCGTCGCGCTCGCGGAGCAGGAGTCGGGGGAGGACCTCGGGCCGTTCTTCGACGCCTGGCTGTACTCGGCCGGGCGCCCGTCGGCGACCAGCGCAAACGGGTTCCCGCGGGACTTCGCCGCGCGCGCTCGTACGACGCCGCCGTCGTCGTGGGACGAGATCAGCCGGACGCACGCCCTGCTTTCTTCTCGCTGACGGGCCACTTACCGTCCACAGCCCATGGCGGTCGAGCAGGTGTTCGAATAATGTAGCGGCATGACCACTCCCTCCGCTGTCGCCGACGCCCGGCACTCCCTCCGGGCGCTCGGCGCGGTGGCGTGGGAGCACGTGCCTCCGGCCGAGCTGCCCGGCGTGATGGTCGAGCTGGAGCGGATGCGCGCCCAACTGGACGCGGCCCGCGTCGACGTGGCCGGCCTGCTCGAGCAGAGCGGCGCCGCCAACGATGTCGGCTGGGCGTCGACGAAGGACTTCCTGACCGCGGTCGCGGGCGGCCGCAAGGGCGCCGGCGGCGGGCTGCTGCGGCTGGCGGCCGGCCTGGAGGGACTGCCGGAGGTGCGGGCCGCCCTCCGGGAGGGGCGGCTCTCCTCGGACCAGGCGCGGACGATCGTCAACCGGGTCGCGCAGCTGCCCCGGGTCGACGAGGTGCGCCGCGCCGCAGCGCGATCGTTCCTGGAGAAGGCCTGCGACCTCGATGCGACCGACCTCGACCGGGCCTGGCCGACGGTCGTCGCGGAGATCGACCCGGACGGCACGCTGCTCGGCGGCGAGCGGGACCTCCCGCGATCGGAGCGCGCGGCCCACCGCGCACGCTTCCTCGCACTCACGCCCGACGAGCTGGGCGGGGTGTGGGTCAAGGGCTACGCCGACGCCGAGAGCGTCGAGGAGGTCAAGGCCGCGCTGCTGCCGCTGGCGGCTCCGGTCTCGACCGAGCCGGGCGCCTGTGGCGGCGTGCCGGTCGACCTCGCCGCCGGGCGCCGGGGACGTCCTGCCCGGAGCCCGGGTGTGCGCACGACGGCCGCGACCCGCGCGAAGCCGGGGCGCGGATGTGGGATGCGCTGGTCGAGCTCTGCCGTCGCGCCCAGACGGCCGAGGTTCTCCCCGAGACCCACGGCGTGCGCCCGCGGCTGACGGTGTCGGTCGAGCTCAAGGCGCTCCGCACGGGCCTCGGGGCTGTGGGGAAGCTGCCCGGCGACCAGTGGCTGTCGGCGGCCGCGGTACGCCGCCTCGCCTGCGACGCCGACATCATCCCGCTCGTGATGGGCTCACCGGGCCAGGTGCTCGACGTCGGCCGCACCAGCGGCTGGTGACCACCGCGATCTGGCTCGCGCTGATCGCGCGCGACCAGCACTGCACGTTCCCGGGGTGCAAGCGCCTACCCAACGCGGGCGACGCCCACCACGTCATCCACTGGGCCGACGGCGGCCCGACCAGCCTCGACAACCTCGCTAGTGCTTAGTAGCACCCCAGGAGGCAGGGGTGGCAGCGCAGCGGTCTTGCCGACCGACCTGCACCGGCAGCACTCGGGATGCGAACCCCGGCAATGCCTAGGACGACCCGTTGCCGGGCACGATCTGGGATGCGTGCTCGCGCATGCCCTCCACCATCCCGGCGACGATGTCGAGCAGGTAAGGGACAGACCGAAACTCCCTCACTGCGTCTCGGATCGTGTGCCACATCGTGTGGACCTCGCCGACTAGGGGGACGCCTGTAGGGCTCTCGAACCGGTCGATGATCACGATCTCACCTGGGCCATCCACCTGAGGGCGGACCTCGATCTCCATGCCACTTGCACGAAGGGCATCGCAGATGTGCCCTTGGTTGACAAGAACGACAAGGGCCAGTTCGTGGTTCAGTATTTCGAATACGGCTCGGCGTGAGATCGGGAAGAGGAAGTAGGGAAGCGCGATCTCTGCTTCGGTGCCCTTCGCTCTCGGGATCGTGTGTACGACTACTGACGTCTCGTCCTTATTCTGGTTCTGTAGAAACTCAGTTTCCTTGACGTCTTGAAGGAAGCGGGAATCAGCGAAGGTTTCTTTGCTCCAGCCGCCCTCCTCGTAAACGACGATGTAGAGGAAGGCCTTGTCTACACACTGGGATGCGAAGTTGGTTCGGTGTGCTTCGCGAATCAGTCGTCGAACAACCGGCCAATGATCGGTAGCGGCCGTCTCGACGTGCATGTTGAGGATCGGCTCTTGTGTGTCGGTAATGATTCCGTGGCCAGCGCTTCCCTTGATCACGGCCTCGCGCATGCGAACGGCCTGACGCTCCAGCCGCGACCGTGGTGGTGAAGGCGGCGGAGGGGGCGGGACTTGCAGCTCTGCGATGGCCTCGCCTGTTTGGGGGTCAATGCCGACCATCGTCAAGACCTGTGATTGGTAGGTCTTCTTCTTTCGGCCCGTCGGGTCAGCGGGAACCGTGTCGATAACCTGGGTCTTGATCTCCGCGGTGACGTGGCTTGGGGTCTGTCGTGGGCGGGCGAAAGTGATGTCGCCAATTCGGAGCGTGTCCGTGATGTCGTGGAGAATCGGGAATCCCCAGCCCTGGCGACTGAGCGCCTCCGCCATCGCCAGCATCCCGACCGAACCGTCGCCGTCCTCACTGATGGGAACACGGGAGTTTTCAGACAGCGACGAGATCAGTTGCCTATCTTGACCTAAGACCAGCCAGGCAAGAGCATCACCAAAGTGGCGCGCGTGCCACCGCGCATCTCGCAGTTCTTCGAGGCGCTTCCGGTCGATATTTCGGGCGGACTCAGCCTTCGCCTCGGAGATCGCACCCTGAATATCACGCTGGATCTTTAGTAGGTCGACCTGCAACTTCCACAGGTCGTTAGCGGATTCGAACCGCTTGCTTAGAAGGCGATTGGCGATGAGCCGAATCTGCCGGTGGTGCTTTCCTGCATCGACCATAGGTGCCCTCGTCTCCGCGTCGTCGACGACGCTGGAGCCCATCCTCCCCGGGGACGTCGCGAAGCGACGGCCACTTCACTTGAAGTAGCAACGTAACTCGGAGCGGGTTTCGCGTTAGGGGCTTGGCCCCGGCTGCCCCCGTCTCTCGGGTCCGCAGGGGCCCCGCGCGGCGTGCTTGTTGCCGCGTGGGGGTGCGGATCGGGGGCAGTAGCGCGTGCCCGCCGACCTCGGGCGCGGTTTCGGTCCCGGCGTGTTCTGTGCACGGTCCCTGGGCTGGTGTTGCATGATGTGGCTACGAGACCGGAACGGCACGCCACCAGTGCCGAGTAACACCAGTAGGGCTCTGTCCCGGAGCCAAGGAACGCGAGGCCACGCGAGGCCAGGGACGATCCGGGCAGACGATGCGACGGCAGGAAGCGGGCCAAGCGAAAACCGCAGGTGGCTAGGGCCCCGCTGCGCGTCTCTGGCTCCTGGCGGGGCCGACATTCCCTGTCGGCTCGCTTGCTCGGAGTGTTCTGGTGTCCGTCTCTGTCGTTGTCCGCCCGGATGCGGGTTGGTCGTTGTCGCTGTACCCCTCGGCTGGGGAGGCCGGGGGATCGTTCGTCTACTTGTACCGTCCGGCGAGGGTGTGGGTTCCTGGCACGCCTGCTGCTGATCCGGAGCGGGCGCGGGCTGAGGCCGCGCGTCGTGCGCGAGCCAAGGTGCGTCGGTACTGCACCGCCCATCGGCTCAATCGCCTGGGAACGTTGACCTACGCCTCGGCGTGCCACGATCCGATGCAGGTCCGCGCCGACGTCGCGGGGTTCTTCAGGTCGTTGCGGGCTCTGCTGGGTGGTCGGGCGCTGCCGTACGTGTGGGTGCCTGAGTGGCACAAGTCCGGGCACGGGCTGCATGTGCACTTCGCGGTCGGCCAGTTCATCGGGCGGTCGAAGATCGAGGCGGCCTGGGGGCGCGGGTTCGTCCACATCAAGCGGTTGTCCGATCTTCCGGTCGGGTCCACGTCGCTGCACGAGGCGCGGCGTGCTGCGGGGTACCTGTCGAAGTACGTGACCAAGGCGTTCGCCGACACCGAGGCCGAGCGTTCCCTGGGTCTGCACCGGTACGAGGTCGCGCAGGGGTTCCAGCCGCCGGTCGTCCGGCTGACGGGTCGCTCATCGCGGGAGGTGCTGTATCAGGCGGTCGAGCGGATGGGCGGGGCGTTGCCGGCCATCTCGTGGTCGTCGGCTGACGCAGAGGACTGGCAGGGTCCGCCGGCGGTGTGGTTCGCATGGGACTGAGCCACCTGTCCCCAGAAGCGCTGGCGGCGTGGGTCGAGTTCTCCTGCGCGGCACAGGGCGTCCCGGTCAAGGTCACCGATCCCACGGTGGTCCGGCGGGTGGGGGCGTTGCTGGGGGCAGCACCGGATGCGGGGGCGGCGGGAGGACGGGGGCGCAAGCGCAGCGGCACCCGTCCTCCCGCCGGAACCGCGCCGGGATTGACGTCAGTGGCGCCACACGACGTCGACGCGGGACGGGTCCAGTTCGCGGGCACCGGGAGTGCCGGGGCCGATGGTGATGTGGTCGACCAGGGCGCCGACGATGGCGTTCTGTCTCGACAGGTTGAGGCTCGCCCACGATCGGCGTAGTTCGTCGCCGTTGCCGATCAACCCGGTCAGGGCGGTGGTGTGGCTGATGGCTGCGAGTTGCCGCTGGGTGTTCTCCAGGCGCTGCGTGATGGGGGCCTTCGCAGTCATCCACTCGCGCATGGTGATGTGCCGGTTGGCGTAGGCGAGTGACAGTTCTTCGAGCTGCTCCTGTGCCTCGTCGACCGCCCGGGTCAGTTCCCGGGTTCGGGCGTCGGCGCTGGAGCGTCCGGCGAGTGTGTCGGCGAGTCCGGGGGTGTCGAGGCGGTAGAGCACGGCGTCGGCGATGAACCGCTCCAAGGGGTCGGCCGTGACGGTGAGTTTCCCGCATCCGCCGTGGTCGGGGCCCGAGGAACAGACGTAGCGGCGGGTGCTGCCGCTCTTGCGCTGTCGCAGGCTGGAGTACAGCCGATTGCCGCACTTGCCGCACCGGACCATCCCGGAGAGCAGGTAGCGCTGCGGGGTCCGGCGTCCGCTGTTCTTCTTCTCGGCGTACTTGGCCAGGATTCGGCGGTGCTCGTCCTCGGTGATGATCGGCTCCCACACCGCTGGTCCGACGATCGTGCCGCGGTGGGTGCGGAGTCCGGCATAGCGGGGGTTCGTGAGCATCCCTCGCAGAGTCGTGGTGACCCAGGGGCGTCCGGTGACCGTGCCGACCTCTTGGT
>NZ_BAAAJE010000006.1:580865-607405 GCF_039526625.1 Nocardioides aquiterrae
GAACCGGGCGACCACGGTGCGGAGGATCTCGGCTTCGGTGGGGATCACCGTGACCATGTCTCGTTCGTATCCGAACGGTCGTTGTGATCCGCCGTGCGGGCGGCCCTCGGCGGCGACTTGTTCCATCTTCCGCATGATGCGGCGACTGATGTTGGCCGACTCCTTGGCCGCGAACGCGCCCAGGATCCGCAGGTGCAGCATGCCGTCGTCGGTGAGCATGTTGGCGTCGCCGGTCACGAACCGGACATGTCGCACCCCGGCAGCCTGGATGGCTTCGGAGAACGCCTCGAGTTCGGCAGGGCGGCGGGTCAGTCGGTCGATGTTGTAGACCAGCACCGCGTCGATCAGGCCCTCGGCCAGGTCGGCCATCATGCGCTGGTACTCGGGGCGGTGCTTGCCGGTGTAGGCCGACAGATCGTTGTCGACATACTCCGCCGCGACCGTCCATCCCAGATCAGCGGCCAACTTGCGGCAGTCTTCAACCTGACGGCCGACGCCCGCGCGAGTGCCGTCCTGGTCGCTGGAGATGCGGGCGTAGATCGCGGCGGACCGTGGCTCTGACATGGGGGCAGATTAGCGATGTTCCGACAACCTGGCGCTGCTGTGCCGGCGGCACCACACGACGGTCCACCACACCGCCTGGCGCCTGGAGATCGATCCCGAGACCCGACGACCCCGCTGGCACCCACCGCCCCGGCGGGCCGATGGACGCATCACCTGGATCGTCTCGCCGCCCATCCGGGCCGCTTGAGCGCGATCACGCGCCGGGCTCGGTGCCGGGCGGGCCGTCTCCGATCGACCGCAGGTGCGCGACGCGCGCCTCGCGCGGCCGCGCGTCCTCCGGCACCCAGTCCTCCCACGGGCCGAGGTCCTCGGCGAACGGCGTGCGCCAGGCGAGATGCCCGAGGATCGCGATGACGAACTGGTCCAGCGTCATGCCGTACCGCTCCGCCCGGTGTCGAAGCTCGATGTCCAGCGCCATCGGCATGCCCGCGATCGCGAAGGAGACCGCGCCCTCGGGCCGCCAGGCAGCGACGTCTCGCCAGTGGTGACGAGGATCCGAGCCCAGGGGGTCGTAGAGGAGCTGGTCCAGCGGGGCGTGCGGTGTCGAGAGGAAGTCGGGGTCCTCCAGCCGGACGCTGGACAGGGCCCGGATGAGCAGGGCGTGGCGCACCCAGTCGTCGTCGCCGGCCGCCCACCACAGCTCGGTGCGGCACCGTTCGCCGAGCAGGCAGCGCACCGCCTCCTCCTCGGCGGGGCCGGCCACCTCGTCGGGCGGGACGACGCCGACGGACAGCCGGCCGCGCGTCCAGGTCAGGGACACCAGGTCACCGGCCTCGGCCGCCGGCAGCCACCCGGGCGGGCCGATCAGGACGGGATCGAGCGTGTCCGCGATGCGCGCCTCGCCACCCGTGGCCAGCGGCAGCGGCTCGAGCGCGGCCATCGCGAGGAACGGCTGCACGCTCTGGCCGAGCCACAGGTCGCAACGGTCCGCCAGCGAGCCGCGCACCCGGTGGGTGAGGACGATGCCGTCGAGCACGTCGCCGAGCCAGGCCACGCGGCCGTCGGGACGATGGACGAGCAGCGTCGCGCTGTCGAGCACGACGCGGACCGCGGTCTCGGTGACCCGGTGGTCGCCGGCGGCGAGCCGCACCCGCCGGGTCAGAGTGGCGACGTCGGTGGGTCCGTCCCGGCGGACGGCGCCGACCAGCCGGTCGTGCAGGGTCTCGTCGATGTCGGGCAGGGGAATCGGCACGAGAGCCTCCTCAGGTCGTGGGGTGTCCGGGCAGCCTGCCCCGGACGGCGACCCGCCGCCGTCCGTCATCCACAGGCCCGGGCGATGGTCCGACCCCGGGAATGGGTAGTGAACAGACATGACCGAGCACCGCGTCCAACCTCAGAGCGGGATCTTCCGGCGCAAGCCGGTCCGGGCGGACGACGGCGAGAGCGGGCTCGAGCGCAGCATCGGGCTGTGGCAGCTGACCGCGATCGGGCTCGGTGCGATCATCGGCGCCGGCATCTTCGCGCTCGCCGGGCCGGTGGCGAAGACCGACGCGGGCCCCGCGGTGACCGTGTCGTTCCTGATCGCCGGGGTGGCGAGCGCGTGCGCGGCCCTGTCGTACGCCGAGTTCGGCGGGCTGATACCAGCGGCGGGCTCGGCGTACACCTACGGGTACGCGGTGCTCGGCGAGTCGGTCGGGTGGTTCATCGGGTGGGACCTGCTGCTGGAGTACACCGCGATCGTGGCGGTGGTCGCCATCGGCGTCTCGCAGTACATCACCTTCCTCGCCGACGCGGTCGGGCTCGACCTGCCGGCGTGGATGTTGGGGGCGCCGGGGACGGGGGACGGGCACCGGATCGACCTGTTCGCCGTGCTCCTGTGCCTGGGGGTCGCCTGGCTCCTCAACCGCGGCATCAAGACCAGCACGCGGGTGGAGACCTGGCTGGTCGGCGTGAAGATCCTGATCGTGCTCGCGGTGATCGCGGTCGGCGCGTTCTACATCGACACCGACAACCTGACGCCGTACTTCCCGCACGGGCTCGGCGGCGCGGCGACCGGGGCGGCGACCGTGTTCTTCGCGGTGTTCGGCTACGACGCCATGAGCACCGCCGCCGAGGAGTCCAAGGAGGCCGAGCGGAACCTGCCGAAGGCGATCATCTACTCGCTGGCGATCGCGATGGTGCTGTACCTGCTGGCCGCCACGGTGCTCACCGGGATGGTGGACTACCGGGACCTCAGCGACACCGCGGCGTTCAGCGCGGCGTTCGAGTCGATCGGGCTGAGCGGCTTCTCGAAGGTGGTCGCGATCGGGGCGATCGTCGGGATCATCACCGTGCTGTTCTCGTTCACGCTGGGCGCCAGCCGGGTCTGGTACGCGATCAGCCGCGACGGGCTGCTGCCGGCCTGGTTCTCGAGGACCAACCGGCACCACTCCCCGAACCGCCCGGTGTGGATCGTCGGCATCGTGTCGGCGGGCATCGCCGGCTTCGTCTCGATCGGGGACGCCGCGGAGCTGACCAACATCGGCATCCTGCTGGCGTTCGTGGTCGTCTCGGCCGCCGTGATCGTGCTGCGCTACCGCTCGCCGGAGCTGCCGCGCACGTTCCGTACGCCGCTGATGCCGTTCACGCCGCTGCTCGGGATCGCCTTCTCGCTGTGGCTCATCACCAAGCTGCAGCCGGAGACGTGGGTGCGGTTCGCGGTGTGGTTCCTGATCGGCGTGGTGATCTACGCGGCGTACGGCTACCGGCACAGCCGGCTCGGGCAGGGCGTCGCCGTGCAGACCAAGGGCACCTGACCGGTCATCCACAGGCGATCGGGTGGCCCTTGCCGCCCACCGGGCCCGCGGCGTTGCCTGGAGGGCATGTCCGCCAAGCGCTCTCGTACCTCCAGCCGGCCCCTGGGCTTCCGCCGCGGCCCGCGCATCGCCGACCTGATGACGCCCGACTACCACGCCTTCGTGGACAGCTCGAACGCCGCGGAGCGGGCGGGTGACGCGGCCACCGCGCTCGAGTACCACCAGGGCATTCCCATGTTCCGCCGCAGCGCGCACCGGGTGACGCTCGAGCAGCTCGCCGGACTGGCCGACGAGATGACGCCGTGGCTGTGGGCGCGCTGGGCGGCGTACCAGTGCACCCGCGCCGAGGACCCGGACACCGACTCTCGCGTCGTCCTCCAGATGGCGCTCGACTACACGCTGCGGATGTTCCACGCCGACGCGATGGAGCAGGCGTACGTCGAGGGCGGCGACCCGGTCCAGGTCATGGCGGTCACCGCCGGCGAGGACTGGGCCTTCCACCAGCTCTGCACGTACGAGCTCGGCGGCCTCGCCTGCTTCCTGGACACCATGCCGACCGGCCGGCTCGCCGCTGAGTGCGGGCTCGCGCGCGGCTGGGTGGACGCCTGGATGGGCGGCTACCGGCTCGAGTCGAGTGCGCCGGGGCCGCTGGTGGTGCGCGACCTCGCCACGGACGAGTCGATCGAGCTGCTGGACCTCGGCGCCCGGCTCCACGCCGGCGCCGGTGGCTGGCTGATCGGCCGTCTGGTGCCGAGCGGCACCACCCCGGCGCTGATGTTCGACACCCGGCCGCTCGCCGTGGACGAGGAGACGGCCGCCGAGACGGCCACGGGGGAGCTCCGTGGTGCGTGGGTCGCCGCGCTCGACCGGGCGTTCCGGGAGGGACGCGTCGACCCCGGCGTCCTGCAGCGTGAGGATCGCGAGCTGGTCACCGACGTGGCCGGCCTGGACCGGCTCGAGCGCGGGACGCCGCCCCGCGAGCTGGCGGGCGCGCGCGAACGGCTGGCGGACGGGCGGGACGAGATCGGCCGGGCGGCGTACCGGATCCTCCGGTCGGCCGCGGAGGGCACGTTCGGGGCCGACGAGGACGCGCCCTTCGTCGCGGCGGCCGCGGTCAACGCCCATGCGTTCTCCGAGGCACTGAAGCAGCTGGTCCGCCCGGAGTGCCGGGCCGGATGGGAGCACTGGGCGGCGCTGGCGCCCGAGCCCGCCCGCGGCCGGCTCACCCGCCTCGCGGACCTCAGCGGCGCCGCCGCAGCATGACCGGGCGACCACTTCCGAATTGCACTGGTCGAACCGGCCGGGATGGGAGAAGATGCTCGCCCAGCCCGGACTCCGGGGGAACGGCTGCGGAGGGGGAGCGACCGCATGACGGTCTTCGTCGTGATCGGTGTCTGCGGTCTCGTGCTGCTCGCGGTGAGCCTGCTGCTCGGCGACCTGCTGGACGGCGTCGGCGACGTGATCCCCAGCGACCTCTTCTCCACCGAGGTCATCGGCGCGTTCGTGGCGGCGCTCGGCTTCGGCGGCGCGATCGCCGACGCAGCAGGAGCCCCCGCCGGCGTCTCCTGGGCCGTCGGCGTGGTGGCCGGCGTCGGGTTCGCGTGGTTCGCGGGCTGGCTGACCCGGCTGGTCCGCGGCGGCGGCAGCGACGGCACCCTGAGCACCGACGACTCGGTCGGGCACAGCGGGCGGGTGGTCAGCGCGATCCCGGCCGACGGGTTCGGCAGCGTCACCGTCGCCGTCGGCGGCCACACGCTGCGGCTGAACGCGCGCGCCGACGTACCCCTCGAACCCGGCACCGAGGTGCACGTCACCGGCGTCATCTCGCCGACGGCCGTGACCGTCGCGCCGGTCTGGAACGAGCTCCCGTGAGCAACCACAACTCGGAAGGACGACTCACATGCTGATCGCCGTCGGGGGACTCGTCGTCCTCCTCGTCCTGCTGGTGCTGCTGGTGACCAGCCGCTACAAGGTCGCCGGCCCCAACCAGGCGTTCATCGTCACCGGCCGCAAGGGCAAGGCGGTGCTCAACCCCGAGACCGGGCAGCTGAGCACGGACCTGTCCGGCCAGAAGGTGGTGCTCGGCGGCGGTGTCTTCGTGATCCCGTTCGTGCAGAAGCTCGCCACCATGGACCTCTCCTCGCGGCGCATCTCGGTGCAGATCCGCGGCGCCGTCTCCGGGCAGGGCATCAAGCTGAACGTCGAGGGCGTGGCGATCGTGAAGGTCGGCGGCAACGCGGACCAGATCCGGCTGGCCGCGCAGCGGTTCCTGAGCCAGCAGCAGGACATCGAGCCGTTCACCCAGGAGGTGCTGGCCGGTGCGCTGCGCTCGATCGTCGGCGGCCTGACCGTCGAGCAGATCATCCGCGACCGGGCGGCGTTCGCCCAGCGGGTGGCCGACGAGTCGGAGAACTCGCTGACCGGGCAGGGCCTGATCCTCGACACCTTCCAGATCCAGGACGTCACCGACGACGGCACCTACCTCGCCGACCTCGGCCGCCCCGAGGCCGCCCGGATCCAGCAGGCCGCCGCGATCGCCGAGGCGAACGCGCGGCAGGCGGCCGAGCAGGCCAAGATCGCCGCCGAGCAGGAGATCGCCGTCTCCCAGCGGACGCTGGCGCTCAAGCAGGCCGAGATCAAGGCCGAGACGGACGCGGCCTCGGCCCAGGCGGCGGCGTCCGGTCCGCTGGCCCAGGCCGACCGCGACCAGGCGATCCTGACCGAGCAGGAGAAGGTCGCCGTCCGGCAGGCCGCCCTGACCGAGCGGCAGCTCGAGACCCAGGTGCGCAAGCCCGCGGACGCCGAGCGCTACCGGGTCGAGCAGGACGCCGAGGCGAAGCGGAACGCCGAGATCGCGGCCGCCGAGGCGCGCAAGGCCGCCACGATCGCGGCCGCCGAGGCCAAGGCGCAGGAGGCCCGGCTCAGCGGTGAGTCCGAGAAGGCGCGTCGTACGGCGCTGGCCGAGGCGAGCCGCGCGGAGGGCGAGGCCCAGGCCGCGGCGACGATCGCCGTGGGGCAGGCGGAGGCCGAGGCGATGAACAAGCGCGCCGACGCGTTCGCCAACTACAACGACGCCGCCGTGCTCCAGATGCTCATCGAGGTGCTGCCGCAGATCGCCAAGGAGGTCGCCGCGCCGATCAGCGGCATCGACCACCTGACGGTGATCTCGCCGGACGGCGCGGGCGCGCTGCCGCGCCAGGTCAACGACAACGTCGTGCAGACGCTCGCGATGCTCAAGAACTCGACCGGCCTCGACCTCGAGGCGCTCGTCCAGAAGGCGGTCGGCGGGACCGGCGGGGCCGGCGGAACCGGCGGCGAGAAGGTCGAGCAAGTCTGAGTACGCCGGCTCATGCCTCGCCCGGGAGTGCCGGGCGAGGCTGACCGCATGGCGAGCTCCCCCCTGATCCGACGTCCGCTGCGTGCCGCGGCCGAGACCGGGCTCCTCGGCGCCGGCTACCTTTTCGCAGGGTCGCTCATCTTCCCGCCGTCGGCGTGCGAGTCGAGACCGACCAATCCCTACCCATGCCTGGGTGGTGCCCTCCTGTACGTCGGGGTGGGCGTCCCGCTCGTCACCCTCGGCATCGCCTGGGCGCTGCGCGGCAAGGGCGCGCTGCACAGCCTCGTGGGCGCCGTCCTCTGCGTGGTCGGCACCCTGCAGGTCCAGGCACGGCTCGGACAAGCCTGGTGGGCCCACGTACCGGACCGGGCGGAGGGCCCGCTGGTCGTGGCGCTGGGATGCCTCGCCGTCTGGCTGTGGGCGGCGTACGCTCCGGGCCGACGCTCCGAGACCTGACCTGGGGTCAGGCGCGGACGCACGCGGCGAGCAGCCGCGGGAGCTCCTTCGCGGGGACCAGGCGGGCGAGCTCCGCCGGGGCCGTCGGCAGCCCGAGCTTCTCGGCGCCCCGGGCCGCCCGGTCGTCGACGTACGGCGCCAGATCGGTCCAGGTGCCCTGCACCTCCCGACAGAAGATCGCCGCGCCGACCGGGCCGATGCCCTTGAACTGCTGGAGGTCGCGCTCGACGTCGTCGGACTCCTCGTGCAGCCGCCGCAGGTCGCCGGCGTACCGGTCCAGCACCGCGTCGGCGAGCTCGCCGAGCTGGGTGGCGGTGCGCTCGTCGTACCGCCGGTAGCGGCCGCGCCCCAGCGCGGCGACCCGCTGCCGGCGCGGGGTGTCGCGGGTGCCGTGCGGGCTCCGGCAGCCGGCGTCGAACAGCTCGCGCGCCGCGGCGACCGCGATGGCCGAGCCGATCCGGGCCGAGAGCAGCAGGCTCAGCACCAGCAGCTGCCAGAGCGGTGCCGGCTCGTCGGTGAGCCGGATGCCGGCCTCCGCGGCGTACGTCGTCCCGTGCCGGTCGAGCAGCGCCTTCAGGTCGTCCTCGTCCATCGGTCAGAGGATCGGGCGTCCGCCCGTCACCGCGATCCGCGCGCCGGAGACGTAGCTGGCCTCGTCGGACGCGAGCAGCACGTAGACCGACGCCAGCTCGGCCGGCTGGCCCGGGCGGCCGAGCGGCACGTCGTCGCCGAACTTCTCGACCTTCTCCGGAGGCATCGTCGCCGGGATCAGCGGCGTCCAGATCGGCCCGGGCGCGACGCTGTTCACCCGGATCCCGCGCTCGCCGAGCAGCTGGGCCAGGCTGGCGCAGAAGTTCGCGATCGCGGCCTTGGTGGCGGCGTACGGCGCGAGCGTGGGGTTCGGGTTGTCGGAGTTGACCGACGAGCTGCCGATGATCGACGAGCCGGGGCCCATGTGCGGCAGCGCGGCCTTGCAGAGGTGGAACATCGCCGAGAGGTTGGTGGCGATCGTGAAGTCCCACTCCTCGTCGGGGATCTCCTCGAGCGTCTCGCGGGTCATCTGGTAGGCCGCGTTGTTGACGAGCACGTCGACGCGGCCGAACTCCTCGACCGCCTTGGCGATGACGTCGCGGCAGTGCTGGGGGTCGCTGACGTCGCCGGGCACCAGCACGGCGCGCCGGCCGGCCTGCTCGACGTACCGCGCCGTGTCCTGGGCGTCCTCGTGCTCGGAGAGGTAGGAGATGAGCACGTCGGCACCCTCGCGGGCGTAGGCGATCGCGACCGCGCGCCCGATGCCGCTGTCGCCGCCGGTGATCACGGCGGCCTTGCCCGTGAGCCGGCCGTGACCCTCGTAGCTCTCCTCGCCGCAGTCCGGGCGGGGCTCCATCTCGTGCTGGTTGCCGGGGGGCTGCTGGTGCTGGGGAGGCTGGTTCATGGGCAGCCAGTGCCCGGCGGGCGACGCGGTATGCCCGGGGCGGGGCGGGGCGGGAGGGGATCCGAGGGGCGCGAGGGTCCGGTGGGGCGCTGTTCACCCTCCGCTCAGCGCGGGAAAGGGGTGTTCCGTGGGTGGACCGGGCACACTGGCTCAATGACGGTGACCCACGCGGAGTCCACAACGACCACTCGGGGGCTGACCTGCGCCGAGCTCGAGGTCCTCGGCAAGGAGCTCGACGCGATCCGGCAGCAGGTGCTCGACAGTCGCGGCGAGCGCGACGCGGCGTACATCCGCCGGCTGGTGAAGGTGCAGCGCCTGCTGGAGCTCTCCAGCCGGGCGGTGTTGCTGAGCAGCCGCAACAAGGTCGCCTGGGTGGCGGGCACCGCCGGCCTGACGCTGGCCAAGATCCTCGACAACATGGAGATCGGGCATAACGTCCTGCACGGGCAGTGGGACTGGATGCGCGACCCGAAGATCCACTCGAGCACGTGGGAGTGGGACCACGTGACACCGGCCGCCCAGTGGAAGCGGGCGCACAACGAGACCCACCACACCTTCACGAACATCCTCGGCCGCGACAACGACCTCGGCTACGGCATCATGCGCGTCGACGAGGCCCAGGAGTGGCAGCCGCGGCACCTCGCGCAGCCGGCGTGGAACTTCGTGACCGCGTGCATCTTCGAGTACGGCATCGCGATGTTCGACCTCGACCTCGGCGACCACCTGCGCGACAAGCGCCAGATGTCGCCGGAGAAGAAGGCCGAGCTCAAGGTGACGCTCCGCAAGGCGGGCCGCCAGCTCACCAAGGACTTCGTGCTCTACCCGGCGCTGTCGGGCCGCGGCTGGCGCTCGACGCTCGCGGCCAACGCGACCGCGAACCTGGTGCGCAACCTGTGGAGCCACTCGGTGATCATGTGCGGCCACTTCCCCGAGGGCGTCTCGACGTTCGAGCAGGCCGAGCTCGACGAGAACGAGACCCGCGGGCACTGGTACCTGCGGCAGATGCTCGGCTCGGCCAACATCTCCGGCTCCAAGGCGCTGCACCTGCTCACCGGCAACCTGTCGCACCAGATCGAGCACCACATCTTCCCGGACCTGCCGAGCAACCGGTACGCCGAGATCGCGCCGCGCGTGCGCGAGGTGTTCGCCCGGTTCGAGCTGCCCTACAACGCGCGGCCGATGGTCCAGCAGGTCGCCAGCGCCTGGCACAAGGTGGTGCGGCTGTCGCTGCCGAACGGCTGGCTGGCCGAGACCAACCGGCGCAACCTGGTGCCGCAGCTCAAGCGGCTGCTGCCCCAGCCGACCCGCGGCGCGGGCACCCCGGCGATCGGCGCCGCCTCGGCGTAGTAGCCCGGTTCCTGGGCTCGGCCCGCCGCAGATGATATCGTGAGTTCGATATCGGAGGTGCCGCCGTGGAGCAGATCCTGATCCGCAACCTGCCGGCCGGGACGAAGGCCAGGTTGCGGGCGCGTGCGGAGCAGCACGGGCGGAGCACCGAGGCCGAGGCGCGTGCCCTCCTGGCGGAGGGCCTCGCCCGGGAGGCGGTCACGCTGGTCGACCTGCTCGGCACCGACGAGGGCGCGGACATCGAGTTCGAGCCCGAGCGGCTCGGCCTCACCGCCCGCGACGTCGACCTGTGAGGTACCTGCTCGACACCAACGTCGTCTCTGCGCTGCGCGTGCGCGGGCGCAACCCCGCGGTCGAGGCCTGGGCCGGGTCCGTGCCGGTCGCCGACCAGCTCGTGTCTGCGACCACCATCGCCGAGCTGGAGCGCGGCGTCGTCGCGAAAGAGCGTTCCGACTCCGCGCAGGGCGAGGTGCTGCGACGGTGGTTCGCCGACCGGGTCCTCCCCGCCTTCGCCGGCCGTGTCCTTCCGTTCGACCTGCCGGCGGCGCGGATCCTCGCCACCTACCGGGTGCCGGAACAGGCACCGCTGGATGACGCCCTCATCGCGGCCGTCGCGCAGGCCAACGGCCTGACGGTGGCGACCCGGAACACCAGGCACTTTGAGTCGCTCGCGGTCCCGCTCGTCGATCCGTGGATCCACCGGTAGCCCCTGGTCTGCCGTGGAGCACTTGTAGCGGGTGTGGGCCGCGCGGTTCCGTTGGACCAGTTCATCGCATCGCGCGCGGAGGCACCACAGCACTGCTAGCCTCCACGCGGCGGTTGCGGGGGCGCCGTCGGTGGGAGGCGGGTATGCCGCGCTTGATGCTGTCGTTCTGTGGCGTGAGCGCGCTCGCGGTCATCCTCGGCAGGTGCGGGATCGTGATCCCGCCGTCCACGGCGACACGTGCCGTGGTTCGGGCAGCGGCGCCGGCCCCTGCGTTCGCGCCATACGCACCCATCGTGGGTGCGGTCGGCGTCATCGGCGCCATCAATTCGGCCTACGACATGTGTCTCGGAGCCTGACATCGCTTCCGTCGCGCCACGGCCGGCCGACGCCGCATCATGATGGCCGCTGACATCGACCAGCTGCAGGTCGACCTCGGCGACGGGTTCCAGCTGGCCACGAAGATCGTGATCGCGGTCTTCCTCTTCGGCGTCGCCCTCGACGTCCGCCCCCGCGACCTCCGCGACGTGGTGCGCCGGCCGCTCGCCATCGGCGCGGGGCTGCTCGCGCAGTACGCCGTGATGCCGGCGCTCACGCTGCTGCTCACGCTCGCGCTCGACGTCCGCGGGTCGGTGGCGATCGGCATGATCCTCGTGGTCTGCTGCCCGGCCGGGAACCTGTCGAACATCCTGACCCACCGGGCTCGCGGCGACGTGGCGCTGTCGATCTCGCTGACCACCGCCTCGAACGTGGTGGCGATCGCGCTCACCCCGGTCGCGGTCGCGTTCTGGTGCGGCCTCAACCCGGCCGCCGACGACCTGATGCGCGACGTCTCGATCGACGCCTGGGGGATGGTCGCCGAGGTCGCGCTGCTGATCGGACTGCCGTTCGCGCTGGGCCTGCTCGTGGCGTGGCGGCTGCCGCGTGTCGCGGCGCGGGCGCGCCGGTACGTCGAGCCGGGCGCGTTGGTGCTGCTCCTGCTGATCGTGGTCGGCGGGCTGGCCGGGCGGTTCGAGGCGTTCCGCGGCTACGTCGGCGCGGTGGCGCTGGCGATCGTCCTCCAGAACGCCCTCTCGCTCGGGGTCGGCTTCGGCACCGGCCGCGGCCTGCGGCTCCCCGAGCCCGGTGTGCGGGCGATGACGTTCGAGCTCGGCGTCCGCAACACCGGCCTGGCCCTGGTGCTCGCCCTCGGGTTCTTCGGCGACCTGGGCGGCGTGGCGTTCGTGGCCGCGCTCTGGGGCCTGTGGGACGTGACGACCGGGCTGGTGCTGTCGACCTGGTGGAAGCGGGCCACGGGCCGCGCAGCACCTGCGGGATCGCCGGAGGTCACGGCTCCACGGTAGAAGCGAGCTCGGCCTCCGCCTGCGGGCCCGGGACCACGTGGGTCGCCACGCGGACGACCGGCACGAGCAGGCCGACCAGCGCCGCTCCGGCGGCCACGACGGCGAGCACGGCGAAGCCGTGCGTGTAGCCGGACTCCTGCGGGAACCCGGACGGCTGGATGCTCGCGGTGATCACGCTGGTCACGACGGCCGCGCCGATGGCGCCGCCGACCGTGCGGATGTTGGTGTTCATGCCGGTCGCGACGCCGGTCTGCGACTGCGGGACGGCGGCGACCACCAGGTTCGACATCGCGGCGAACGCGAGGCCGAAGGCCAGGCCGAGGCCGACCGTCGCCACCACGACCTGCCAGACCTGGTCGTGGGCGACCGTCAGGGCCAGCGTCGAGAGCGCGGTCAGCGCGGCGCCGAACACCATCATCGCCTTGGAGCCGAACCGGGCCGTCAGCCGGCCCGCGAGCACCCCGGCGACGAACGACGCGACGGTCTGCGGCAGGAGCAGCAGGCCGGAATCGGTGACGCTGACGCCGAAGCCGTACCCGGCGGACTCCGGCGTCTGCAGGAACTGGGGGAGGAACGCGTAGGTCGCGTACATGCCGGCGCCGAACAGCAGCGCGACCAGGTTGACCGTCCACACCGTCGGGATCCGCATCATCCGCATGTCGACCAGCGGCTGGTCGCTGCGCGCCTCGGCCCAGACCCAGGTGACCAGCAGCACGGCGGCCGCCGCGAACAGGCCGAGCACCCGCGCCGACGACCAGCCCCACAGGTGGCCCTGGCTGACGCCGACCAGCAGCGCCACCAGCCAGGCCGACAGCAGCAGCGCCGTACCGACGTTGATCCGGCCGGGCGTGCGCTCCGGCGACTCCGGGACGTAGAACGCCGCCGCGAGCGCGGCCACGATCGTCATCACCATCGGGATCCAGAACAGCCAGTGGTAGCTGAGCGCGTCGACCACGGGCCCCGCGATCACCAGGCCGACGCCGCCGCCGACGGCGAGCAGCGCGGACGCCGTACCGATGGCGCCGGCGACCTTGTCGCGCGGGAACTCGTCGCGGACGATGCCGAAGGTCAGCGGCAGCACCCCGCCGCCGATGCCCTGCACCACGCGCGCGGCGATCATCAGCTCGATGTTGGTGGCGATCGCGGCCAGCAGCGAGCCGACCGCCAGCGCGGCCAGCGCGACGACCAGCATCCGCTCCTTGCCGACCTTGTCGCCGATCCGGCCGATGATCGGGGTGAACACGCTCGCCGACAGCAGGTACGCCGTCAGCACCCAGCTCACCGTCGCCTGGTCGGTGCCGAGCCCGGCCTCAATGGTCGGGAGCACCGGGTTCACCATCGACTGCAGCAGCGAGAACGCCGCCACCCCGAGGCAGAGCACGGCGAAGGTGACGCGGTAGTCGGCACGGCGTTCGAGGGGAGCGGTCACGTGCGACCGCAACCCCGGCCGCGCTGGATTCATTCCGTAGCCTGGAGCGGTCATGCCCCAGGTCCAGCTCTGCCACCACTTCGACGCCGGCCGGTGCCGCTCGTGCACGTGGCTCGGGACGCCGTACGACGTGCAGCTGGTCGCCAAGCAGCGACAGGTCGAGGACCTACTCGCCGGCCACGGTCTCGCCGACGCCTCCTGGCTGCCGCCGGTGGCCAGCGCGCAGCTCGGCTTCCGGAACAAGGCCAAGATGGTGGTGCACGGGACCGTCGAGGCGCCGACGCTCGGGATCCTGAACCCGGCCGGCGCGGGCGTCGACCTGCGCGACTGCCCGCTGCACACCCCCGGGATCCGGGCGGCGCTGCGGGTGCTGGCCGCGTTCGTGACCCGCGCGGCGCTGACGCCGTACGACGTGCCGACGCGGCGGGGTGAGCTCAAGCACCTGCTGGTGACCGAGTCACCGGACGGCGAGCTGATGGTGCGCTTCGTGCTGCGCTCGCAGGAGCCGGTCGCGCGGATCCGCAAGCACCTGGCCGGGCTGCGGTCCGAGCTGCCCACCCTGGCGGTCGCGTCGGTGAACCTCCAGCCCGAGCACAAGGCGATCCTCGAGGGCGACCGGGAGATCCCGCTGACCGAGCAGGAGACGCTGACCATGCGCGTCGACGGGCTCGCGCTGCACCTGCGGCCGCAGAGCTTCTTCCAGACCAACACCGCGATGGCGGCCGAGCTCTACCGGCTCGGGCGGTCGTGGGTCGGGTCGGTGGCGCCCGCCACGGTGTGGGACCTCTACTGCGGCGTCGGCGGCTTCGCGCTCGCGATCGCGGGTACCGGTGCCGCGGTGACCGGGATCGAGATCAGCCCCGAGGCAGTCGCGTCGGCGCGGCTCAGTGCCGCCGACCTCCCGGACGTGCGCTTCGAGGTGGGCGACGCGACGGCGTACGCCGCGGCTGCCGGCGCGCCGCCGGACCTGGTCGTGGTGAACCCGCCGCGGCGCGGCATCGGCCCGGAGCTGGCCGGCTGGCTGGAGTCCTCGGGCGTGCGGCACGTGCTCTACTCGAGCTGCAACGCGCAGACGCTGGCGAAGGACCTCGACGCGATGCCGTCGCTGCGGCCGGTCCGCGGGCAGCTGCTCGACATGTTCCCGAACACCGCCCACTACGAGGTCCTGACCCTGCTGGAGCGGTCGTGAGCGACCCGCGGGCGCTGCTCGAGGAGGAGCGGCGGCGTACCCGCGAGCGGCTGGCCGCGCTGCGCGGCGACTACCGCGGCTTCGTCGAGGCGTCGAAGGACACCAACGCCGACGACGAGCACGACCCCGAGGGCGCCACCATCGCGTTCGAGCGGTCCCAGGTCGGCGCCCTGGTGCGGCAGGCCGAGGCCCACCTCGAGGAGATCGACGCGGCGCTCGCGCGGGTAGCCGCGGGGACGTACGGCGTCTGCACGGTCTGCGGCCGGCCGATCCCGGCCGAGCGGCTCGAGGTCCGACCGACCGCGACGACCTGCGTCGGGTGCGCTCGATAGGCGGTCGTGGGACCCTCGACCATGAGCATGGGCGAGGTGAGCGGCGCGTCCTTCACGCTCGGCTCGGCCTTCCGGCCGGGGACGATCGGCGACGCGGCCGTGGCGCGGATGGTCGCCGTGCTCGACGAGCAGGACGGGGCGCCCTCCATCGAGCGGCTGCGGGCCTGGGCGCTCGCCGCCGGCGACGTCCGCCGGGGGGAGCTCTGCGTGGACGTCGGCAGCGGGACCGGCACCATGACCCGGCGGCTCGCCGGGCTGGCCGGCCCCGACGGCCGGGCGATCGGCATCGAGCCGAACGGGATGCTGCGCGAGGTCGCGCGGGTCCGGGCCGCGGAGGTCGGGTCGGCCGCGGAGTTCTGCCAGGGGCTGGCCACCGAGATCCCGCTGCCCGACGGCAGCGCCGACGTGCTGTGGTGCGAGCGGGTGCTCCAACACGTGCCGGATGCCGGCGCCGCGGTCGCCGAGTTCGCGCGGGTGCTGCGGCCCGGCGGCCGGGCGCTGCTGCTCGACTCCGACCACGAGTCGCGGGTCGAGTCCGATGTCGACCCGGCCGTGTCCCGGGCCATGACGACGGCGTTCATGGGCCAGCTCGCGAACCCCACCGCGGCCCGGCACATCCCGCGCCAGGCGATCGAGGCCGGCCTGCACGTCGACCCCGACGTCGGCTCGTCGGCGCTGGTCCTCCCGCAGGAGGTCCTCCGCGACTCGCACCTGTCCCGGCTCTCCGCGGAGCAGGCGGTCGCCGACGGTCTCATCACCGCGGAGCAGGCCGAGGCCGCGCTCGCCGCCCTGGCGGAGGCGGCTCGGCACGGGTGGGCGTTCTGGGCCGTGACCGTCTTCGGATTCGTCTGCCGCAAGGACTAGCGCCACAATCGAGGCATGCGCCGACTTCTCCCCGCCCTCGTCGCACTCCTGCTCGTCGCCCTCGCCGCACCGGCGTCGGCCACCCCGCCGACCGAGCGGACGATCAGCGACCCGGCGGAGGCCGGCAAGGCCTACGACATCGTCTCGGTCACGATGAAGGCGGCGCCGGCCGCCGGCCGCAAGGCCCAGGTGACCGTCGTGCACAGCCGCCGGGTCGACGTGGGCGACGGGATCGACGTCTGGGTCGACACCGACGACGACCGCGTCCCCGACCTGTTCATCACCGGGCTGTCCTTCAGCGAGTACGGCGTCTACAAGGCGCGCGACTGGGACCGGCACCACCAGGACATCACCGACCGCGGCTGCGCGTCGGTGAAGATGACCGGCGCCAGGTCGGTCATCCGGTTCGACCCCAGCTGCCTCGGCGCCTCCGAGCGGTTCGCGGTGTCGGTGCGGTCGCACGGCCAGGACCGCCCGGCGCGCACCGACGACTACGTCCCGCGGCCGGAGCGGTGGACGAAGAAGGTCCTCTCGTACGCGAGCTGAACCGTCCGCGCCGACCCGCGGACTCGAGCCGCCCAGGCCCCTGATCGCGCCTCACCACTGACCCGCCAGACTGGGGCCATGGAGCAGCGGACCCTCGGAAGGACCGGCCGCGACGTGTCGGTCGTCGGCCTCGGCACCTGGCAGCTCGGCGCCGACTGGGGCGACGTGACGGAGGCCGACGCGCACGCCGTGCTCGACGCGTCGGTGGATGCCGGGGTGACGTTCTTCGACACCGCCGACGTGTACGGCGACGGCCGCAGCGAGGAGATCATCGGCAGCTTCCTGCGCTCGCACCCCGACGTCTTCGTCGCCACGAAGATGGGCCGGCGGATGGCGCAGGAGCCCGGCAACTACACCCTCGACAACTTCCGATCGTGGATCGACCGGTCCCGGCGCGGGCTCGGGGTGGAGCGGCTCGACCTGGTCCAGCTGCACTGCCCGCCGACCGAGGTCGTCGAGGCGGACCGCGTCTACGACGACCTGGACACGCTGGTCGCCGAGGGCGCCATCGCGGCGTACGGCCTGAGCGTGGAGACCTGCGACCAGGCGCTCGCGGCGATCGCCCGGCCGAACGTGGCGACCGTCCAGATCATCCTCAACGCGTTCCGGCTCAAGCCGCTGGACCAGGTGCTGCCCGCGGCCGCCGAGGCCGGCGTCGGGATCATCGCGCGGGTGCCGCTGGCGTCCGGGCTGCTGTCGGGGAAGTACGACGAGTCGACGACGTTCGCCGCCGACGACCACCGCACCTACAACCGCGACGGCAGCGCCTTCGACGTGGGGGAGACCTTCTCGGGGGTCGACTTCGCGACCGGGGTCGAGGCCGCCCGCGCGTTCTCGGACCTCATCGACGCGGTCGGGCCGACCGGGCTGAGCCCGGCCGAGGTGGCGCTGGCGTGGGTCTGGCAGCAGCCGGGCGTCACGACGGTCATCCCCGGCGCCCGCAACGCCGCCCAGGCCCGGGCGAACGCCGCCGCCGGCGACGCGGACCCGCTCCCACCGGCGTTCCTCGACGGCGTGCGGGACCTGTACGACCGGTACTTCCGCGAGGCCGTGCACGGGCGCTGGTAGCGGCGCGCCCCAGCCGTCACGCGAGCAGCTTGCGGAGCTTGGCGGCGGCGTGGAACCGGCGCTGCCGGCGCCGGAGGTCGGCGCGACGGGCGCGGACGGAGCCGAGCTCGTCGACCTCGAGGTGGGCCAGCATCAGGGCGGTGGTCGGGTCGGTGATGTTCAGTGCAGCGATCATGTCGGCGACAGTGCTGCCCTGAGGTAGCCGCCCACATCGGACGACCGCCTTAGATCGGGTGGTGGGGTACCTCAGACGGGGGGCTAGGCTGGGTCCCGATGAGCGACGAGGACTACTGCGAGCTGTGTGACCTCCCGAAGTCCCAGTGCATCCACGGGAACCCGCCCGCCCCTCCGCCGCCCCGCGCGACCGCCCGCACGGCCACGCCGCGCGCGAGCCGGCCGGTGGTGAAGAAGGCCGCACCGACGCGCACCGTGCCCCGCAGGTGGACGCCGCCGGACGCCTTCAAGGCCGACATCGTCGCGGTCCTCGAGGACGCCGGCGGCGAGCTCGAGCAGGAGGATCTCTTCCGCGCCCTCGAGGCGCGGGTGGCCGAGCGGCTCACCGAGGCCGACCACCAGACGACGCCCGAGGGCGAGCTGCGGTGGCGGTACGCCGCCCGCCGTGCCCGCCAGGCGCTGATCACCGACGGCGCGATGGTCAAGGGCCGTCCGGGCGTCTGGTCGCTGGGCTGAGCCGTGCCCGAGCTCAACGTCCTCGGCGGGCCGCTGGAGCCGTGTGGGACCGACCCGGTGACCGGGTTCTACCGCGACGGCAGCTGCCGCAGCGGCGCGGAGGACGTCGGTCGCCACGCGGTGTGCGCGGTGATGACCGAGGAGTTCCTCGCGCATCAGCAGGCCGTCGGCAACGACCTGACGACGCCGCTGCCCGCCTACGCGTTCCCGGGCCTGCAGCCCGGCGACCGCTGGTGCGTGGTGGCCGCGCGCTGGCTGCAGGCGTACGAGGACGGGTTCGCCGCGCCCGTCGTCCTGGCCTCGACCCACGAGCGGGCGCTCGAGATCGTCCCGCTGCGGGCGCTCGAGGAGCACTCGGTGGACGTGCCGGGCGATCCGGGCGCGCTGCTCTGACCCGTCACTGAGGAGCGCTCAGGACAGGCACCCCTGCTCGGCCCCGAGCGCGTGCAGCCCGGTCAGGTCGCCGGCCTCGTAGCGCCCGCGGTAGCCGGACTGCAGCGAGGGATACATGATCTGGCTGCTGGCGCCGGTGTGGTCGAGCCCGATCGCGTGGGCGATCTCGTGCAGCAGGAGCGCACCGATCGTCTTCCCCTTGCCGAACCCGCCCGACAGCCGGGCGGTGGCGTCGACCGCCACGCCGCCGTACACGTAGCGCCACGGTCCGTCGCCGACCCGCTGGGCGGTGGAGCCGCCGAGACCGGCGGTGCTGCCGCGCAGGCCGGGCACCTGCCGCGGCGTGGCCCACGCGATCACCAGGCCGGCGGCGAGGTGCTGGGAGGAGTCGGGCCCGGTGGTGAACGGGACCTTGCGCGTGGACCCGGCCGCGCGGAACGGGATCCCGGTGGCGGCGTGCACCTGGTCGAACGCCCGCTTCACCAGCTTGGCGCTGCCCCGGGGCGCCTTGCGCAGGTTGGTGCGGTACTCGACCGTGCGGCACGGGTCCCACCGCGCCGGTGGCGAGAACCGGCTCCAGGCGTCGCTGCTGCCGCGCGGGTCGTAGCGCGGGTGGACCGACACCGTCTGCTGGGGCGAGGCCCCGCTGTCGGCGGTGGCCGTCTTCGGCGCCACCACCCGCAGCACGTGGTCGCCGTACCAGTCGGTCGGCACGCGCATCTGATAGGCGCCGGCGGCGTCGGTCGTCGACGTCCGCATCGGCCGCCAGCCCGCGTCGGTGGCGAACTGCAGCTCGACGTCCCGCGGCTCCAGGTCCGACCCCGTGACCGTCCCGGACACCGTCACCTCGGTGCGGACCGGGACGTCGTTCGCGCTGACCACCGCGGTGACGACCGTGGGCACCGGCCCGGGCGCCGCCTCGGCGCCCGCCGCGGTACCCGCCGCCGTCGCCACCACCAGGAACGTGGCGGCGAGGAGCCGCCCGCATCGGTTGACCATTCCTTACTCCTGCCTCACCGGCCCCTCCGGATCCATCCTGACCCACGGCGCCCGTCGTGAAACGCGCCGCCGCCCAGGAAGTTGACGGTTAATCGGAAGCGTCCGGGTCGGCCTCGAGAGCACCATGGGGGCATGCACGCACAGCTGATGGGTCGCCGGTCGTGGCGGGCCCTCACCGACGAGGAGAAGCAGCTGCGCCTCGACGAGCTGCGGCGCCGCCAGCAGGCGCAGATCGAGGTCGAGCTGCGGTTCCTGCGGCGCCGCTGATCCGGTCCAGTCCACCGGCGGTTTGCCGGTCGCGGGCACCGGCGCGGTCCTAGCGTTCGTCCCATGACCGACACCAACGAACCTGCGCAGTCGCAGTCGGCCGTCCCGCCGCCGTACGAGGCCGCGCCGGCCGCTCCCGAGCCCGTCCCCGCGATGGCGGGCGGCGCCCTGGCAGCGCCGTACGCCGCTGCCGCCGGGCCGGTGGGCAAGATCCGCAGCACCGGCACCTGCATCCTGCTGACGGTCGTCACCCTGGGCGTCTACAGCTGGTACTGGTACTACAAGGTCCACGACGAGATGAAGCGCCACTCGGGCGAGGGCATCGGCGGCGGCATCGCGCTGCTGCTCGCGATCCTCGTCGGCATCGTGATGCCGTTCATCACCTCGAACGAGGTCGGCAAGCTCTACGAGCGCGACGGCAAGAAGCCGCCGGTCACGGCCGCCACCGGCCTCTGGTACCTCCTGCTCGGCTGGCTGTTCCTCATCGGCGCGATCGTGTGGTTCGTGAAGACCAACGGCGCGCTCAACGACTACTGGCGCTCGAAGGGTGCCCGCGAGGACTGAGCGACGGATCAGGGGGCGGGGATGAGGGCCAGGAACGGTCGCACCGGCCCCTCGGGGTCGAGGTCCAGCTCGATCTCCGTGCCCTCCGCTGCCGGCACCGCCTCGCTCAGGTCGCCCGGGGGCCACGGCAGCCAGACGAGCGTGGTCGGCGTGCGCCGGCGGAACTCCTGGTAGGCAGCGCGCGCGGTTGCCGCGACCTCCTCCTGCGGAGGACGGTGCTCGGGACTGCGCTGGCACCAGCTGAACTGGTACAGCCCGACGTAGCCGAGGTCTTCGTACTCCTCGTCGATGCACTCGAGGAGCGCTCTGATCTGCGCAGGGACGGTCACAGCGTCGGGTTCCCTTCGAGAGCGATCTTGATGGGCTTGCCGCCGTTCTGGGAGACAACAGCGTACGGACCGTGCGTCAGCGGGTCCGGGCGACTTCCCGGGTAGCCCTCCATCAGCCGGATCTGCCGCCCGCCCCGAGCCGGATCCACGAAGACCAGACCCTCGCCCCGTCGGGAGGACCGGACCTCCCATTCACCCAGGACCTGCCGGAGATCGTGGCGGCTGAGGCCCCGCAGCGACTGCGGATCGAAGAGCCGCGGGTCGTGGAAGGTGCGCCGCACCTCCTGCAGTCGCTCGAGGTCCCTCACCGACAGGGTGAGCGCCCGCGCATCGGAGGCCATCACCGCCCCCGCGAACCGGCCGAACACCGACCGCGCTCGCAGCACCAGCTCGCCGGCGGTCCGGAGCACCGCGGACGCGGCGGCAGCGGCGGCGCGGATAGCCTCGACGAAGGCCATGATCCGCGGCAGCTGGGCGCCGATGCGGGCGATGTTGACCGCGGTGGCGCCCGCCGCGGCGCCGCCGGCGGTGACCAGGCTGAGGCCGATGCCGATGCCCTCGATGATCAGCGAGTCGCGCAGCAGGTCGAGGAGGAGGTCGACGAGGGCGGCGCGCTGCTCCTCGACCTGGTCGGCGTACCGCTCGCAGGCGCCGGCGATCGCGACGTACTGGTCGGCGAGGTCGCAGATGCCGCCCTTCAGGGTGCGGACCGCGTCGAGGGCGAGCGGGATCTCGGGGGAGTGCTCGTCCGCCAGCGCCGAGAGCGCGAGGTCGCAGTGGTCGACGAGGACCGACAGCCCGTCGGCCGCGCCGCGCCAGGTGGCGCCGGCCGCACGGAGCTTGTCGACGTCGGCGTCGGGCCAGACGAAGGACTCGAGGTGGTCCAGGATCCAGGTCAGCTCGCCGGGCAGGCTCGACGGGTCGCCGCCCAGCGCCGAGGGGACCGCGGCCGGGGCGAACGTCGTGTACATCGGCGCCTCGACGGCCGGCAGCCCCTCGGCGGCGCGGTGGTTGCCCAGCGAGCCGTGGGTCAGCCGGCCGAGCGCCGCGAAGGAGTCCGCCAGGTCGGCCAGGGCGGCGACGCCGTCGGCGGCGGCCGCGTCGTACGACGCCGCGAAGTCGGCCGAGCTCGAGGAGTCGCCGGCCATCGCGGCGTACCCGGACAGCGCAGCCACCAGCGACTCGTGGCGCAACGCCGTGGCCCGGCCGGCGTGCGCGAACGCGCGCGCCGCGGTGGTGTACCCACCGCCGTCGATCAGGAGCCTCATGCCGCGAGGCTGCCCGCGCCCGGCGCTGCCGACGCGACCGATCCGCACGCTGTGGATAACCACCCCTTCGGAGGGGTACGGCACCGGAATGGCTCTCCGACTCGTGGCGGGGGCGACGGCGCTGACCGTTGCCGTGACCGGCGGCCTCCTGTCCGTGCCGAACACACCGAGCTCCGCGGAGCAGGCGCCGCGGGGCAAGGGTCATCAGGCGCACTGGACGGAGGCGGACAAGGCCGGCTTCGGGACCGCGCGGACCCGCCGCAGCAACGTGTGGTTCACGCTGCAGGGCGGCCGGGTCAGCGAGGTCTTCTACCCCGACCTGTCGACGCCCAGCGTGCGCAGCCTGGAGCTCGTCGTCCGCGGCCCCGGCTTCGCCGACCGGCTCGGCCGGGACACGGCCACCACGACCAGCCGGCCGGAGGCGCGCAGCCTGCGCTACACCCAGGTCGACACCGACCCCGACGGGCGCTACCGGGTCACCCAGGAGTACGTCACCGACCCGCACCGCCCCTCCCTCGTCGTGCACGTGCGCCTCGAGTCGCTGGACGGCGGCGACTACCACCTCGGGCTGCGCTACGACCCCGCGCTCGCCAACGACGGCTCGGACGACCGGGGCCGCGCCCGCCGGCACGCGCTGGTCGCCACGGACGGCACCGTCGCGTCCGGCCTGGTCGCGCGACCGGCGCTCCGCGGGACCGCCAGCCGGCCCGCCGGCACGGGCGACGTCGTCCAGACCGCCCGGCTGGCCGACCGCGCCACGCTCACCCTCGGGTTCGGCGCCACCGCCGGACAGGCGCTGCACCGGGCCCGGCAGTCCCTGTCGACCCCGTTCGGCGACATCCGGGCGGCGTACGACCGCGGCTGGCGCCGGTACGTCGGCACGCTCCGCGACGTGCCCGCCAGCGCGGCGGCGGTCCGGCGGCAGTACCTCGGCTCGGCGCTGGTGCTGGCCGCCGCCGAGGACAAGCGGCACCCCGGCGCGTTCGTCGCCTCGCCCTCCGTGCCGTGGGTGTGGGGCGACGAGGTGCAGGACCTGTCCTCGCCGAGCGGGGCCTACCACCTGGTGTGGTCGCGCGACGCCTACCAGTTCGGCACCGCGCTCTGGGCGGACGGCGACCGGGCCGCCGCGCGCCGGATCGTGCGCTGGCTGTTCCGGACGCAGCAGAAGCCGGACGGGTCCTTCCCGCAGAACTCCGACGTCTCGGGCGCGCCGGTCTGGGGCTCGGTCCAGCTCGACGAGGTCGCGCTGCCGATCGTGCTGGCCCACCTCGTCGGCAAGGACGACCCCGCGACCTGGCGCGGCGTGCGGAAGGCGGTCCGGTTCCTGCTGTCCTTCCGCGACGAGGAGACCGGCCGGCGCGCGCCGTACACCACCCAGGAGCGGTGGGAGAACCAGTCCGGCTACTCGCCGAACTCGATCGCCGCGCAGATCTCCGGGCTGCTCTGCGCCGCCGACATGGCCGCCCGGAAGGGGCACCCGGCGACGGCCCGGAAGTGGCGGGCGATCGCCGACCGCTGGCAGGCGCACGTGAAGGACTGGACGGTCACGACGAACGGACCGCTGTCGGACGGCCCGTACTTCCTCCGGCTGACCAAGAACGGCAGGCCGAACACCGCCAGCCCGTACCCGATGGGCGACGGCGGCCCGCGGAGCATCGACCAGCGCAAGGTCGTCGACCCCAGCTTCTTGGACCTCGCGCGGTTCGGCATCCTCCCGGCCGACGACCCGGCCGTCACCAACACCCTCGGCGTCATCGACCGCAGGCTGCGCGTGGACACCCCGAACGGACCGTTCTGGCGCCGCTTCAACCACGACGGGTACGGCGAGACCCGCACCGGCAAGGAGTGGACGATCACCGACCCCGGCACCCACCGGACCCTCGGCCGCGGCTGGCCGATCCTCACCGGCGAGCGGGGCGAGTACGCCGTCGCGGCCGGTGCCGACGCGTCGTCGTACCTCAGCGCGATGGCGGCCGCCAGCGGTCCGGCGGACATGCTGGCCGAGCAGGTCTGGGACGGCCGGCCCCCGACCGGCGAGCCGTGCTGCCCGGCCGGCGAGGGCACCCGCTCGGCGACGCCGCTGACCTGGTCGCACGCCGAGCTGGTGCGGCTGGCGTGGACCATCCAGCGCGGCCGGCCCGTCGACCGCCAGGCGGTCGTGGCCAACCGCTACCTCAGGTGACGACCCGGATCTCCTCGCCCAGCCGCGCGCCCCGGCGCAGCTCGAGGTCGTCGCCGGACCAGAACTTGCCGGGGTCGTAGTAGTTCGTGGGGCGGCTGCCGTCGAGCAGGCCCATCGCGGTGTACGTGGCCGCCACCACCTCGGCGCAGTACGTCAGCTCGGCCGGAGCCGGCCGCCGGACCCGGCCGCGGGCCCAGCGGCCGATGAGCTTGGCGGTCGCCGGGAACGGCGTACCGTCCAGCCGCGCGATCGTGCGCAGCACGGCGTCCTCCATCTCGCGGGTCACGGTCGCGTCGAGCTGGCGCAGCCAGGCCTGCTGCTCGTAGCGGCCGGTCCACTGCTCGACGGCGCCGCGGAGGTCGTGCAGCTGGACGCCGCGGTGGTGGCTGTTGGTCCACACGTCCATCAGGCCCTTGCCGAGCTCGGCGTGCCACATCAGCGGGGGCAGGTCATCGAGGACCACCGCCATGCCGACGTGGTTGACCGGCGCGTTGGTCAGGACCCGGATAGCGTGGTCGGCGGTGGAGCGCCCGCGGAACAGCCAGAGGTCGCCGGTGCGGGTCAGGTCCACCGCCTCGTCGAGAGTCAGCTGAGTCATGGAGGGTCCTCGTGAAGCTGTGGAAGTGGCTCGGGGTCGCGGGGCTGGCCGGAGTGGCCGCCACCGGGGTCATCATCGCCCGCGACCAGCGCCAGCGCGCGCAGCTCACGCCGGAGGAGGTCCGCGACAAGCTGCGCGACCGGCTCGCGGAGTCGGGAGACTAGCTCCAAGTCGGCTCCCAGTCGCCTCCAAGGGCGCGCGCGCACGATGGGCGTGCCCGCCAGGGAGGCGGGCTGCCATCGAGGGAGGAACCGACATGAAGACCACGCTGATCGAGCGTCGACACGCCTGGCGCGCCCTGTCGCAGCAGGACAAGCAGCAGCGGCTGGTGGACCTGCGCCGCCAGCACCAGCAGCAGGTGGAGTTCGAGATGCTGCGCCTGCAGACCGTCCGGTGACCCGGTCCGTGCACGCCCGAGTTGCATTCCGCGGCGCGAGCCGGGCACCGTGGAGGGGACGTGATTCTTCTGTTGCGCTCCGTCCTCGGTGTCCTGCTCGCCCTCGGGGTGGGCTCGGTCGCCCGGGCCAGCGACCCCGTGGCGCCGGAGGCCAGGACGAGTCCTGAGCCGCGCCTGGTGGTCACGTCGCCGACCGACGCGTCCCGCCAGCTGCTCGACGTCCCCACCCTCGTCGGCGCGACGCCGTCCGCCGCGGTCGTCGTCCACCCGGACGACGTCCGCCAGCCCTGGTGGGGGACCGGCGCCACCCTGACGGACTCGTCCGTGACGCTGCTGCGGGATCGCCCCGACCTGCTGAAGACCCTCTTCCGGGGCCCAGCGGCCGGGGGTGCCCGGCTGAACCTGCTCCGGCTCCCGCTCTCGGCCACCGACTTCTCCCCGTGGCCGTGGACCTGGGAGCCGCGCGGCAGTACGGCGCGGCCGCCCGCCGAGGCGCGCGACGCGGCATCCCTCGTCCGGTCGATCCGGAAGATCCGCCCCGGCCTGCGGGTGATCGGCACCCCGTGGTCCGCGCCCGCGAGCATGAAGACCTCGGGGACCGTCCGCGGTGGCGGGCTCGCCGACGCCGCGCTACCGGCGTACGGCCAGCTGCTGGTCGACCAGCGCCGGTGGCTGCGCGCCCACGGCGTGCCGCTGTGGGCGATGACGCTGGGGAACGAGCCGGGCTACAGCACCGACTACCCCTCGATGACGATGACGGACCAGCAGATGGTCGCCCTCGCCGACCAGGTCGGGCCCGCGATCGGCAGCACCCGACTCTGGGCGCTCGACCACAACTGGTCCGATCGCGGCCGGGTGGACGCGCTGCTCGGCGCGACGTCGGCGTTCGACGGCGCGGCCTTCCACTGCTACGGGGGCCAGCCCAGCCAGATGGCCGGGCTCGCCGTGCCCCGCCTGGTCACCGAGTGCACCGGCACGACCGACGGCGCGCCGGGGACCTTCGCGTGGGACGCGAAGAACCTCGTGGCCGACGCGGTCGCGGCCGGCTCCTCGGGGCTGATGATGTGGAACCTCGCGCTCGACCCCACCCACGGCCCGGTCGATCCCGGCTCGCAGTGGGGCTGCCGTCAGTGCCGCGGGCTGCTGACGGTCTCGCCGGCGGGTCCGGAGATCCGCGAGCCGGAGTTCTTCACGCTCGCGCACCTCGGCCGTGCGGCGGCCCCGGGCGGTCGGGTCGTCGGCGTCGACGCACCTTCGTGGCTGAGCGTCGCGGCCTTCCGCAACCCGGACGGCTCGGTCGGCGTGTTCGGCCAGAACCGCTCCGGAGCGCCGCAGACGGTGTCCTTCGCAGTCGGGTCGAGCACGCGGACCTACCCGATCGGGGTGGGCGAGATGTTCAGCTACCGCCTGCCGGCGTCCTGAGGGTGCGAGGTTTCGGGTCGTGTGCCTGAGAACGCGCCATAGCGCGGTCTGGGGCACACGACCCGGCCGCCAGCACGCGTGAC
>NZ_BAAAJE010000006.1:607503-656493 GCF_039526625.1 Nocardioides aquiterrae
ATAGCGCGTTCTCAGGCACACGACCCGTCATCGGTCGGCTGTTCCGGTCTTCGCGCGCACGCGGTCCGCGATCTGCTGGAGCCAGGCGCGGTAGGTGCCGCCGACCGGGCGGAGCTGGCAGCCCATCTCCTCAACGGTGATTCGGATCTCGTCGTCGTCGGCCACCGAGGCGAGAAGCCGAGCGACGTCGTCGGGCAGGAGGGGCGCCAGGTGATCGAAGTCGCGCAGGAACTGGTCGACGTTGTCGTCGATCGACCCGATCAGGTCATAGTCCTGATGGAGATAGGACCGCATGAGCTCGTGGAGCGCGGGATAGGTCATCGTCTGCTCACGGCTGCGGGTAGCAGGTGTGGATCCGGTAGCCGTCTGGCAGCGCCGGATCGCGGATGATGAAGGCACGGATTCCGCTCACCTCGCTCATTCTTCCCGCCCTGTCCAGAGTGTCACCCACGACGGACGGTAAGCGTGCCTCGATCGTGATGGTGCGGCGCTGACCCGCCAGCCACTCCGCGAGCTGGGATCGGTTGCGGGCGAGCAACTCCCGGATGGCCCGCTCGGCCCCCGCCGGCGTGCGGAAGGTCGACACGAGCTCCAGCGACGGGTTGTCCACCAGTCGCTGTTGGAGCTGGGATCGGGTCAGTCCGACGTGGCGCTCCCAGATGTGGCCCCCCGCGCCATCGTGCAATCGCAACAGGTCACCGACCCCGTCACGTCCGAACCGAAGACTGCCCCGTTCGGTCATCTCCATCCGCCGGGCGGCCGAGAGCCGCGAGAGGTACGCCCGCGTGTCCCGCACGCCGGCGACGACCGGCCGCAGCGAGGTGGCGGTGCTGCGGGTCAGGGCCGACAGCGAGGCGAGGATGCCCCCGGCCTCCTCGGAAGCGGCGGCGAGGCGGGCGGCGCCGGCGCTGCCGGCCACGCCGGCGGCGGCGCCACCGCTGAGGAAGGTCAGCGCACCCGAGACGGCGGCGCCGATGCCGAGCTCCCAGGCGAGCTCGTGCAGCAGGTCGAGCATCTCCGCCCGCTTGGCGTCCACCTGGTCGGCGTACGTCTCGCAGGCGGCGCCGACCGCGACGAGCTGGTCCGCGAGCGCCGCGGCCCGGGACCGCAGCTCCCCGGTCACGGCGATCGCGAGCGGGGTGTCGGGGGAGACCTCGTCGGAGAGGGCCGACGTCGCGGTCGAGCAGTGCGCCGCGAGCAGCCCGACCGAGGTCGCCGCCGCGCGCCAGGCCGACCCGGCCGCCCGCAGCCGCCCGGTGTCGGCGTCCGGCCAGAACACGCCCTCGAGCAGGTCGAGGACAATGTTCGCCCAGCCCGGGAGCGACGAGGAGTCCGCGCCGAGCACGGACGGGGGCGGGGCGGGCCGCACGCCGACCGCACGGTCGGCCACGGTCGGTGGCCCGCTGACGGTGTCGGCCCACGCCAGGTTGCGCAGCGACGCCTCGGTCAGGTGGCCGAGCGAGGCGAAGGCGAAGGTCAGCTCGCCGAGCGCCGCGAGCGACTCCGCCGCCGCCTCGTCGTACGACGCCGCGAAGTCCGCGGCGATCGAGTCGTCGCCGGCCATGCCGGCGCACCCGCCGAGCGTCGAGGACAGCGAACGGCAGGTGTCGGCGGCGAGCAGGTTGCCCGTCACGTACGCCGCGACCGCCGACTGGTAGCCCGTGCCCTCGACCGCGAGCCTCATGACACCTGCTGCCACATCCGCACGTTGGTGTCGGCCGCGGCGGAGTAGCTGCCGTGGGCCGTAGCGCCGGCGGCGCGCATCGCGGCGAGTCCGTCGCGCATCTCCCGGAAGCCGGCCTCCCACTCCGTCTGGGCGTCGGCCTGCGCGCCGGCTGCCAGCCCGCTCCACGCGCCGTGCAGGGCGGCCACCCGGGCGGTGATCTCGTCCAGGAGGTCGTCGAGCGCGGCCCCGGTGCGGCCCAGCTCGTCCACGGTCGTCTGCAGCTCGGCCAGGTCCACGGCGTACATCAGCCCAGCCTCCTGGCCAGCCGGGCGAGGTCGCCGCCCGCGAGCCCGTCGGTCGTCGCGAGGTCGGCGTCGGCCGCCTCGAGCAGCGCCGCCATCGCCGTCAGGCCGTCGAGCACGCGGGCGGCGCCGGAGCACCACTCGTCCCACCCGGAGGCGTACGACGTCGCGACCGTGCCGGTCCAGGTCCCGAGCAGCCCGTCGACGGAGCGGGCGGCGCGGTCCCGGTCGGACCTGAGCCGGTCGGCGGCCGCCCGCAGGTCGGCGACGGTGGACCGGAAGGCGGTGTGGTCGGCAGTGAGCGTCCCCATGACGCGACGATGCCCCGCGCCGGACTCGGCCGACACGGGGCAGTCGCGATCTGTGGATAACTCCTACGGCAGCGGGTCGACCTCGTCGTACCCGCGCACGCCCGCCGCGAGCAGCGACAGGTGGTGGTTGCCGTCGCCCAGCAGGTGGTCGAGCGCGGTGAGCCGGCTGGTGTAGCTGCCGATGGAGTATTCCGCGGTCATGCCGATGCCGCCGTGCAGCTGGATCGCCTCCTGGCCGATGTGGCGGCCGGCGCGGCTGACTTGGAGCGCGGCGCGCGACGCCGCGACCGAGGCCTCCTCCCCGGACTCGGTGTCGAGCACCATCGTCGCCCAGAGCGCCAGGCTGCGGGCCAGCTCGAGGGAGACGTACATGTCCGCGGCCCGGAAGGTCAGCGCCTGGAACGTGTTCAGGGTGACGCCGAACTGCTTGCGGCTCTTGAGGTACGCCGAGGTCGTCTCCAGCGCCACCTCCATCAGCCCGATGGCCTCGTTGGCGGCGGTGATCCGGCCGATGTCGAGCACCCGCGCGATGATGCCCGTGGCGTCGCCGCCGGCGCCGAGCGGCACGGCCGCGGTGCCGTCGAAGGTCACCCGCGCGGCGCGGCCGCCGTCGTGCGTCGCGTAGCCCTCACGGGCCGCGTCGGAGCCCTGGACCACGAACAGCCCGGTGCCGCCGTCCGGCAGCGCCGCGCTCACGATCAGCACGTCGGCACGGGCGCCCTGGACGACCGGCTCCTTGACGCCGTCCAGTGTCCAGCTGTCGCCGGAGGAGCTCGCCCGGACGACCGACGCGGACGGCGACCAGCGCGAGCCCGGCTCGGCGTGCGCGAACGCCAGCACCGACTCGCCCGACGACAGCGCGCCGAGCAGCTCGGTCTTCTGCTCCTCCGAGCCGGCCGCGGCGACCAGTCCGCCGGCCAGCACCACTGCGGTCAGGAACGGCTCGGGCGCGAGGACCCGGCCGAGCTCCTGGGCGACGATGCCGACCTCGATCCCGCCGGCGCCCATCCCGCCGTACTGCTCGTCGAACGGCAGCCCGAGCACGCCCATCTCGGCGAGCTGCTGCCAGACCTTCTCGCTGAAGCCCGGGTCGTCGGCCACGGTGCGGCGGCGGTTCTCGAAGTCGGCGTACGCCTTGCCGACCAGGCCGCGGACGGCGTCGCGCAGCGCCTGCTGCTCCTCGTCGTACGTGAAGTCCATGTCGTCCCCTCAGAGTCCCAGGATCGTGCGGGCGATGATCTGGCGCTGCACCTCGTTGGAGCCGCCGTAGATCGAGGCCTTGCGGAAGTTCAGGTAGACCGGCGTCGAGCGCCGGGTCCACCACGGCAGGTCGGTCTGGTCGTCGGCGGCGCCACTGGCCAGCGAGGCCGGGCCGGCCAGGTCGACGACCAGCTCGGTGACCGCCTGCTGGAGCTCGGTGCCCTTGAGCTTGAGCACCGAGGACGCCGGGTGCGGCTTGCCGTCCGCCGAGTGCGCGACGACGCGCAGCGCGGTCAGCTCGAGGGCGAGCAGCTCGTTCTCGAGCTCGACGATGCGGGCCGCGAGCAGCGGGTCCTCCTCGAGCAGCGGGCCGGCCCACTCCTTGGCCTGGGCGAGCACCCGCTTGGTGGCGCCCACGGGCGCGACGCCGACGCGCTCGTTGCCGAGCAGGAACTTCGCGTAGTCCCAGGCGCGGTTCTCCTCGCCGACGAGGTTCTCGACCGGCACCCGGACGTCGGTGAACCAGACCTCGTTGACCTCGTGGCCGCCGTCGATGAGCTCGATCGGGCGCACCTCGACGCCGGGCGACGTCATGTCGATGAGCAGCATCGAGATGCCGGCCTGCTTCTTGGCCTCGGGGTCGGTGCGCACGAGGTTGAAGATCCAATCGCCGTACTGCCCCAGGGTCGTCCACGTCTTCTGCCCGTTGACGACGTACTCGTCGCCGTCGCGGACCGCCCGGCACTTCAGCGACGCGAGGTCGGAGCCGGCGTCCGGCTCGGAGAAACCCTGCGACCACCAGATGTCGAGGTTCGCGGTCGGCGGCAGGAACTTCTCCTTCATCTCCTGCGAGCCGAACTGCGCGATCACCGGGCCGATCATCGAGGCGTTGAACGCCAGCGGCACCGGCACATACGCGCGCTGCATCTCCTCGTGCCAGATGTGGCGGCGCAGCGGCGACCAGTCCTGCCCGCCCCACTCCACCGGCCAGTTCGGCACGGCGAGGCCGGCCTCGTTCATGATCCGCATGCTCTCGACGATCTGCTCGCGGGTGAGCTCTCGCCGGTCGCGCACGGCGTCCCGGATCTCCTGGGGGATCTTCGTGGTGAAGAACTCCCGCATCTCGTCGCGGAACTCCGCGTCCTCCGCCGACAGCGCCAGCTGCATGGATGGCCTCCTGGGTCTCCCCGGATCGGGTACTGGGGTCACGTTACCGGCCGGTATCGAGGCTTGGGCCGGTGCCCATACTGGAAGGGATGCGGACCCTGGACATCGACTGGCTCAAGACGATCTCCGGCGCCCTGGCGGCCGTCGCCTCCGCCGTCCTCCTCTCGACGCTCGGTGCCGCCGGCACGCTCATCGGCGCGGCCGTCGGGAGCGTGGTCTTCACGGTGGCGAGTGCGGTGTTCACCCAGGGGCTGGTGACCAGCCGGCAGACCCTGGCCAAGGCCCAGGCGAGCGCGCTGGAGAAGGTCGGCATCGCCCACGCCGAGGTACGCCGGGCCGAGCGCGTCGACGACACCGCGGCCCGGCAGAGCCACCTCGCGCACGCCGAGGGCCGCCTCGCGCAGGCGAACCGCGAGCTGGACCACGCCGTGGCCGGCGAGCGGCGCGCGCGGCTGCCGTGGCGGCGGATCGGGCTGGCGAGTGCGGCGCTGTTCGTCGTCGCGGTCGTGGGGCTGACGGCGTTCGAGGCGCTCGCCGGCCGCCCGGTCTCGTCGCTGACCGGAGGCTCCGACGGCGGCGGCACCACGATCGGCGACCTCGGCGGATCGGGTGGCGGTGGCGGCGGGCAGCCGGACCGCGGGCCGACCCGGGCGCCCGACGAGACGTCCGGGCCGAGCGAGACGCCGCAGCCGTCCGAGTCGCCCCTCGACACGCCCCCGACGCCGGCGCCCACGCCGACGCCCGAGCCCAGCGAGACGCCGAGCCCGGCGGTGCCCACGACTCCGGAACCCACCCCGAGCGCCTCCCCGTGATCGGCCCCCGCGCTCCGTACAGTGCTGTGGTGCGACGCTTCCTCCCTTCCCCAGCCCTCGTCGTGGCCGCGCTCGCCCTGGTCCTCTGCCTCGGCGGAGTCAGCTACGCCGCCGCGAAGATCACGACCCAGGACCTCGCCCGCGACGCGGTGGTCAGCACCAAGATCAAGAACGGCACGGTGCAGCCCGCCGACCTCGGTCCGGCCGTCGCGAAGACCATGCAGGTGCGCGCCTACACGAGCGTGGTGATCAGCCCCACGATGACGATCGACACCACCCGCACCAAGGGCTTCGCCTCGGTGACGCGCCCCAAGACCGGCGTGTACTGCCTGACGCTCAGCGACGGCATCGACGCCTCGCGGACCGCGCCGGTGGTCACCGTCGACTGGGACAACTCCTCGGGCAACAACCTCTCGGCGTTCCTCTCCAAGTCCGCCCACGACTGCCCGGCCGGCACCGACCTCGCCGTGCGCACGTACTCGTTCAAGGCGGGCAAGGCCAACGCCCTGACGAACATCGTCGCGTTCACGGTGCTCGTCCCCTGAGGCGGCTGGTCGACACCCGTGCGCCGAGGCGTCCCGACGCCGCGGTGCTGGTGCTGCACGGCGGCGCCAGCCGGCCGGACCGCAGCGAGGTGAGCCCGGCGCAGCTCTCCGTGCTGCGCATGGTGCCGATCGCCCGCCGGGTCGCCCGCGCGGGCCGCGGCCGGCTCGCGGTGCACCGGCTGCTCAACTCCACCCGCGGCTGGGGACAGGCGACCACGCCGGTCGACGACGTCCGCTGGGCGCTGGGCCGGATCCGGGAGCGGTACGGCGACCTGCCGGTCGGCCTGGTCGGGCACTCGCTCGGCGGGCGCGCCGCCCTGCTCGCCGGGAGCGCGGACGGGGTGCGCTGCGTGGTCGCGCTGAACCCGTGGGTGTACCCGGACGACGACGCCGACCTCGGCGGCCGTCCGGTGCTGGTCGTGCACGGCACCGCCGACCGGGTCGCGCCGATCGACCGGGCGCGGACCGTGGCGGCCAGGCTGGCGCGGCGTACCGACGTGGAGCTGCGGGAGGTGCCCGGCGGCAACCACGCGATGATCCCGCGGGCGCGGGAGTTCGAGGCGCCGGCGACGGCGTTCGTGGTCGAGCACCTCCTGGGCTAACGTGCAGGCATGCCGTCCCCCTTGGTGGTGATGGGCGTCTCGGGCTCGGGCAAGTCGACCGTCGGCGCCGCGCTGGCGCAGCGGCTGCGGGTGCCGTACGCCGATGCCGACGACCTCCACCCGCCCGCGAACATCGCCAAGATGAGCGCCGGGCACGCGCTCGACGACGACGACCGGTACCCCTGGCTCGAGGCGGTCGGCGGCTGGCTGGCCGACCACCCGGACGGCGGGGTGATGAGCTGCTCGGCGCTGAAGCGGACGTACCGCGACCAGCTGCGCCGCCACGCGCCGGACGTGCGGTTCCTGCTGCTGGAGGGGTCGATGGAGGTGATCGCGCGCCGCCAGGCCAGCCGGCCCGGGCACTTCATGCCGGCGTCGCTGCTGCAGTCGCAGTTCGCGACCCTCGAGGCGCTCGAGCCGGACGAGGACGGCGTGGTGGTCGACGTCGACCAGAGTGTCGACGCGATCGTCCAGGGGTACCTGGACGCGAGCAACCTCGAGGAGGACTGATGGAGGTCGTCGAGCCGGTCGCCGCCGGCTGGCAGCTGATCACCGCGGCGCTGGTCGCGATCGCGCTGCTGGTCCTGCTGATCACGATCCTCAAGCTGCACCCGTTCCTGGCGCTGATCCTGGGCGGCCTGACCGTCGGCGTCCTCGCCGGGGAGAACGTCAACGACGTGCTGGCGTCGTTCACGACCGGCTTCGGCGCGACGGCCGCCGGCGTGGGTGCGCTGATCGCGCTCGGCGCGATGTTCGCCAAGCTGCTCGCCGACTCCGGCGGCGCGGACCAGATCGTCGACACGATCGTCGGCCGCGCGTCGGGACGGATGCTGCCCTGGGCGATGGCCCTGGTGGGCGCGCTCATCGGCCTGCCGATGTTCTTCGAGATCGGCCTGGTGTTGCTGATGCCGGTCATCTACCTGGTCGCCCGGCGCGCGCGGGTCTCGCTGATCACCGTGGGCATCCCGGCGCTGGCCGGGCTGTCGGCGATGCACGGCTTCGTGCCGCCGCACCCCGGACCGGTCACGGCGATCGACTACCTGGGCGCGGACCTCGGGGTGACGCTCGGGCTCGGCATCCTGGTCGCGGTCCCGACGATCATCGTGGCCGGCCCGCTGTTCGGCGCGCTCGCCGGCCGCTGGGTCGTCGTGGAGCCGCCCCACACCTGGGAGGGCGACGAGCGGGACGGCGCGCGGCGCCCGTCGTTCCACGTCACCCTCGCCACCGTGCTGCTGCCGGTGGTGCTGATGCTCGGCAAGGCGGTCCTCGACATCGTCATCGACGACCCGGAGAACACCGTCCAGCAGGTCGGCGACGTGATCGGCAACCCGTTCGTCGCGCTGCTGATCGCGGTCCTGGTCGCGATGTTCACCTTCGGCGTGGGCACCGGCATGGACCGCTCGGCGATCTCGCGGACGGTCGCCGACTCGCTGCCCCCGATCGCCGGCATCCTGCTGATCGTCGCGGCCGGTGGCGGCTTCAAGCAGGTGCTCGTCGACACCGGCATCGGCACCCTGCTCGCCGATTGGGCCAAGGGCGCGAACGTCTCGGTGCTGCTGCTCGCGTGGGTGCTCGCCGTGCTGATCCGGCTCGCGACCGGCTCGGCGACGGTCGCGACCATCACCGCGTCGTCGCTGATGATCGGCCTGGTCGAGGGCATGTCGACCGGCGAGACGTCGCTGGTCGTGCTCGCGGTCGGCGCCGGCTCGGTGTTCTTCTCGCACGTGAACGACGCGGGCTTCTGGCTGGTCAAGGAGTACTTCGGGATGAGCGTCGGCCAGACCGTGAAGACCTGGTCGCTCATGGAGAGCGTGCTGTCGGTGACCGGCCTGGTCGTCGTGCTGATCCTCGGGATCTTCGTCTAGCGCGGGTCGACCGCGCCGGGTAGCTCGTAGAGGTAGCGGCTGGTCGGCACCAGGTCGAGGTCGCGGTCGGCGCCGATCCGGGCGACGCTGGCCATCAGCTCGCCGAGCCGGCGGTGCAGCTCGGCGTCGTCGCCGCCGCTGCCGTAGAACGCGTGCATGTCGGCGATCCCGGCGCTCGGGAACAGCTCCTCCACCAGGGCGTCGATCCGCGGCGCGTCGTCGGTGACGGCGCCGTGACGACGTTCTGGACGTAGCCGAACGTCGCCTGGGTCCGGATCGCGACCGGCGTGTGCTCGACCATCCAGCGGCGGATCCACTCCTCGCGCTCCAGGTCGGCGGGCCGGCGCAGGATCGCGACGTTCGCCAGCGCGTCGGCTCTCGTGCCGTCCCAGGACTCCGGCGGGTCCAGCCGGCGCCGCTCGTCGACGGCGTACCCGTGCACCTCGCTCGCCACCTCCCGGAGCGCCCGGCGCACCGCGGCCGGGTCGGCGTCCCAGGTGCAGACGATCGCGCGCACCGGCTCGTCGAACTCCCCGAACCGCATCGCAACCGCCACCGGCTCGTCGTCGACGTTGAGCTGCAGGCGCCGGACGCCGGCGTCGGCGAGCGCGGCGTGGAGGCCCGCGTCGTGGAGCGCCCCCGCCTCGACGCCCCACAACAGGAACATGTTCTTGGGCACGGGGTGACGGTAGCGGGCGGGACGCCGGATCAGGCCGTACGGCGCGGCGCCAGCTCGTCCGCGGGGAGGGGGACCGTGCCCGTGTCCGTCGCGAGGTGCAGCGTCTCCAGGCGCACGCCGGCCGAGCGCCCGGTCTCGACGAGCAGCCGTGCCCAGGCGCGGTCGGTCTCGTCGACGACGGGATGGCCGGGCCGGGACAGGAGGAACGCGAAGGTGCCACCGGGGTCGTCGGTGTCGAGCGCGGCCAGGACTTCGGCCATCCCGTGCGCCTGCGCCGCCGTGGGCAGGTCGTCGCATTCGGTGATCTCGGTGATCACGGGCAGCGGGCGACGTCCGGCGTCGATCCGGAGCATCCAGACGCTGCGGCGTCCGAAGCCCCAGGGGCCCATGAGGCGGTCCCACACGGCCTCGAGGTCGGCCTGGGTCCGAACGGTGGGTCGATACGGTTCGTCCATGGACCGACGGTGGCACGATTCGCGCCGCCGTGGCGGGGCCCATCCACAGGCTCACAGCACCGAGCGGTAGACCTCCACCGTCCGCTCGGCGATGGCGTCCCAGGAGAACGACTCGATGGCGCGGGCCCGACCCGCCCGGCCCATCTCCGCCGCCCGCGCGGGGTCGGAGACGACCGACGTGAGCGCCTCCGCGAAGTCGGCGACGTACTGGTCGGGGTCGAGCGGCGTGCCGGTCCCGTCGGTGGCCTGCGCGATCGGGACGAGCACGCCGGTCGATCCGTCCACGACGACCTCCGGGATGCCGCCGGTGGCCGTGGCGACCACGGCGGTCTCGCAGGCCATCGCCTCGAGGTTCACGATGCCCAGCGGCTCGTAGATCGACGGGCAGGCGAACGCCGTCGCGTTGGTCAGCAGCGCGACCACGTCCCGCCGCGGCAGCATCTCCGGGATCCACACGACCCCGGACCGCGACGCGCGGAGCGAGGCCACCAGGCCCTCGACCTCGGCCATGATCTCGGGGGTGTCCGGCGCGCCGGCGCAGAGCACGATCTGCACGTCCTCCGGGAGCGCGGCGCAGGCGCGCAGGAACAGCGGCAGCCCCTTCTGCCGGGTGATCCGGCCGACGAACACCACCGACGGCCGGTCCGGGTCGACCCCGAGCTCCCGCACCCGGTCCGGGTCGACGACCGGCGCCCAGTCCGTCGTGTCGATGCCGTTGTGCACCACGTGGACCCGGGCCGGGTCGACCGCCGGGTACGACGCGAGCACGTCGTCGCGCATCGCCGCCGAGACCGCGATCACCGCGGCGGCGGCCTCGTACGCCGTCCGCTCGACCCACGACGAGACCGCGTAGCCACCGCCGAGCTGCTCGGCCTTCCACGGCCGCAGCGGCTCGAGCGAGTGCGCGCTCACGACGTGCGGCACGTCGTACAGCAGCGAGGCGAGGTGCCCGGCGAAGTTCGCGTACCAGGTGTGCGAGTGCACGAGGTCGGCCCCGGCGCAGTCCGACGCGATCGCCAGGTCGACCCCGAGCGTCCGCAGCGCGGCGTTCGCGCCGGACAGCTCGGCGAGGTCGGCGTACGACGCGGTCAGCGGCTCGTCCCGGATCGCCCCGAAGGCGCGCACGTGCGCCTCGACGTCGGAGCGCGCGCGCAGCGCCCGGACCAGCTCGGCGACGTGCACGCCGGCGCCGCCGTACACCTCGGGTGGGTACTCGCGGGACAGCACGTCTACTCGCACGGTGTCGAACCTACCGGTGGTCGAGCCCCGTCGAGACCCCCTAGGTTGGAGCCATGCAGCACAGCTCCCGCAAGAAGGTCCTCGCGATCGTCCTCGCGGGAGGCGAGGGCAAGCGACTGATACCCCTGACCGCCGACCGCGCGAAGCCGGCCGTGCCGTTCGCCGGCATCTACCGGCTGATCGACTTCGCCCTGTCGAACGTCGTCAACAGCGGCTACCTCAAGGTCGTCGTGCTGACGCAGTACAAGTCGCACAGCCTCGACCTGCACGTCACCCAGACGTGGCGGATGTCGACGATGCTCGGCAACTACGTGACTCCGGTGCCGGCGCAGCAGCGCCTGGGCAAGCACTGGTACCTGGGCAGCGCCGACGCGATCTACCAGTCGCTGAACCTGATCCGCGACGAGAAGCCGGACATCGTCGTGGTGGTCGGCGCCGACCACGTCTACCGGATGGACTTCTCGCAGATGGTGGACGCGCACGTCGCGAGCGGCGCCGCCTGCACGGTCGCCGCGATCCGGCAGCCGATCGAGCTCGCCGACCAGTTCGGCGTCATCGACGTGCACCCCGACGACCCGACGAAGATCCGCGAGTTCCTCGAGAAGCCGACCGACCCGGTGGGCCTGCCGGACAGCCCCGGCGAGGTGCTGGCGTCGATGGGCAACTACGTGTTCGACGCCGACGCGCTGGTCGAGGCGGTGACCCGCGACGCCACCGAGATCGGCTCGAAGCACGACATGGGCGGCGACATCGTGCCGTCGTTCGTGCGCCGCCAGCAGGCCGGCGTCTACGACTTCAAGGACAACGACGTCGCCGGCTCGACGACGCGCGACCGGGACTACTGGCGCGACGTCGGGACGCTCGGCTCCTACTTCGCCGCGCACATGGACGTCGTCTCGCCGCTGCCGATCTTCAACCTCTACAACTTCGACTGGCCGATCTACACCTCCTACGGTCCGCAGCCACCGGCGAAGCTGGTCCAGGGCGCGGACGGCGAGCGGGCGCGGGCCGACGAGGCGGTGCTCTCGCCCGGTGTCGTCGTGACCGGCGGCAAGGTCAAGCGCTCGGTGCTGTCGCCCGCCGTGCGGGTCGACGCCGGCGCGGAGGTGATCGGGGCGGTCCTCATGAACGGCGTCCACGTCGGCGCCGGCGCGACCGTGCACAACGCGATCGTCGACAAGAACGTCGTGATCCCGCCCGGCGCCCACCTGGGCATCGACCCGGAGGCCGACCGGGCCCGGGGCTTCCTGGTCGAGGACGGCCTGACCGTCCTCGGCAAGGACCAGCCGTTCCCGAGCTAGAGAACTCCTGCCGCCCGGGCGGCCTCGGCGTACGCCGCGGCCAGGGTCGCCACCGTCTCGTGGGCGTTCAGGCCGCTGGGGTTCGGGACCACCCACACCTCGGCACCCTCGAGCGGCTCGGGCTGCCGGCCGAGCACGGCCTTGCGCTGCCCGAACGCGACGCGGTACGCCGTGATGCCCGCGATCGCCAGCACCCTGGGCCGGGTGCGGCGCACGGTCTCCACGAGCTCCAGGCCGCCGGCCCGCAGCTCCTCGTCGGTCAGCTCACTGGCCCGGGCGGTCGCCCGGCGGACGATGTTGGTGATGCCGATGCCGCGCGAGCGCAGCAGGTCGCGGTCCGCGTCGGTCATCCCGTCGGACGCGTTCATCGGCTCGCTGAGGATCCCCGCAGCGTGGAGCGCGGGGTAGAAGCGGTTCGACGGCGAGGCGAAGTGCGTCTGCGTCGCGGCGGTCCACAGGCCGGGGTTGATCCCGACGAACAGCAGCCGGAGGTCCGGCCCGACGAGGTCGGGCACCTCCTTGTCGCGGTAGGACTCGAGCTCGGCGCGGGTGAAGCGGGGCACCCGCGCAGCCTGCCATGGCGGAACCCGGCGCCGGTCAGTACCGTCCCATCACCATGCGACGACTTCTCGGAACGCTCGCCCTGGTGCTGACCCTCGCCGGCTGCGGCGACGACGTCGGAGCCGGCCGGTCGCCGGCACCCGGGGCCACGCCGGACGTCGAGGTGACGCTCGTCCACGCGACCGCCGGACGGGGACAGCCGGAGCAGCGGGCGACCGACGTGACCGAGAAGGCCGCCCTGGCGGCGTACGTCGCGCAGTTCAGCGACGTGCTCGCGGCGAAGGTGACCAAGGCGGCCCGGGCGACCAACGCCAACCCGGTCCTCGCCCAGGTCGTCGCGGTCGGGTGCGACGTCCCGCCGGGCGCCCGCCTCGAGGACGACCACTTCGTGCCGGCGGACGTGGCCGCGCCGAGGCAGGAGTGCTTCGCGCCGGTGACGACGGTGGCGGTGGGCGGCGTGGTGCCGATGCAGTGAGGGCGGCTACGGCTTGTGGTACTCGATCGCCACGGCGTTGGCGACCCAGCGCTGGAAGCCGTCCGACGGCGTGTTGAGCACCGCCGTCCTGCCCTTGCGGTTGCGGCCGACCATCGTCGAGGAGCCGCCGCCGTCCAGGTTGATCGCCTCGTCGGCGCCGAGGTCGATCATCAGGTTCGCGAGCTCGACCATCGTGTAGCCGCGGCTGCGCGAGCTGCGGCCGTCGACGACGAGGATCAGCACCTCCCCGGTGTCGGCGTCCACGCCGATGGCGGTGCGCGGGTGCAGCTCCCGGTCGTCGACGGCGCGGATGATGCCGTCGTGCACGAGGAAGCGGTTGCCGCTGATCGCCATCTGGGGACGGCCCCGCAGCGACCACTGCACCTTGACCCGGGTACCCGTCGGGAACTGCTTGCGCAGTAGGGCCGCGTTGTCGCCGCGCCCGACCAGCATCATCCCGGGGATCACCGCGTCGTTCGCGAGCCTGGCCCGGTTGCTCACTACCCGGCCGTCGCGGACCATCACCTGCCGGACCCGCTCGGTCTGGCCCTGGGTGACGGCGTAGCCCGCCGTGCGGCCGAACCGCGGCGTGTAGATGCCCAGGCCGCCCGGTGTGACGAACGACGAGTTGAGGTTCGTGACGTGCACCTGCGGGTGGTACAGCACCTTCGCGGTCATCGGCAGGTCGTCGATGCCCGCGCGGCCGTTGCGGTTGATGAAGAACGCGTTGTTCCAGCCGTCCTGGCGGGCGTGCAGCAGCCCTCGCTGCCGGTCCTTGCCGAGCCCGAGCGGCGCGCCGGTGTGGCCGATGTCGTAGAAGTCGCCGTTCACGCCGGCCACCGCGCCGTCCGTGGCGAGGATGTCCCTGACCGGCGCGACCCGGCGGACCGCCCCCATGCTCGCGTAGTCGATCTTCAGCCCCGGGGTGCTCGGGTCGACCGTCAGCAGGTGCGCGACGATCGGCCCGCGTGCGTCGGTCTGCGACCAGCGCGTGTACTGCACCCCCGGGGCCACCCGCCAGCTCACCCGGTCGGTCGTCGTCGTGCGGAACGACGCCGACGTGCGCGGCGCCGCGATCACGCCCGGCTCGCCGCCCGAGGTGTGCTTCGGGTGCAGCTTGCGGGGTCCGTCCGGGGAGCGGTCGGGTCCGGGGTCCGAGGGGTTCCCGGCGAGGGCGGGCGCTCCTGCTGCGAGGGCGCACGCGACCAGGCCGGCCGAGAGGGTCAGGCGGATACGCACCTCTCCTAGGCTAGGTCGTTCACCTGCCGACGACGGGGAGGTGGACGGCCGTGTCCTCGAGGACGACGGCGCCCGGCGTCCGGCTGCCCATGCCGACGAACGTGTCGCTGACCGGCGACGCGAGCACGTACAGCGTCTGCCCGGCCGGCACGTCGATCGCCACCGACGGGAGGTCGATCCGGTGCTGCTCGCCGACCACGGGCCCGGTCACGTTGAGCGGGAGCACGTTGTTCTGCACCAGGTGCGCGTCGGCCGGCGAGGTGCCGACCGCGAGGCCGTAGAACGCCCGGTTGATCGCGCCGAGGGCGGTCAGCGAGCCGGTGAGGTACGGCGTGCCGGCGACCCGGATCGGGCCCTCGGCGACCGCGTACGCCAGCGGCGCGCCGCCGGTCTCGGTGGTCGCGACCGTGCCGGCGTCGAGCGTCGTGTTCGCGCGCACCGAGTCGACCGTGGTGCAGGTGCTGTCCGGCGTGGCCAGGTGGAACCTGCCGTAGCCCCGCAGGCCGGTGTCGCGGCCCTTCAGCTGCTCGTCGAGGAACCGGATGGTGAGGTCGGTGAACGTGCCGCCGGCGAGCTCCTTGCTGCACGGGTCGGAGTCGACGCTGACGCCGCTCGGGAGCACCGCCGGCAGGGTGTGGCCGCCGTTGTAGGCGACGAAGATGCTGTGCCGGCGCGCCTTGGCGGTGACCGCGGTGCGCCAGTTCTCCAGGCCCTGCTGGAGGGGGAACAGCGTGTCGGTGGTGCCCTGGCCGAACAGCACCGGGATGTCGAGCCGCCGGCCCTGGGACACCTGCCACTTCGGGCCGTTCTTGCGGAAGAACGAGGCCATGTCCTCGGTGCCCGGGACCGAGCCGTCCGGCCAGGTGCCGGTCGCGGCGCCCTCGGCCAGGGCCTTGTAGACGTTGGGCGGCAGCGCGTCGGACGGCGCCGCGGCGGCGCTGAGCGCGGACGCCCACTCGGTGCGGACGACGCCCTCCGGCGCGAGGCTGTCGCTGAGGTCGTTCCACGTGATCTCGGGGGCCAGCGCGTCGAGGACCGGCGTGCCCTTCGCGCGCAGCTCCTCGAACGCGGCGAGGAACTGGTAGCCGCCGCCGTAGCTGCCGCCGATCGCGGCCATCCGCGGGTCGCCCGGGCCGTCCTGCCGCACCCACGCGAGCCGGCTGACCAGCGCCACGAGCTTGCGCACGTCGTGGCCCTCGACGGCCGGGTTCTCGACGTAGGCGTGGCCGCCGCTCTCGCCGAAGCCGCGCTGGTCGAACGAGATCACGGCGTACCCGTGCTTCAGGAACTTCGTGAACGCCGAGGGGTCGGTCTCGCGCTGCCCGCCCCAGCCGTGGCTGTGCATCACCATCGGCACCGGGTGGTGCTTCGTGGCGCCGGTGGGCCGGAAGATCGTGTAGCAGATCTGGACGGGCTCGGTGGTGCCCGGGTCCGGGACGCTGGTCAGGCAGCCGTCCGTGGTCGTGGCGAGCGGGCGCGCCGCGTCGGCGGTGGATGACAGCGGCACGACCAGCGAGGCGGCGAGGAGCGCGGTGGCGATCAAGGTCTTCATGATGCCGTGTCAACGCTCGTCCCGAGCTGGAGGTTACTCATCCGTACGGGACGGGCCGGTTAGGGTCGGTCCGTGGCGTGGAACACCTTCGTCGAGGGCGACAACCTCGACGTGCTGCCCACGCTCCCCGGGATCCTGGGCGGCCCGGTCGACCTCGTCTACATCGACCCGCCGTACAACACCGGCAACGAGTTCGCCTACCGCGACGACTTCCGCGGGCACGGCGCGTGGGTGGACTTCATGCGGCCGCGGCTCGCGGCGGCGCGCGAGGTGCTGCGCGAGACCGGCGCGATCTTCGTCAGCATCGACGACCACGAGGTCGCGTACCTGCGGCTGCTGATGGACGAGGTGTTCGGCGAGGAGAACTTCCTCGCCCAGGTCGTGGTCAACCTCAACCCGAAGGGCCGGCAGCTGGGGAGGGGCTTCGCGACCAGCCACGAGTACCTGCTCGTCTACGCGCGCGACGCGCGCCGTACCGTCCTCGACGCGACGTCGCCGGACCACGTCGACGAGCGCGACTTCCCGCTGACCGCGCCCGACGGGCGCCGCTACCGGCACCTGCCGCTGCGCAACACCAACAAGAAGTTCAACCCGGTCACCGCGCGGACGCTGCACTTCCCGGTCTGGGGCGACCCCGAGAGCGGGCGGGTCAGCACGGTGCCGTTCGAGGGTGCGGTGGAGATCGGCCCGGTCTTCGGCGACGGCCGGCCGGCGGTATGGCGGTGGAGCCGGCCGCTGATCGACGAGCGCCCCGACGACCTGGTCTGCCGGCGGGTCAAGGGCCGCCTGGGGGAGCGGGTCGACGTGTTCCAGCGCGACTGGCTCCATCGCGACACCCCGGGAGGCCGCCGCAAGAAGCTGCGCACGATCTGGCTCGCCGAGGAGGTCGGCTCGACCGACACCGCCGTCCAGGAGCTCAAGGACCTGGTCGGCCACGTCTTCGAGTCGCCCAAACCCACGGGGCTGGTGCGGCGGATCCTGGGCACCATGCCGGACGACGCGGTGGTGGTCGACTTCTTCGCGGGCAGCGGGACGACGGGGCACGCGGTGGCGCTGCAGAACGCCGCCGACGGCGGCACCCGCCGCTGCGTCAGCGTGAACTCGGCGGAGCCGACGCGCCCCGGCTCGAACGCCCACGCCGCCGGGCTGCTCACGGTCGCGGACATCACCCGGGCCCGGCTGCGGGTGGTCGCCGAGAGGGTCGGTGGCGGACTGGACGAGGTCGGGGGCAGGATCGAGGCATGACCTCGTCCCGCGTCGCGCTCGTCACCGGAGGATCCAGCGGCATCGGCGCGGAGGCGGCCCGCCGGCTGCGCCAGGCCGGCTTCGAGGTGTACGCCGTCGCGCGCCGCGTCGACCGGCTGGCCGCGCTGGAGAAGGACGGCGTGCGCGTGTTCGCGATGGACGTCACCGACGAGGAGTCGATGACGTCGGGCATCGAGCGGATCCTCGGCGCGACCGGCCGGATCGACGTGCTGGTCAACAACGCCGGCTACGGCTCCTACGGCGCGGTCGAGGACGTGCCGATCGACGAGGCCCGCCGGCAGTTCGAGGTCAACCTGTTCGGCCTGGCCCGGCTCACCCAGCTCGTCACGCCGGTCATGCGGCACAACGGCGGCGGCCGGATCATCAACATCTCCTCGATCGGCGCCGTGATCTACGAGCCGTTCGGCGCCTGGTACCACGCCACGAAGTTCGCCGTGGAGGGCTTCAGCGACAGCCTGCGCGTCGAGCTCGCGCCGTTCGGGATCGACGTTGTGATCGTCCGGCCGGCCGGCATCGTGACCGAGTGGAACACGATCGCCCGCGACGGGCTGCGCGAGACCAGCCGCGGTGGCGCGTACGAGCAGATGGCCGACCGCGCCGTGCGCACGCTGGAGAGCGTCGACAACCGGCTGCTGTCCAGCGGGCCGAAGGCGGTCGCCAAGACGATCGTGAAGGCCGCGACCGCGTCCCACCCGCGCACCCGCTACGCCTCCGGCAAGGGCGCGCGGATCGTCCCCGCCGTACGCCGGCTGCTGCCGGACCGCGCGTTCGACGCGGTGCTGCGCCGCGCCTACCTGCACTAGTCGACTCCCGAACGTCCTCCGCCTTCCCCGCGTACCGGGTGGCGCAGGTCGGCCCCCGGTCGGCCTAGACCAGTTCGGCTCACTGTGACGTGCCTCATAACCGCGACGGCTTGCTCGTCGTTGCCGGTGTCGCGTCAAGTTTCGAACTTCAGAACGGGGATGACCATGTTGAAAGCCAGGTGCCGGGGCGCGTTGTTCGCGGGCCTGATCGCGGTTGTCGTGGCCGCGCCTGTTCCGGCCGTCGCTGACGACCAGAACACGCCAGTCGTTGCGCAAGGAGATGGGTTGAACAAGATCCAGGCTCCGGATGTGTATCAGGTACTTCGCGTCGAGGGAGAGACCGATGCAGACCTTCTGTCGAACACCATTCGGGTCAAGAAGATCGGCGTCAGCACTCCTCAGTCCGGCACGATCTACCAAGACGATGTCTCCGCGCTGAACGTGAGCACTTCCATGAGCGCTGCTGCTTCGGGATATCAGTGCGTCAAGGAGACGGATGCCAATTCAGGACTACTGGCCTACACGCCGGCAAAGGTAGACCTCTCGGACAGTGACTGGGAGATTCACTACCTCAACCATTTCTACTCGATGGACCACGCCCGGATCGTCGACGGCCAGTACACGACCCAGTTCGAGCAGTGTGCGATCGGTGGAAGCCGCAACAAGCACGTGTACCAGCGAATGGCGCACACCGAGAGCGAGGTTTCGATCGACAACTCCCAGAATCGACGAATCGGCTCCAAGTGGGGGACCCAGGTCGACAGTGGCTCCGTGAGTTCGGCGTTGAGCTTCGCCGCCGAGGTGGGCAAAGCCGCGAAGATCTCTGGCAGCCTTCCGGTGTCCACCGGTGGATCTGAGACCGGCAGCATTGGTGCTGGAAAGTGTGGCTCGATCGGCCCGCAGTCCGGCAACCAGGTCAACGGTGCGTGGCACTACACGTACCCCGGCTACGGAACAAACGACTTCAAGGGCAATGTGGCACATGCCCTGTACGAGTTCGCGCAGCCGAACAAGCGCAGGTTCTACTACTACTTCCAGGTCTGCTACCAGGCCCGGTACTAGGAGAGTCATGAGGTTCCGTCGCGGAGCGCTGATCCTCGGTGTCGCCGGACTGCTGCTGTCGGCCGGATGCTCGATCGCAGGCCAGGAGCCCAGTGGACCCGTCGATTCGGGATCAGGCTCCGTGGCGGGGTCTCACGGCGAGCCGTCTCGACCTCCGACCGCGAAGAGGGAATGGGTCCAGGTCCTTCGTCTGCTGGGAGCGCACCGGGTCTACGTGATGGCAGGCGATGACGTTCTTCATGCCGGTCTGGGTGTGATCGGTCCGGGGGGCCTGCGACCCGCGCCTCGGCGCGTGCAGCCCTTCGCGTTGTCGAACGTCGCCGGCAACGGTGACCGAGTCGTGATCGGTGGTGTCAGGGACGAGTCCGACCCGTACACGGACGGCGTGTACGAGGTGGCTGGCGGTCGCCTCGTGCAGGTGGCGACACCCGGCAGCGGTCTCTATGCGCCGAGTGTCGGTCCGGATGGTTCGCTCTCGGCCGTTCGACCGAAAGCAGGGGTCTTCCGGTTCGACGAGGGATCGGGCCGATGGCGCCACGTTCCGGCGTCGGGGACGCTCACGCTGCCCGGCGTCGCCTGGCGCGACGACGGGCAGGGCTTCTCGGTCGTCCGGGTCAACTCGCCGCGAAGCACACTGATCACGTTCGCACGGGACGGACGCCGGCAGGACGTGGCCTCGTTCCCCTGCATGAACCTGGTCCTGCTCGCCCCTGACGGAGAGGCACTCGCGACAACCCTTCCTGCGTCGGTGCGGAAGCGGTGCGGAGACGCCCACGTCCTCACGACCGACGGCACGATCGTCGCCGACGTGCCTTCTGGGTGGGAGCCGCTCGCGTGGGGCAAGGACTCGGAGCATCTGCTCCTCGCCCGGTCGAGAACGCTCGCCGTCCTGGACGTGGCGTCTGGAGAGGTCACCGAGCCGGTTCGCGTGAGCACCGAGCTCTGGATGGCGGCGCCGCTCTGGGGGTCACCGGCCTAGGCCCCGGAGGCCTTCTCCAGGGCGGCCACCTCGTCGTCGAGGTGCGTGAGCAGCCGCTGGAGCCTCGGCACGGTGCGGCGGCAGCCGATCACGCCGAAGCCGAGGCGGCCGTCGTACGAGATGCAGGTGATGTTGAGGGCCATCCCGTTGATCGGGATCGACAGCGGGTAGTGGCCGACCAGCTTGGCGCCGTTCCAGTACTGCGTGGTCCGGGGGCCGGGCACGTTGCTGATGATGGTGTTGTACGGCGGGCGCACGATGCCGGACATCCGGAGCATCGGCGCGATGATCGCCGGCGCCTGGCCCAGGGCGCTCATCGCCATGATCTGCGTCGGCGTCATGCCCGACAGCGCCTCCTTGCCGTCGGCCATCGACGCGTGCACGGCGCTGAGCCGGTCGGCGGGGTCGTGGAGGTCGGTGCCGAGCCGGCACATCACCGCGCCGATGGCGTTGCCGCCCTCGGTCGACGGCAGGTGGGACTCCTTGGCCTTGAGCCCGATCGGGACCATGGCGACGAGGGGCGCTTCCGGCAGCGCGTCGAGCTCGAGCAGGTAGCGGCGCAGGGCGCCGCCGCACATGGCGAGCACGACGTCGTTGATCGTGGTGCCGGTCGCCTTGCCGATCCGCTGGAGCCGCTCGATCTCCCAGTCCTGGGCGGCGAACCGGCGCGACCCGGTGATCTTCTGGTTGAAGATCGTGCGGGGCGCGTAGAGCGAGATCGACGACGTCTCGTTCTTCACCCCCTTGGTGATCGTCTTGACCAGCGCACCGGGCAGGCCCGCCGCCTCGGTGGCGATCCCGAGGGCCGAGCGCATCACCTGGGTCGGGATCTCGGCCAGGCTCGTCTCGTCGGACGTCGGTCGCGGCGCCCGGTCGCGGCGGGTCCGCGCGTCCCACGGCGGCGGCATCTCACGCTGGTCGGAGTCCGGGCTGAGCGTGCTCTGCACGAGCCGCATCGCCGAGATCCCGTCGACCAGCGCGTGGTGCACCTTGGTGTAGAGCGCGACGCGGCCGTCGCGGAGCCCCTCGATGATGTGCGCCTCCCACAGCGGGCGCTCCCAGGCGAGGCGGGTGCTGTGCAGCCGGCTGCTGAGGTCCAGCAGCTCGCGGATCCGGCCGGGCTGCGGGAGCGCGCTGTGCCGGATGTGGTGGTCGACGTCGAACTGCTCGTCCTCGACCCAGACCAGCTGCCCGGCGGTCGACAGCGACCGGTGCGGCCGCTTGAGGAACAGCGGCGCGATCTCCTCGACGTCCCGCATCGACTCGTACATCTCGCGCCCGTAGTTGCGCCCGGCGCCCTCGGGCTTCTCGAAGAGCTGGAGCCCGCCCACGTGCATCGGCATGCTGCGGTTCTCCGCCAGCAGGAACGCCGTTGCCGTCGGATCGATCGGTGAGACCACGCTGTTCCCCTGTCTGCTGCCCGTGGCGTCCGAGTGTGGCGGCTCGGGGCGGGCGCCACAACCTCTCAGTGGTGCTTGTGCTTCTTCGGCCCGTGCTTCTTGCCGTGCTTCTTGCCGTGCGGTGGATAGCCGTGCTTCTTGGGGGGCTTCGGGTGGTGGTGCGCCCGCGGTGGCGGCTTCGGGGCGTGGGTGCGCACCGTGATGGGCTTCGACTTCGCCGTGGGGGTCGGCGTCGGCGTGGGGTCCGCGCTGGCGGTGTGGCTCGCGGTGTGGCTCGCGGCGTGGGAGGGCCGGTGCGAGCCCGCCGCCGCCGCCGTCGGCGCGGTGGGGTTCCGCCCCTGGAGCGCGGCGAGCAGCAGCGCCACGACGAGGACCGCGGCGCCGCCGGCCACGATCGCGACCCGGCGCCGGGCCTGCGCGCTCACCACCTCGGGCGGTGGCGGGGGCGCGGCGGGCATCGGCGGCAGCACCACGGTGCGCGTCGCCGGCGCCGCGGCCGCCCGCTGCACGACCTCGGCCGCGGTCGGGCGGTCCTCCGGCGCCCGGGCGAGCATCGCGCGCACCAGGGTCCGCAGCCCCGTCGGCACGCCGCTCGGCAGCTCGGGCACGTCGTCGCGCAGGTGCGCGAGCGCGGTGGCGACCGGGGTCTCGCGCTGGAACGGTGACGTCCCCGACAGGCACTGGTGGGCGACCACGCCGAGGGCGTACACGTCGGAGGCCGGCGTGGCCCGGCCCCCCTCGACCTGCTCGGGGCTGAGGTACTCCGCCGTGCCGACCACGAAGCCGGTCTCGGTGAGCGGCTCGGCGGTGTCGGACCGGGCGACGCCGAAGTCGACGAGCACCGGGCGGCCCCCGTCGGTCACCAGGATGTTCGAGGGCTTCAGGTCGCGGTGCACCACGCCCGCGGCGTGGGCCACGGCCAGCGCCTCGCCGACGCCCTCGAGCAGCGCGGCGACCCGGTCGGGCGGGAGCGGCGCGCGGACCGGCGTACCGTCGACGAGCTGCATGACGATGTACGGCCGCGGGCCCTCCGGGCCGTCCTCCTCGCCGTAGTCGTAGACCCGCACGATCCCCGGGTGCTGCAGCCCGGCCGCGAACCGCGCCTCGGCCCGCAGCCGCGCCCGGTGCACCGCGTCGTCGCTCGCGCGCAGCAGCTTGAGAGCGACCGGCCGGTCCAGCAGCGTGTCCCGGGCCCGGTAGACCGTGCCCATGCCACCGGAGCCGACCCGCTCGCCCAGCTCGTAGCGCCCGTCGATCACGCGGCCCACGTACCCATCGAGGACGGACAGGAACCTTCCGGGCGGGTCGCGGTACCGCCCGGGCCCGGTGGGCGAGGAGGGTCGGGCCATGGTCCGCACCCTCCTCGCCGCCCTCCTGACCGCCGCCGGCCTCGTCGTCGTCCCCGCACCCGCCCACGCGGCGTCCTACTCCGCGCCCCTGAGCCGGGCCGTCGCCGACCTACCGGTCGCCGCCGAGTCCCGCAGCGGGTACTCGCGCGACCTCTTCCGCCACTGGGTCGACGCCGACGGCGACGGCTGCGACACCCGCGACGAGGTACTGCTCGCCGAGGCGGAGGAGGCGCCCGCGGTCGGTCCCGGCTGCTCCCTCTCCGGTGGACGCTGGTACTCCTACTACGACGGCGTCTCGCAGGACGACGCCGCCGACCTCGACATCGACCACCTGGTGCCGCTCGCCGAGGCGTGGGACTCGGGCGCCGGGTCGTGGTCGTCGGCGACGCGCGAGGCCTACGCCAACGACCTGGGCGACTACCGCACGCTGGTCGGGGTCACCGCGGCGCTGAACCGGTCGAAGGGGGACCAGGACGTCGCCGAGTGGCTGCCGCCCCAGCAGCAGTGCCGTTACCTGCGCGAGTGGGTCGCGGTGAAGCACCGCTGGCGGCTCAGCGTCGACAGCGCGGAGAAGAGCGCGATGACGTCCCTCGCGTCGGGCTGCGCCGACACGACGATCACCGTCACGCTGGCCCGCTGACCGTCCACAGGCCGCGTCCGAACCGCGCTGTCCCCAGGCTGCTCCCGGGCGCCGCCCGGAGGTCTGTGCCGGCTCCTAGCGTCGCCGGCATGAAGTGGATCGCATGTCTCGCCCTCGTCCTCGGGATCTGTGTCGGAGGTGCCGCGGTCGCCGCGGTCGACCCGCCTCCGGGCGACACGATCGTCGACGTGACCGGCGACCCGGCCAACGGGTTCGGGATCCGGCACTACGACGGCACCGAGGAGTTCCCGCCCACCCACTCCGAGGCGCGCGCCGAGTGCTCGGAGTACCACGCTCGCGTGCGCAGGGCGCGGTGCCTGACCGAGGTGCGCACCTGGTACCGCGACCTCGGCGACCTGAAGCAGGCGCTGGACTGGGCGCACGCGCAGTGACCGAGATGGGGCCCGTGGGAAGATCGCCCGCATGGAGGCGGGGCCGCTGGACCGGATGTGGGACCGCGGCCGCACGTCGGCGCGGGCCCGGGTGCGGCGGCTGGAGGCGAAGTCGTGGCAGATCGGGCAGTGCGCGATCGCCGCGGGCGTCGCCTGGTTCCTGGCCGCCGACGTGCTCGGCCACCCGACACCGTTCTTCGCCCCGGTCGCCGCCGTGGTCGCCCTGGGGACGTCGTACGGCCAGCGGTTGCGCCGGGTCGCCGAGGTCACCATCGGCGTGGCGGTGGGCGTGTTCCTCGCCGACCTGCTGGTGGCGTGGCTGGGGTCCGGCGGCTGGCAGATCGCGCTGATCGTGGCGCTGGCGATGTCGGCGGCCTTCCTCCTCGACGGCGGGCAGCTGTTCGTGACCCAGGCGGCGGTGCAGTCGATCGTGATCGCCGGGCTGGTCGCGGACCCGAGCCAGGCGTTCACCCGCTGGACCGATGCGGTGGTCGGCGGCCTGGTCGCGCTGGTCGCGGCGACGGTGGTGCCGGCGGCGCCGCTGCGGCGCCCCCGCGAGCAGGCGGCGGTCGTGGCGCGCAAGATCGCGGCCCTGCTGCGCGCGGCCGGCGAGGTGATGACCGACGGCGAGCCGGACCGGGCGCTGGACCTGCTCGCCGACGCGCGCTCGACCGACTACCTGATCAGGGAGCTCAAGGACGCTGCGGACGAGGGCCTGTCCGTGGTCGAGTCCTCCCCGTTCCGGGTCCGGCACCGCGACGACCTGCGCAAGATGGCCGAGCTGGTCGACCCGCTCGACCGGGCGCTGCGCAGCACCCGCGTGCTGGTCCGGCAGACGGCGGTGGCCGCGTACCACCGGCGCCCGGTGCCGAAGTCCTACGCGCTGCTGGCGCTCGACCTGGCCGACGCGACGGACGCGGTGGCCGAGGAGCTGGCCGCGAACCGGATGGCGGCGGCCGCCCGGCCGGCGCTGCTCGCGGTCGCGCACGCCACCGGCACGGTCGAGCGGTCGGGGGTGCTGGCGGCCGAGGCGGTCCTCGCCCAGCTGCGCTCGGTCGTCGTCGACCTGCTGATGGTGACCGGCATGGAGCAGCTGGAATCCACCGACGCGCTGCCCCCGCCGCCCCGATGAGCGACCCGCGCTGGGTGCTGCACGTCGACCTGGACCAGTTCATCGCCGCGGTCGAGGTGCTCCGCCGCCCCGAGCTGGCGGGCCGGCCGGTCGTGGTCGGCGGTCGCGGCGACCCGACCGAGCGGGGGGTGGTGGCGACCGCGTCGTACGAGGCCCGGGCGTTCGGCGTCGGGTCGGGCATGCCGCTGCGGCTGGCGGCGCGCAAGTGTCCGGACGCGGTCTTCCTGCCGGTCGACAAGGAGGCGTACGACGCCGCCTCGGCCGAGGTGATGGCCACCCTGCGCGGCCTGGAGTGGGGCGGGGTGCCGGTGGTGCTCGAGGTGCTGGGCTGGGACGAGGCGTTCCTCGGACCGGGCGCGGGCCACGGCGACCTCGGCGACCCGCGGGAGTTCGCCGAGCGGGTGCGGGCCGCGGTCCTGGCCGCGACCGACCTGCACTGCTCGGTCGGGATCGGCGACAACAAGCTGCGCGCGAAGATCGCGACCGACTTCGGCAAGCCCCGCGGCGTGTGGCAGCTGACCGAGGACACCTGGTTCGAGGTGATGGGCGAGCGGCCGACCACCGCGTTGTGGGGGATCGGCGCGAAGACCGCCCGGAAGCTCGCCGCGCTCGGCATCGACACCGTCGCCCAGCTGGCGTCCTCGGACGCGCGGGTGCTCGCCGCCGAGCTCGGGCCGACGATGGGGCCCTGGTACCACCGGCTCGGCCGCGGGGCGGACACCAGCCCGGTGGACGCGACGCCGTGGGTGCCGCGGGCGCACGGCCGCGAGGAGACCTTCCAGCAGGACCTGGACACGCCCGAGCAGGTCGCCGCGGCGGTGCGCGCGCTGACCGGCCGGGTGCTCGCCGACATCCGGGCCGAGGGCCGGCCGGCCGCCCGGGTCGGGCTCAAGGTGCGCTTCGTGCCGTTCGTCACCGTCAGCCGCAGCCTCACGCTGCCCGAGCCGACGTACGACCTGGCCGTGCTCGAGGCGGCCGCGGTCTCGCTGCTGGACCGGCTCGACGAGCGCGACCGGGGCCGGCCGGTGCGGCTGCTCGGCGTGCGGCTGGAGATGGTGCCGCCGGAGGGCGGCTACTGAGGGCCCAGGCCCTCGCGCAGCTCGCGGACCACCGAGTCGACGACCGCGACCAGGTCGCCGCCGGTCGCCTCGGCCACCGCGCGCTGGCGCTGGTACGACGCGCCCCGGCGCGGGATGTCGGCGACCGACGCGAGCTCCGCGGCGCAGCCGAGGCGCTCGGCGACGGGCGCGAGCCGCTCGAGCAGCTCGGCCAGGTCCTCGGTGACCAGCCGCTCGTGCGAGGCGGCGTCGGTGATCACGATCGCGTCGAGGCCGTACCGGGCGGCGCGCCACTTGTTCTCCTGCACGTGCCACGGCGGCATCGTCGGGAGCGGCTCGCCGGCGGCCAGCCGGGTGTCGAGGTCGACGACCAGGCAGTGCATGAGGGCCACCAGCGCGGCCAGCTCGGTGAAGTTCGAGACGCCGTCGCAGACCCGGTTCTCCAGCGTGCCGTGGCGGGGGGCCGGCCGGACGTCCCAGCGGATCTCGGTGAGGTCCTCGATCACGCCGGTGACCAGCTGGTCGGAGACGTACCCCTCGAACTCCGACCACCGCTCGAACTGGAACGGCAGCCCGGCGGTCGGCAGCTGCTGGAACATCAGCGCCCGGTTGGAGGCGTAGCCGGTGTCGATGCCGGCCCAGATCGGGGAGGACGCCGAGAGCGCCTGGAGGTGCGGGTAGTAGTTGAGCAGCGCGGAGAGGACCGGCATCACCCGCTCCTTCTCGGGCATCCCCACGTGCACGTGCACGCCCCAGATCAGCATCTGCCGGCCCCACCACTGGGTCCGGTTGATCAGCTCCTCGTAGCGGTGCCCCTCGCTGAGCTGCTGGACCGTCCAGGACGCGAACGGGTGCGTGCCCGCGCCGTACAGGTCGATGTCCAGGTCGTCGCCCGCCGGCAGCACCCCCTCGAGCGTCGTGCGCAGGTCCGCCATCGCCTCGGGCACCGTGTGGCAGATCCCGCTCACGATCTCGACGGTGTTGCGGAGCAGCTCCTGGTGGAGCTTGCCCGGGTCGCGAAGCCGCGGCCGGGCCCGCGCGAACAGGTGCGTGGCGTCGTTGCGCAGGTCACGGGTGCGGCGGTCGACGAGCGCCAGCTCCCACTCCACCCCCAACGTCGGCTCGGGCGAGGCATGGAAGTCGATGCGCACACCCGTCAGCGTTCCACAGCACAGCCTCGATCCATCGATTCCCGCCTGCTGCGCGCCGCCATCTGGGCACCCTGGCTGCGTTGCCGACGCTCAACGGTGCAACCAGACCGCCCCTCGCGCCGGCGCCTTGCCAGCGCACCCATCTGGTGACGCTCGCGACGCCGCGAATCGGTGGATCGAGGCTCAGGAAGCGGCGGTCTCCTCCACCCGGGCGAGCCACGAGACGGCCACCCCGTCGTACGGCGCGGCGCCGGCCGCGACCGCCGCGTGCACCCGGTCGCAGGAGGTCATCGCGGCCGCGACCACGTCGTCGGGGTAGCGGTACCGGATCCGGTGCTCGGCGAACTCGTCCTCGTCGTCGACCCACACCCGACCGGTGTTGCCGCGGACGACGTCGAGGTCCAGGTCGACGGCCCGCAGGACGCTGCCGTCCCAGAGAGGCGGGGTGGTGATGTCGACGTAGACCCGCACCGGCCCGCCGACGTCGTGGAACGTCGCCAGCCACCCCCGCGCCGCGTCCGGCCCGGGCGGCGGCACCAGCCCGACCTGGCGGGTCGGGGCGACGTAGGTCAGGCCCGGGCGGGTCATCACGGTGCTCCGCCGGATGCCCAGCCAGTCGCCGTGCTCGTCGCTGCCGAGGTACGTCGCGTCGAACTCCCAGTGCGGCCGGTCGGCCCACTTCGTCATCACGACGCGGACCGCGTCGCCGGTGGTGAGGCTCACGTGGCCTGTCTACCAGCGGACTGCCACCATGGCGGCCATGCTGGAGGCCCGCGAGCTCAACCTGACCCTGGACTTCTGCCTCCGCGTCGGCGAGCTGCTGCTGTCCTCGGGCGCCGGTGCCGCCGACGTCACGGCGACCATGCAGGCGCTCGCCTGGCAGTACGGCGTGCGCAACCCCGAGGTGGACGTGACGTTCACCTCGCTGTCGATGAGCTTCCAGCCCGCCCCCGAGGAGCCCTCGGTCGTGCTGATCCGGCAGGTCAAGCAGCGCGACATCGACTACGAGGACCTGACGCTGGTCGACCACCTGGTCCGCGAGGTGCTGCGCGGCGAGGTCGAGCTCAAGGACGCGCGCACCCGGCTCGCGCGGATCGTGTCCTCCGGTCACATCCGGCCCCGCTGGGCCGCCACGCTGGGCTGGGGGGTGATGGCCGCCGGCGTCGGGCTCCAGCTGGGCGGCAACGCGGCCGTGGTCGTGATCGCCGCCGTCGCGGCGATCGGGATCGACCGGCTGCAGCTGGTGATGGGCCGCCGCCGGATCCCGTTCTTCTACCGGCAGATCGCCGGCGGCGGGCTGGCGACGCTGATCGCGGTGGCCGCGGCGGCCAGCTGGCTGGACCTCGACCCGTCGCTGGTCGTCACCGCGAACCTGATCATGCTGCTGGCCGGCATCGGCTTCATGGGGGCGCTGCAGGACGCCCTGACCGGCTTCTACGTCACCGCGGGTGCCCGGTTGACGGAGGCGCTGCTGGCGACCGCCGGCATCATCGCCGGCGTCAGCGGCGGCCTCACGGTCGCCGACCTGGCCGGTGTCTCGGTGGACCGGATCGACGTGGGGACGTCCACGCTGAAGGACGTCACCGTGATGGCGGTCGGCGCGGCGATCTGCGCGGCGGCGTTCGCGTTCGCGTCGTACGCCCCACGGCGCACGCTCCTCCCGATCGGTCTGGTCGCCGCCGTCGCGATGGTGATCAGCCAGACCGTGCGGATCGGCGGCGTGGGCAGCACCTGGTCGACGGCGCTGGCCGCGTTCTTCGTCGGCCTGGTCAGCTACACGGTCGCCGGTCGGCTACGCGTGCCGCCGCTGGTGGTCGTCGTCTCGGCCGTCGTGCCGATGCTCCCCGGCCTGTCGATCTACCGCGGCCTGAGCCTGCTGGGGGAGGGCGCCGGCTACACGTCCGAGGGGCTGCTCGCGATCATCACCGCGGCGTCCATCGCGATCGCGCTCTCGTCCGGGGTGATCCTCGGCGAGTACGTCGCGCAGCCGCTCAAGCGCGAGGCGCACCGCCTCGAGAGCCGGCTGGCCGGCCCCCGCCTGGTCGGCCCGCTGAAGGTGCGGAGCCGGGAGAGCAGCCGGAGGGTCAGACGACGGTCGTCCGATCCGGCAGCACGCGACTAGCGGCCTTCGCGACGATGTCCTGGTAGCGGGAGCCGGTCAGCTTCGCGAAGTGGTGGACGGCGTGGGCGTCGAGGCCGACCAGCACCCGCGCCTTGTTGCCCTGAACGCCCTTGACGATGATCTCCGCCGCCCGCTCCGGGGTCATCTTGGCGAGCTTCTCGTCGAACAGCTTCGCCGTCTGCGCCTTGTCCTCCTTCGCGGACACCCGGGCGTTCCGGGCGATCGCGGTCTTGATGCCGCCCGGGTGGACCACCGTGACGCCGACCGGGTAGCCGGCGACCAGCATCTCCTCGCGGAGCGCCTCGGACATGCCGCGCACGGCGTACTTGGCCGCGTTGTACATGCTCTGGCCCGGCATCGAGATCAGCCCGAACAGCGACGAGATGTTCACGACGTGCCCGTCGCCGGAGGCGATCAGGTGGGGGAGGAACTCCTTGGTCCCGTGGAGGACGCCGAAGAAGTTGATGGCCATGATCCAGTCGATGTCGTCGTACTCGAGGTCCTCGAGGTTCCCCGCGAGCGCGACGCCGGCGTTGTTGACCACGACGTTCACCCGGCCGAACTGGTCGGCGACCGAGCCGGCGTACGCCGCGAACGCGGCGCGGTCCGCCACGTCGAGGTGGTCCGAACGCACCTCGCGCGCGCCGACGCCCTGCACCAGGTCGACGGTCTCGGCGAGCCCGGCGTCGTCGACGTCGGAGATCGCCAGCAGCGCCCCCTGCCGGGCCAGGTTGAGGGACAGCGCCCGGCCGATGCCGGACCCCGCTCCCGTGATCGCCACGACCTTGTCGTCGAAGGACTTCATGCGGTTCGCTCCTCGTGGGTGTCGTAGGCGTCGATGTCGAAGCGCGCCAGGTTCCGGCGGAAGGTGAAGGTCGCCTTCGGCCACAGCGTGGTGTTGCGGCCGTGCTCGTCGAGGTACCAGCTCTGGCAGCCGCCGGTCGTCCAGACGGTGCGCTTCATCCGGCGCTGCAGGTTCGCGTTCCAGCGGCGGAACGCGCGCTCGCGTGGCTCCACGGCCCGGAGCCCGCGCTCGCGCATGGCGCGGATCGCGTCGCGCAGGTAGGCGACCTGCGCCTCGATGATGAACACCATGCTGGTGTGGCCCTGGCCGGTGTTGGGCCCGACCAGCACGAACAGGTTCGGGAAGCCCGGCACGGTCGTGCCCTTGTACGCCGCCATGCCCTGCTCGCGCCAGACGTCGGCGAGGCGGCGGCCCGCGGTGCCGGTGACGTGCTCGGCGAACGGCAGGTCGGTGGTGTGGAAGCCGGTGGCCACCACGAGCACGTCGGCCGGCCGCTCGACCCCGTCGGCGGTGACGACCGCGTTGCCGGTCACCTTGGCGATGGGGTCGGTCACTAGCTCGGTGGTGTCGGCCGCGAGCGCCGGGTAGTAGGTGTTCGACCGGAGGATCCGCTTGCAGCCGATCTCGAAGTGCGGCGTCACGCGCGCACGGAGCTCGGGGTCCGCGATGCCCTTGCGGATGTTCGCCAGCGCGGCCTGCTTGGCCGGCGCCGCGATCCTCGGCTCGACCGTGAACGCCGGCACGTACGCCTCGTGCGCCCAGTAGATGCCGGTCCGGTAGAGCTTGCGCAGCAGCGGGAGCCGGCGCAGCGCGCGACGCTCGAGGGCGCCGTACCGCCGGTCGTTGCGGGGGATCACCCACGGCGCGGTGCGCTGGTAGACGTCGAGGTGGCCGCCGGAAGCCTCCAGCACTTGCTGCAGCTCGGGGACGATCTGGATCGCCGAGGCGCCGGTGCCGATCACCGCGACGCGCTTGCCGGCCAGGTCGACGTCGTGGTTCCACCGAGCGGAGTGGAAGAGGTCGCCCTGGAAGGTCTCGATGCCGTCGATCTCGGGGAGCTTCGGCTCCGACAGGCTGCCCGCGCCCATGACGAGCGTGGTGGACGTGACGGTCCGCTCGCCCGCCGGTCCGGAGATCCGCGACCGCCAGACCTGGGCGGCGTCGTCCCAGGTCGCCTCCTCGAAGCGGGTGTCGAACTCGAACCGGTCCAGCGTCCCGGACCCCTCCGCGACCGAGCGGAGGTAGGCCTGGATCTCGGGTTGCGGCGAGTAGGACATCGACCACTCGGGGTTCGGTGCGAATGAGAACGAGTAGAGCTGGCTCGGGACGTCGCAGGCCGCGCCGGGGTAGGTGTTGTCGCGCCAGGTGCCGCCGACGTCGGGGCCCTTCTCGACCACCAGGAAGTCGGTCTCGCCGTCCTCCTGCAGCTTGATCGCCGCGCACAGGCCCGCGAACCCGGCGCCGACGATGAGGTGCTGCACGTGCATGACTGGACCGTACTGGCGTTATTGAAAAAGTGTCAATAGAGTGCGGGGTGTGAGCCAGCCTACGTCGCAGCGGACCCGCCTGTCGCCGGAGCAGCGCCGCGAGCAGCTGCTCGACCTGGGGGTCCGCCTGCTCGCCCACCGGTCGCTGGACGAGCTCTCCATCGACCTGCTCGCCGAGGAGGCCGGGATCTCCCGCGGCCTGCTCTACCACTACTTCGGCAACAAGCACGCCTTCCACGAGGCCGTCGTCCGGCGGGCCGCCGACGACCTGATCGAGCAGACCTCGCCGCCCGCCGACGGCGATCCGATGGAGCGGATGCTCACCTCGCTCGCGGCGTACCTGGACTACGTGGTCGCCAACTACGAGGGCTACCTCTCGCTGGTCAAGGCGGCCGCCGGCGGCAACGAGACGCTGCGCGAGATCTACGAGGAGGCGCGCTCGGCGCTGAACAGCCGGATCTTCCGCGAGGACGCGCAGGGCGACATCGTCCCGGACACCCCCGCGACCCGGCTCGTGGTGCGCGGCTGGTCGGCGATGGTGGAGGAGCTGGTGCTCTCCTGGATCGCGGACCCGCGCGGCATCACCCGCGAGCAGCTGCTCGAGATCATGGCCGCGTCGCTCCCGGCGATCGTGGAGGTCGCGGGCTGACGCCGGCCTCTTGGCCGCGGGTGTCAGCTCACCCGCAGCGGGACGCTCAGCAGGAGGCCGGGCCAGTGCCGCTTCGTGGTCTGCTCGGTGTCCAGGCGGGCGTACAGGCGGTCGTGGCCGCCGGTCGCGAACGCGATCCGCCAGTGCCCGTCGCGGCCGAGCCGGACCTGCTTGTCCAGCAGCGGCAGTCCGCTCATCGACGGGCCGTCGTAGAGGTACAGGTGCACGATCGCGGAGCCACCGGGACGGGCCCGCCCCGACAGCACGACCCGGCCGGCCGGGACCGTGACCGGTGTGCAGGCCAGCGCCGGGTCCCCGTCGGCGGTGCAGCGCCGGCCGTTGACCAGCGGCCGTGCCCAGACGGTGTCCGAGCCCTGGTAGGCCTCCTCGCTGGGGACGGCCTCCGGGGACCGGTGCCACACGGCCCGCCAGAACGCCGCCCGGTGCGACACGCCCTCCAGCACGGCCCGGCCGCTCGCCGCGGTGCGCCGGTGGGCGACCGGCTTCCAGGCGTGCGTCCCGGCCCACCGCCGCTCGAAGACGACCCGCGCGCCCGAGACCGGTCGGCCGTGGCCGGCGGCGCTGTCCCAGTGGTGGGCCCGGGCGACCACGCGGAACGGCTCGCCGTACTGGACGGCGCGCCAGCGGCTGCCGCTCTGGTCGAGGACGGTCGCGTCGAGCCAGTTGCGCGCCTCGAAGTCGAAGGTCGCCAGCCGGGTGCCGATCGCGTCCACCCGGACCTCGGGGCTGCCGAGGCAGTCGCCGGTGAGGAGGCCGACCTCCCAGTGGTCGCCCTTGCCGAACTCCGCGATGTACTCGGAGATCGTCCCCGACCAGTCGCCGTCGTGCAGCGTCGCGTCGTCGAGCCACAGCCGGTTCCACGACCGGGGCGTGAGCGGCAGCGGATCGCTGGTGAGCACGTCGCCGTTCATCTCGACCCGCCACTGCCCCCGTGGGTCGGTGCCGTCCGCGCTGCCGGTCGGCCAGGTGTACCAGAGGACCTTGCTCGGCTTGCGCTGGTCGACGAGCATCGGCGCCGCCGCGGTGTCCGCGGCACCGCGCAGCAGCAGGCTGCCCTGCCCGCGGACGTGCTCGTCGGAGAGGCCGATCCGGGTCGTCGGCGCGGCGGCGGGATCGCCGGCGCAGGTGTACCCCGCGACGTCGAAGCGGCTGCCGAGCTCGCGGACCACCTGGTAGTAGGTGTCGCCCGCCCGAGCGGGCGACGCGACGACCGCCGTCCCCACGAGCGCCAGGGCCGTCAGGAGGAGGGATCCACCTCGCATGGCGTCACGCTACGCCGGGTCGCCCGTCCCGTACCTGTCCACCAGGGAATGACCATCGGACGACGGCGCCCTGCCCTCCCGCCGATCTACGATCCGGCCGCGCCGAGGTCCCGCACCGCGAGCGACGCGAAGACCATCGCGGAGCCGAGCGGGGCGCCCGGGCCGGGGTACACGCTCCCGAAGACCGACGCGGCGGAGTTGCCGGCGGCGTACAGGCCCGGGACGGGATGGCCGTCCTCGCGCAGCACCCGGCCGCGCTCGTCGGTGACCAGGCCGCCCTTGGTGCCGAGGTCGGACAGCACGAAGCGCGCGGCGTAGTACGGCGGCTGCGTGACCGGCGTCAGCGCCTTGTTCGGGCCCTCGCCACCGGCGAAGAACGTGTCGTACTCGTCGTCACCCCGGCCGAAGTCCTCGTCCACGCCGGACGCGCAGAAGCCGTTGAACCGCTCGACGGTCGCGACCAGGTCCTCGGCGGGCACGCCGATCGCGGCGGCCAGCTCGGGCAGGGTGTCGGCCCGCACCCAGGTGCCCGCGGCGAGGTGCTCGGCGGGGTCGCCCTCGGGCATCGCGATCGCGGGCAGCCGGCCGCCCTCGCGGGAGTCGAACACGTACCAGGACGGGATCCGCTCGGGCGCCTCGGCCATCAGCCGCCCGAACTGGTCGTAGGGCCGCGCCTCGTTGCCGTACCGGCGGCCGCGCTGGTCGACCATCAGCCCGGACCGGAAGCCGAGCGTGAACGAGCCGCCGCCGTCGGGCTGGGCGAGCCCGGGGCAGAACCAGCCGACGCCGCGGTAGTCGGTCGCGGCCCCGATCGCCGCGCCCGCCCGGATCGGCTCGCCGGTGTTGGTCCCGGACGGCGCCATCGTCCACGCGACGTCGCCGGGCACCCCGTGCTCGGCCCGCAGGTCGGCGTTCCCCTCGAAGCCGCCGGCCGCCACGAGCACACCCCGGCGGGCGCGGATCTCCTTCGGGCCCTCCGGGGTCATCCCGGCGACCCCGGCCACCCGGTCGCCGTCGAGGACGAGCCCGGTGACGGGCAGCTCGGTCAGGACCGTGCCGCCGTCGCGCAGGAAGCCGTCCAGCAGCCGGGCGATGAGGGCCTGGCCGCCGCTCAGCGTGTTCCGGCCGCCCTCGCCGGCGCGGTCGCGCTCGACGGGCGGTCGCACCAGCCGGCCGACCCGCTCGGGCAGGTCGCCGCGCTTGACGTTGGCCGGCTGGATCGACCGACCGAGGGGTACCCGGCCGGGAGCGTCGTAGTACTCGGGGAACGGCAGCCACTCGAAGTCGATCGCCTCGTCGGCCTCGAGCTCGGCGACCAGCTCCGGCGCGTGGGTGAGGAACGCCTCGACCGCCGTCGCGTCCGGGTCGACGAGGATCGCGCCGAGGTACTCCCGCGCGGACTCGGTCGAGTCGGGGATTCCGGCTCGCTGCTGCACGGCACTGCCCGGGAGCCAGCAGGCGCCGCCGGAGTACGCCGACGTCCCGCCGAGCAAGGCGGTCTTCTCGACCACGACCGTGGCCAGGCCGGCCTTCTGGGCGAGGAACGCCCCGGTCAGGGCGCCGCCGCCCGAGCCGACCACCACCACGTCGTACTCATCGGTCATGCGGGCGATACTAGAACACGTTATTGTTTCGAGGCTCGCTCCGCTCGCGCCGCAACAACCGTAGGACGCGGTTGGCACAATGGATCGGTCATGACCGAGCTCCAGATCGCCTACCCTCCGGAGCTGCCGGTCACCCAGCGCCGCGAGGACATCGCCGCGGCCATCCGGGACCACCAGGTCGTCATCGTCGCGGGCGAGACCGGCTCCGGGAAGACGACCCAGCTGCCGAAGATCTGCCTCGAGCTCGGCCGCGGGTCGGCCGGCCTGATCGGGCACACGCAGCCCCGCCGGATCGCCGCCCGCTCGGTGGCCGAGCGGATCGCCAGCGAGCTGAACACCGAGCTCGGCGACCTGGTCGGCTACCAGGTGCGCTTCACCGACCGCACCTCGAAGCAGAGCCGCGTGAAGCTGATGACCGACGGCATCCTGCTCGCCGAGCTCCAGCGCGACCGGCAGCTGCGCAAGTACGACACGATCATCATCGACGAGGCCCACGAGCGGAGCCTCAACATCGACTTCCTGCTCGGCTACCTCAAGCGGCTGCTGCCGCGCCGGCCCGACCTGAAGCTGATCATCACCTCGGCGACCATCGACGTGGAGCGGTTCGCGAAGCACTTCGACGCCCCGGTCGTCGAGGTGTCCGGGCGCACCTACCCGGTCGAGATCCGCTACCGCCCCCTCCTGGCACTCGACGAGGAGGACGAGGAGGGCGAGGTCGTCGTCCGCGACCAGACCGAGGCGATCGTCGACGCGGTCAAGGAGCTGTCGGCCGAGGGGCCCGGCGACATCCTGGTCTTCCTTCCGGGCGAGCGGGAGATCCGGGACACCGCGGATGCGTTGAAGGACCTGCCGCGGACCGAGATCGTGCCGCTCTACTCCCGCCTCTCGGCCGCGGAGCAGCACAAGGTCTTCCAGCCGCACACCGGACGCCGCGTCGTCCTCGCGACCAACGTCGCCGAGACCTCGCTGACCGTGCCCGGCATCCGGTACGTCGTCGACACCGGTGTCGCGCGCATCAGCCGCTACTCGGTCCGGACCAAGGTCCAGCGGCTGCCGATCGAGCCGATCAGCCAGGCGTCGGCCAACCAGCGCTCCGGCCGGTGCGGCCGCGTCGAGGCGGGCATCGCGATCCGGCTCTACTCGGAGGAGGACTTCGAGAGCCGGCCGGAGTTCACCGACCCGGAGATCCTGCGCACCAACCTGGCCAGCGTCATCCTGCAGATGACGTCGCTCGGGCTCGGGGACATGGCGCGGTTCCCGTTCGTCGAGCCGCCGGACCGGCGCAACGTGCAGTCCGGCGTCCAGCTGCTCGAGGAGCTCGGCGCGCTGAAGGACGGCACGCTCTCGCGGATCGGCCGCCGGCTCGCCCGCCTGCCGATCGACCCGCGGCTGGCCCGGATGATCCTCGAGGCCGAGCGGCTCGGCTGCGTGCGCGAGGTGATCGTGATCGCGGCCGCGCTGTCCCTGCAGGACCCGCGCGAGCGACCCGCCGAGCTGCAGGCCCAGGCCGACCAGCAGCACGCCCGCTTCAAGGCCGAGGGCAGCGACTTCCTCACCTGGCTCAACCTGTGGCGCTACCTCAAGGAGCAGCAGCGCGAGCTGTCGTCCTCGGCGTTCCGCCGGATGTGCAAGCGCGAGTTCCTCAACTACCTGCGGGTGCGCGAGTGGCAGGACTTCGAGTCCCAGCTGCGCCAGGTCTGCAAGGAGATGGACATCCAGGTCGGCCGCCCGGCCGACACCCCTGACGCCGACGGCATCCACCAGGCGCTGCTCTCCGGCCTGCTCTCGCACATCGGCCTGCTCGAGGAGCGCGAGAAGGACAAGCGCGGCCCACGCGAGTACCTCGGCGCCCGCGGCGCGCGGTTCGCGATCTTCCCGGGCAGCGTCCTGTACCGGAAGAACCCGCAGTTCCTCATGGCCGGCGAGCTGGTGGAGACGAGCCGGCTGTGGGCCCGGCAGAACGCCGCGATCAAGCCGGAGTGGGCCGAGCGGATCGGCGCGCACCTGGTGAAGCGGACCTACTCCGAGCCGCACTGGAGCAAGAAGCGCGCCGCCGTGATGGCCTACGAGCGGGTCACGCTGTACGGCGTCCCGCTGGTCGCCGACCGGCTGGTGTCGTACGGCAAGGTCGACGCCCCGCTGGCGCGTGAGCTGTTCATCCGGCACGCGCTCGTGTACGGCGAGTGGAACAGCCGGCACCGGTTCCTCGAGACGAACCGCCGGCTCCTGGAGGAGGCCGAGGAGCTCGAGCACCGCGCCCGCCGCCGCGACATCGTCGTCGACGAGCACACGCTCTTCGACTTCTACGACCAGCGGATCCCCGCGGACGTCGTGAGCGGCGCGCACTTCGACAGCTGGTGGAAGCACGAGCGGCAGCGCCACGGCCGGTTGCTGACCTTCGACCCGAAGATGCTCACCCACGAGACGGCCGAGGAGATCCGCGCGTCGGACTACCCGGAGGAGTGGGCCAGCGAGGGGCTGACCTTCCCGATCAGCTACCACTTCGAGCCCGGGGCCGCGGACGACGGCCTGACCATCGACGTCCCGGTGGCGACGCTGAACCGGGTCGAGGCGGACGACTTCTCCTGGAACGTGCCCGGCCTGCGCGAGGAGCTGGTGACCAGCCTGATCCGCAGCCTGCCCAAGAACCTGCGCGTGAACTTCGTGCCGGCCCCGAACAAGGCGCGGGAGTTCCTGGCCGCGGTACCGCCGGGGGAGGAGCCGCTGCTGGACGCCCTCGAGCGGTGGTGCCGGTCGACGACGGGCGTGGTCGTCCCCCGCGACGCCTGGGACTGGTCGAAGGTGCCCGAGCACCTGCGCCCGACGTACCGGGTCGTCGACGAGGAGGGCCGCGAGCACGCCCGCGGCAAGGACCTGGACGCGCTGAAGGAGCCGCTGCGCCCGAAGTTCGCGGAGGCGATGCGCGAGGTCGCCGCCGAGAGCGGGCTGGCCCGCACCGGCGAGACGACGTGGGCGTTCGGTGCGATCGACGCGTCGTTCACGCAGCACCGCGCCGGCCACGAGGTGCAGGTGTTCCCGGCGCTGGTCGACGAGGGCGGGAGCGTCGGGCTGCAGGTGTTCGGCTCGGCGGACGAGCAGGAGGCGCGGCACCGGCTCGGCGTGCGGCGACTGCTGCTGCTCGAGCTGCCGTCGCCGGTGAAGCGGGTCCTCGACGGGCTCACGAACGCCGAGAAGCTCGGCCTGGCCGGCTCGCCGTACCCGAGCGTCGCGGAGCTGCTGGAGGACGCCCGTGCGGCCGTCGTCGGCGCGGCCGTGGACGCGCGCCCGCCGGTGCGCGACGAGGCGGCGTACCGGGCGCTGAAGGCCGAGGCCGGACGCGACCTGGAGGCGCACCTGCGGGGTGTCATGGGCGACGTGATCCGGGTGCTGGACGCCTGGCGCCGTGTCGAGAAGTCGGTGAGCGGCCGCGCGGACATGACGATGCTGCCCGCCCTGACCGACATGCGGTCGCAGCTCGCGCGGCTGGTGTACCGCGGGTTCGTCGGGGAGGCGGGGGTGGCCCAGCTGCGCCGGTACCCGACGTACCTCGCCGCGATCGAGCAGCGGCGCGCCCGGCTGGAGTCGCAGGTGAACCGCGACCGGCAGCTCATGGACCAGATCGCCGACCTGCAGGACGCGTACCTCCACCACCTCGACGCGCTGCCGGCGGGCCGGCCGCCCGGCGAGCGGCTGCGGCAGGTGCGCTGGATGCTGGAGGAGTACCGGGTGTCGCTCTGGGCCCAGCAGCTCGGCACCCCCTACCCAGTCAGCGACCAGCGCATCCGACGTAGCCTGCAGCAGTGACCGATCGTCAGCACCACCGGCCGATGACGCCCGGGGGCCTGTTCTTCGAGGCGCTGGTCGGCGGCACCGACCCGGCGCTGGTGAGCGAGGCGGCCGACCGGGCCGCGACGCTGCTGGTGCGCGGCGCCCGGGACGCCGGCGACGCGGCGACCGCCGAGCGGTTGCTGCACCTGGCCGACACCGAGGGCATCGAGACGATCGCCGAGGTCTGGTCGGGGGCGCCGGCCGACTCGCTCGCCGGCTGCCTGTGGCGGCTCTACCTGCTGCGGTCGTGGGTGTACGCCGACCCGGTCGGGGTGTCCCGCGAGTTCGAGGCCGGCCGGCGCAGCGCCCAGGTCGCGCGCGTGGTCGCGGGGGTCGCCGACCCGCCGGGGCCCGAGCAGCTCCAGGAGATGGTCGACGAGGTGCTGCGCGGCATCGCGGGCAGCGACTTCGCCGACGTGCTGCTGCGCGCGGCCGCGTTCGCGCGGGTCGTGGCCACCGGCCGCGCGTCGTTGAGCGGGCCGACGAACGCCGAGGTGCAGCGGATGCTGGTGCTCTCCGAGCAGCTCGAGGCCGCCGGGCATGTGGAGATGGAACAAGGATTGGGCTGATCCCGTTAGACTCTCCGAGAAGTACGCCGGGCTGTGGCAGCCCCGGGTCCCAAAATAAGCCGCTACGAGCGGCCACGCGCCGTGAGGCGCTCCCGGTCCGGCGTACTTCATAGTCTGTGCGGGTGGAGATCACCTACAACCCGCTCGCGGACGGCCGGCCGGACCCCGGCGAGGTCGTCTGGGGCTGGGTCGCCTACGAGGACGACCCGGCGCGTGGCAAGGACCGGCCGGTGCTGCTCATCGGGCGCGACGCCGACCGGCTGTTCGGCCTGATGCTGACCAGCAAGGACCACGACCGGGACGCCGAGCAGGAGGCCCGGTGGGGCCGGTACTGGATGGACGTCGGCGTCGGCGGCTGGGACCGGGAGCGGCGACCCAGCGAGGTGCGGCTCGACCGCCTGCTCGAGCTGAGCGCGTCCGAGGTCCGCCGCGAGGGTGCGGCGCTGGACCGCGCGGTGTTCGACCAGGTGGTCGCCGAGGCCCGGCGGTTCCACGCCCTGGGCTGAGCGGCCGGCTGAGCGGTGGGCTAGAAGGTCCGCGCGATCCGTCGTACGGCCTTGCGAGCCGGGTCCCAGGACGCCGGGTAGCGGTCGTCGGCCGCCGTGACCTCGACCAGGGTGAGGTAGTCGCCGGAGCGCAGGATGCCGAGGCCGGCCGCCCGGGTCCGCACCGAGCCGCGGTAGCCGTCGGCGGTGCCGGTGTGCACGGTGATCGGCTCGAGCGGCCCGATCTCGGCCCGGGCGACCCGTGACTCGCAGTCGTCGCGCCACGCGGTCAGCACCTGGTGGGCGCGCCACGCGGACTTCGCGTCGGCGAACCGGGCGACGACCTGGGTCGCCGCCAGCCCGTCGGCGGCGGTGAAGCTGCGGCTCACGGCCTCGACCGCGCCGATCGTGGCCAGGTCGGTCTTCTGGCAGGCGCCGACCGCACCCTCGGCGGGCTTCGCGTCGACCGTCCAGGTGCGGCCGCCGACGGACGGGAGCCGGTCGGCCTCGAGCAGGTGCGCGTCCGCGGTGCTGCGCGTCCGCGGCGCGAGCGAGCCGACCTTGTGCCGGCCGTGGTGCCTGCCGTCGTGCCGGGTCGTGGGCGCGGGCGGCGTGGGGTCGGTGGTCGGGGTCGGGGTGGGCCCGGCCGCCGAGGTGTGCGGCCGGCTCGGCCCGGGCACCGGGGCCGCGGCGCGGTCCGGCGTACCACCGTCGCCGCAGGCGCTGATCGCGAGCACGGTGACCAGGCTCACGACGGCGAGGGGAACCCGAGACACAGGCGTCATCGTAGGGAGAAAGGGGGTCGGAACCGGGTTCCGACACTCGGTAGGGTGGCTCGGGGCCGAGGCGACGAGAGGGGACGAAGTGCGGGGGAGCCGGGTACGCCGGACGCTGGTCGGGACGCTCACCGTGGTGGGCCTCGCGCTGGCGGCCGTGGGCTGCACGGACACCGCGGCTCCCGCGCCGGGGCCGACGACCTCCCCGACGCCCGACCCGGTGACGCACCTGACCTTCGGGGTCTACGGACCGGCCGCGCAGACCGCGGCCTTCCGGTCGACGGTCGACCAGTGGAACGGGCTCACGGACGGGCCGGACGTGAAGCTGCGCGTGTGGGACTCGCACGAGGCGTTCCGCAACGCGATCGAGTCGGGCACCGACCTCCCGGACGTCTTCCTGACCTCACGCACCGACCTGCGCTGGCTCCTCGACAACAAGATGACCCAGCCGGTCGACGAGCTTCTGGACGAGCGGGGCGTCGACTTCGGCGACGGGTACTCCCGCGACGCGCTGCAGGCGTTCAGCACCGACGACCGGCTGCAGTGCATGCCGTACGGCGTCTCGCCGATGGTCATCTACTACAACAAGCAGCTGGTGAACTTCCCCCGGATGGCCAAGCGCGGCCTGGACGCCCCGGAGCCGGACTCGACCAGCTGGTCGTTCGACCAGTTCAGCGCCGCGGCGTCGTTCGCCAGCCGCCCGCGACGCGGCACCAAGGGCGTGCACATCGCGGCGACGCTGCCCGGGCTGTCGCCGTTCGTCCAGTCCGGCGGCGGGTCGGTCTTCGACGACAGCACGAACCCGACGTCGCTCACGCTCTCCAGCGACGACTCGAAGGCGGCCCTCGACCGGACCCTGCAGCTGCTGCGCAACCCGCAGGTGACCCTCGACGAGCAGCAGCTCGAGCAGGCGTCGCCGCTGACCTGGTTCGAGCGCGGCAAGCTCGGCATGATCGCCGGGTACCGCTCGTTGGTCCCGCGGCTGCGGCTGGTGCCGGACCTCGACTTCGACGTGATGGCGATGCCGTCGCTCGGCAGCTCCTCGACGGTGGGCGACGTCAGCGGGCTCTGCCTCTCACGCAAGGCCGCCAGCATCCCCGACGCCGCCGACTTCATGGTCCACGAGCTGTCCGTCGACTCGGTCACCCGGGTGACCCGCACCGGCTACCTGGCCCCGGCGAACCTCGAGGTCGCGCTCTCCGACACGTTCCTCCAGCCGGCCCGCGAGCCGCAGCACAGCACCGTGTTCAACAGCGCGGTGCGCAACATGTCGTTCGCGCCCCTCATCGACACGCTGCCGGCGCTCGAGGAGGCGATCCAGCCGGATCTCGCAGAGCTCGTGTACGGCGTCGGGACCCTCGACCTCGATGCCGTCACCGAACGGATCGACGAGACCTCGCGCGCGATCCTGGACCCGGCCTACTCCCAGTCGCCCGGGCCGTCCGTGTCGCCCTCGGACTGAGCTCTCCCGGTGGTCGAGCTAGTCGAAACCCCGGAAGCCGGGTGCCTGCCGGCGTCTTGCGGGTTGCTGGGGGTTACGACCGCAATAGCAGCGAACGGGGGCGGTGGGTGGGTGGTTGCGGCCGGCGCCCGGCTCCCTGGCCGCGGGTTTCGGGTCGTGTGCCTGAGAACGCCCTATAGCGCGGCCTCAGGCACACGACCCAACAACACTTGGGCACATCGAGTGCTCTGAACCCCTGTGGACACAGGGGATTCTCGCCGGAGGCGTTGTCGGTGGTCAGTGCTTGAGTAGGTGTCATGAGCACCCCGTCGGTCACCCGCGAACAGCTGGTGATCGACGCTGCCCGCGCCACCCGGGCGGCGATCACCGACCTGGAGGTCCAGCAGCTTCTGCACGCGGTGGAGTGGGTGGGCGCGAGGTGACCTGTCCCGACGGGACGACCTTCTCCGCGGACGAGACGGACTTCCGCTGCTTCGTGCATCCCCACGCGCTCGACGGCTCGGCGCTCGCCATCGTCTGCGTGCTGCTCGCGATCCTCATCGGCCTGGTGGGGCTGGTGGCCCAGGGGATCATCCGGGGTCAGCGATCCGGCACGCCTCGGTGACCACCGACACCCAGGCCTCGGGGTGCGTGGACCAGAAGTCGTGGGGGACGCCTGGCACCACGTCGAACGAACCGTTCGGCACGAGTGCGGCCAGCTGTTGCAGTGCTAGGACGGGCGGATGTCGTGCTCCGCGGCGAGGAAGGTCATCGGGACCGGCGAGTCGGCGAGGCGACGGAGCAGGTCGGGTTCGTGGATCCACTCGGTGAACGACGCGCGAAGCGCCGCGTGGACGGCCGGGACCCACTCGATCGGGAGGTCCGGCTCGGTGTCGCGGAGGGACTCGTAGGTCCGTTGCCAGGTCCGGTCCTTCTGGACACCGGTGCCGGCGATGGCCACGATGCGACTGACCGACTCCGGGTGGTCGAGCGCGTAGCGGACCGCGAGGTCGCCGCCCCAGGAGTGACCGAGGACGACCCACCGCTCGACACCGGCGGACCGGCGTACCTCCTCGAGGTCGGCGACGGCCTCCGCCATGGAGTGCGGCCCACCGGGTGAACGGCCGACACCCCGAGGGTCCGGGAACCAGGCGCGCATGCCGCGCGGTGCCAAGTCGTCGGACGCCAGGTAGTTGATGCAGCCCGGTCCGCCGGACAGGACGACCACGTCAGGTCCCTGGCCGACGACGGTGGTGTGCAGTCCCACGGCTACTCCGCCGAAGGCTCCTCGGTCCGCTCCTCGACCGGCTTCTCGACCGGCTTCTCGGCCTCGAGGATCGCGTCGACGATGATCGGGCCGGCGATGTCGACCTGCCAGGGTCGGGCGCCGTACCCGGCGAGCTGCTCGGCGACCGCCGGGCCGAGGGCGGCGGCGTCGCGGGTGGACGGGGGCGTCCAGAGCGTGCGGCGCAGGTAGTCGGGCGTGAGCAGGTTCTCGACCGGGACCTCGAGCTCCTCGGCCCGGGCGCTCATGGCGTCGCGGGCGAGGGTGAGCCGGCGGGCCGCGATCGGGTCCTTCTCGGCCCAGGCGCGGGGAAGGGGCGGGCCGTCGCCGCGCGGGGAGCGGGTCGGCAGCTCGGACTCCGGCATCTCGGCGACCTCGCGGAGCGCAGCGACCCAGCGCGCGGCGTAGCGCTCGGCGCCGCGGCCGTGGAAGCCCTTCGTGGCGAGGAGCGACTCGCGGTCGGTCGGCATCGCCTGGGCGGCGGCGACGATCGCCGCGTCCGGGATGATCCGACCGGGCGTGACGTCGCGCTGCTCGGCGAGCGCGTCGCGCACCTCCCAGAGCGCGCGTACGGCGCCGAGACCGCGACGGCCGCGGACCCGGTGGACGCCGGAGGTCCGCCGCCACGCGTCGACCCGCGTGGGCTGCTCGAAGCCGCGGAGGTAGTCGAACTCCTGCCGCGCCCACTCGTCCTTGCCGGCCGCGATCAGCTCGGCGCCCAGCAGGGTGCGGAGCTCGACGAGGACCTCGACGTCGAGGGCGGCGTACTCCAGCCACGGCGCGGGCAGCGGCCGGGTCGACCAGTCGACGGCGGAGTGCTCCTTGGCCAGGCGCGCGCCGACCAGGCTCTCGACGAGGGTGGCCAGGCCGACGCGCGGGTAGCCGAGCAGCCGCCCGGCCAGCTCGGTGTCGAACAGCGCGGACGGCCGCAGGCCGACCTCCGCGAGGCAGGGCAGGTCCTGGGTCGCGGCGTGCAGGATCCACTCGGTGTCCTCGAGGACCTCCTGCAGCGACGGCAGCTGCTGGAACGGGATCGGGTCGACGAGGAAGGTCCCCGACCCCTCGCGGCGCAGCTGGATCAGGTACGCGCGGGAGGAGTACCGGTAGCCCGACGCCCGCTCCGCGTCGATCGCCACCGGCCCCGATCCCTCGGCCAGCTTCGCGACGACGTCCGCCAGCCCGGCGTCGGTGTCGACGATCGGCGGCAGGCCGTCGCGCAGGGTGAGGAGGGGAGGTTCCGGGGTCTGGTCAGAGGTCATGTCAGCGTCCCGAGCCCCGCTGTCCGCGGCGGCTCGGCATCACGGCGACGCCCTCGGGCACCGGGGGCAGCCCGACGGCGGTGCAGAGCAGCTCGCCCCAGGCCTCCACGTGCGGCGCCAGGTCGAGCGGTCCGAGGTCGGGCGCGTCGTCGGGGATCAGCGGCGTCCACGACGCGCGGATCTCGATCTGGGCGGTCCCGCCCTCGTCGGACATGCCGCCGAAGCTCTCGGTCGAGACCCGGGTGACGGTGCCCGAGATCGCGGCGTACGAGGCGCCGTGGGCGTCCAGCGCCTCGGTCAGCCAGGACCAGCCGACCGCGGCGAGCATCGGGTCGATCGCCTGCTCGATGTCCACCTCGGCCCGCGCATAGGCCACGCAGCGAAAGGTGCCGTCCCACGCGTCGTTGCCGGCCGGGTCGTGCAGCAGGATGATCCGGCCGGTCCCGAGGTCGGTGTCCTCGACGGTCACGTCGGCGGACAGGGCAGAGGCGTACGGCGCGATCCGCTGCGGCGCCGGCATCTCCTCGCAGAAGACCTCCGGGCGCAGCCTGGCCGCGCGCATGGTCGCCACCGCGTCCCGGAACTCCGGGGGAACGGCGTCCGCACCCGTCCCGGGGTGCGTCTCCTGACCGACGACCATGAGGTCACAGTAGGTCGATCCCGCCGGTCCCGATGTGCGAACACGCCGGGTGACCTGCGAGGCTTCACCTCGTGACGAGCCCGGCGGACCCCTCCCAGAGCGCCTTCCTGAAGGCCGCGCGGGGCGAGCCGGTGCCCCACACGCCCGTGTGGTTCATGCGCCAGGCTGGGCGTTCGCTGCCCGAGTACCTCGAGGTCCGCCAGGGCGTCGGCATGCTCGAGTCCTGCATGGACCCGGGCCTGGTGACGGAGATCACCCTCCAGCCGGTCCGTCGGTACGGCGTGGACGCGGCCATCTTCTTCTCCGACATCGTGCTGCCGCTCAAGGCCGTCGGGGTCGACCTCGACATCAAGCCCGGCGTCGGTCCGGTCGTCGCGAACCCGGTCCGCACCCTCGCCGACGTGGCGGCGATCCCGGACCTCACCCCCGACCACGTGCCGTTCATCGCCGAGGCGGTCCGCGACCTGGTCGCCGAGCTCGGCGGGACCCCGCTGATCGGCTTCGCGGGTGCGCCCTTCACGGTCGCGTCGTACCTCGTGGAGGGCGGGCCGTCCAAGGAGCACGCGAAGACCAAGGCGATGATGTTCGGCGCCCCGGACGTCTGGGACGCGCTGATGCGCAAGATCGCCGGCATCTCCGCCGCGTACCTCGAGGTCCAGGTCCACGCCGGCGCCTCCGCCGTCCAGCTGTTCGACTCCTGGGCCGGCGCCCTCGCCCCCGCCGACTACGAGGCGTTCGTGATGCCGCACTCCGCGCGGGTGTTGACCCGGGCCGGCGCGCTGGGCGTGCCGCGCATCCACTTCGGCGTCGGTACGTCGAACCTGCTCGGCCTGATGGGGGAGGCCGGCGCCGACGTGGTCGGGGTCGACTGGCGCACGCCGCTCGCCGACGCGATCGGCCGGGTCGGCGACCGCGGCGTGCAGGGCAACCTCGACCCGACGCTGGTCTTCGCGCCCACCGAGGTGATGACCGCCCGGGCCGCCGAGGTCATCGAGGCCGGTCGTGCGGCGAAGGGCCACATCTTCAACCTCGGCCACGGTGTGATCCCGTCGACCGACCCCGACCAGCTCAAGCGGCTGACGGAGTTCGTCCAGGGTTACGAGACGGCTCGCTGACCCCCGCGCTGCCGCGCGTGTCCCAGCCGAGCCTCCTCAACCTCCTCGGCTGACGCTCGCCCTTCGCAGGCTCAGGTCGAGCTGCCTCGGACCGCGCTGATCCGGCGCCGGATCGCCCGGACCAGCAGGTACACCGGCGGGCCGAGGATCCCGACCACGACCAGCCAGGGCAGCAGCGCGCCGAGGACGGTCGCCAGCCCGGTCGCGAACGCAGCGAGCGCGTCCCAGCCCGCCGAGAGCCCCGCGAAGAAGCCCGACTCGTCCTGCTGGGCCTTCTTCACGGCCGTGGCCGGCGTCTTGTCGATGCTGACCGTGATTGTCGACATGGAGGTCTGGCCGCGCAGGTACGCCGCCTGCCGCTCCAGCGAGTCCAGGTCCGCCTGCCGCTGGGACAGCTCGGCCTCGATCGCCATGATGTCGCGGATGCTCTGGGCCCGGCCGAACAGCACGGTGATCCGCGCGATGCTCCGCTTCTGGGCCGCCACCCGGGTCCGGGTGTCGATCAGCTTCGTGGTGACGTCGTTCTCGCTGCTGTTCGCCGACACCAGCTCGGCGTCCGCGATGCCCTTGAGGTCGTCCATCGCGTCGGCGAACCGCTCGGTCGGGATGCGCAGCACCAGGTTCGTGTACGCCGGCTTGCCGTCGTCGTCGGTCGAGGTCTTCTCCTCGGTCACCTGGCCGAAGTAGCGGTTCACGACCTTCTGCACCTCGGCCTGCGCCGCGCCCACGTCGGCGGAGCGCAGCTCGACGTTCCCCTTGCGGATCACCGCCCGGGACATCACGTCCGGGCCCGGCCCGACCCGGTTGCGGCCGTCGGAGGCGTCGTACGCCTCGGCGAGGGCCGGCGCCGGCGCCTCGGCGGCGGCGACCCGGTTCTGGCTCCCGCCCGCGTCGCTCGTGGCCCCGCTGCCGCCCGCGTCGCTCGTTGCGCCGCTGCACCCGACCAGGGCGCCGGCCAGCAGGACGGAGAGGAGGGCGAGGCTGGGGAGGGCGGCGCGCGGCTTCATGGCTTCTGGGACGAGACCTCGGTCGGATCGGTTCCCAGGCCCTCTGGGAGACTCGACGGGTGAGCAGGGTGGTCGTCGTGGGCGCCGGTGTGGCCGGGCTGACCGCAGCACGCGACCTCAGCGAGGCGGGGCACGAGGTCCTGGTGCTGGAGGCGGCGCCGCGGGTCGGCGGCAAGCTGCTCCGCGCGTCCGTGGGCGGCGTGACCGTCGACGTGGGCGCCGAGGCGATGCTGAACCGGCGGCCCGAGGGCGTCGAGCTGGCCCGCTCCCTCGGCCTGCCGCTCGAGCACCCGACGCTGGCGGCGTCGCGGATCTGGACCCGCGGGGCGCTGCGGCCGCTGCCGCGCTCGCTGATGGGTGTGCCGCTCGACGACCCCGGTCCGTCCGGCGTGCTCTCGGACGAGGGCGTGGCCCGGTTCCGTGCCGCCGTGCCCCGGTCGGTCGAGGACGACGTCTCGGTCGGCGACCTGGTCGACGCGGTGTACGGGCCCGAGGTCACCGACCGGCTGGTCGAGCCCCTGCTCGGCGGCGTGTACGCCGGGCAGGCGCGGCTGCTCTCGACCCGCGCGACCGTGCCGCAGCTGGTTACGCTCGCCGCGGGCGGGTCGCTCCCCGCGCCGGCGTCCGACGCACCGGTGTTCGCGGGCATCGCGGGCGGCATGGGTCGCCTCCCGGAGCTGCTCGCCGCGACGCTGCCGGTGCGGACCGACGCGACCGTGCGTGAGCTGCGGCGCACCGATGCGGGCTGGGCGCTGACGATCGGCCCGACCACCGCCACCGAGGAGGTCACCGCCGACGCGGTCGTCCTCGCCGTCCCCGCCGCACCGGCGGCCCGGCTGCTGGCCCCCGTCGCGCCGGCGGCCGCGGCCGAGCTGGGCGCGATCGAGTACGCCTCGATGGCGGTCGTGACCTTCGCCTTCCGGGAGTCGGCCGTGCCCGAGCTGGCGAGCACCGACTCGTCAGGCTTCCTCGTGCCGCCCGTGGACGGCCGCCGGATCAAGGCGTCGACGTTCTCGTTCGCCAAGTGGGGCTGGGTCCGCGCCGCGGGCGGCGGCCTGCTGCTCCTGCGCACCTCGCTCGGCCGGCACCGCGAGGAGGCGACCCTCCAGGCGACCGACGACGAGCTGGCGGCGTGGTCGCTCGCCGACCTCCGCGACGCCGTCGGCCCGATCGCCGACCCCGTCGACACCCACGTCCAGCGCTGGGGCGGCGGCCTTCCGCAGTACGCCGTTGGCCACCTCGACCGGGTCGCGCGGGTCCGCGCCGCGGTCGCCGCCGTGCCCGGCCTGGCGGTCTGCGGGGCGGCGTACGACGGCGTGGGCATCCCCGCGGTCATCGGGTCCGCGCACCGGGCCGCCCGCGAGATCCCCTAGCTGTGATGCCCACCCAGGTTGTCCAACCGGGTGATGGGTGGCAGGCCACCGAGGGCTGA
>NZ_BAAAJE010000007.1:0-181335 GCF_039526625.1 Nocardioides aquiterrae
GCCGCCGCGACCGCGGCGAGTGCCGCCGCCGGCTGCGGCTCGGCCGGGCCCTGGCCCAGCATCCGGCCGTCGGGGGCGCGCTGCGGGCCGGCGGCGTCAACGTCGCGCAGGCCGAGGTGGTGGTCCGCGCCGTGGACGCGCTCCCGGCCGAGGTGGACGACCAGACCCGGGTGGCGGCCGAGGAGCGGCTGGTGACCGAGGCCGGCCGGTTCGGGCCCCGGCAGCTGCGGATCCTGGGCCGCCGGGTCCTCGAGGTCGTCGCCCCCCAGGTCGCCGAGGACATCGAGGGACGGCTGCTGGCCCAGGAGGAGGCCCACGCCGCGGACAACGTGTTCGTCCGGGTCCGGCGCCGCGGCGACGGCACCACCGACCTGCACATCCGCACCGACCACGCCACCGCGGACCGGTTCCTGGCCTACCTGCACGCCTACACCGCACCCCGCCACGAAAGCGCCCAGGGCGCCAGGCGGGAGAGTGCCGGGCCGGTCGAGGACCGCCGCCCCTACGACCAGCGCCTCGGGGCCGCGTTCGCCGCGTTCCTCGAAGCGATCGACCCGCAGCGGCTGCCGCTGCACGGCGGCGACGCCACCACCGTGATCATCACCGTCGGCCTCGACCAGCTCCGCAACCAGCTCGGCGTCGCCCACCTGGCCGACGAGCCCATCACCGCCGCCCAGGCCCGCCGGCTGGCCTGCACCGCCTCGATCCTGCCCGCGGTCCTCGACGGGAAGAGCACCGTCCTCGACCTCGGCCGCGCCCGGCGGCTGTTCTCACCCGCCCAACGCAAAGCCCTCGCCGTGCGCTACCCGGTCTGTGCCGCCGACGGCTGCGACATCCCCGCCCCCTGGTGCGAAGCCCACCACGCCGGCCACCCCTGGGCCCACGGCGGCCACACCGACCTCGCCGACGGCGTCCTGCTCTGCTCCTTCCACCACCACCGCGCCCACGACACCCGCCACCGCACCGACCGGATGCCCGACGGCAGCGTCCGCTTCACCAGGCGGACGTGAGGAGCAGTCGATCGACGGGCGAGGCACGATCCGACCCATGCTCAGTGACAAGCCTGGCCCACGAGCTCGGGCGCGCAGCCGGCTCGGCCCGGTCGCGATCGCGGTGGCCGTCTGCGCAGTGCTGCCGGGATGCACCGCGGCCGACGAGACCGATGGCGACTGCGTGGGCCGCGTGAGGCTCGACGGCGTGCTGTACGAGCCCAGGTACGACGTGACGCTCGCGCCAGCTGCGGTCGGCGGGCCGCTGGGACGTGCGGACCGGGTCGCCGTTCGGCATGGCCGCCTGCCCTACGACAGGCGCTGACGTCCGAGGAGTGACTCAGCGCGCGTACGCCGGCAGCGGCGGCTCCTGGTCGACCCAGCGGGTCGGGTCGGCGAGACCGGTGGCGAAGCGCGCTACGGCCTGGAGGAACACCGGCGACCCGGCGAGGTCGCCGTGCGGGATGAACGTCTGCGAGCAGGTGTCGGCGGGGAGCCGCGCGGGATCCGCCGGACCGCGGTGGGTGAGCGCGTCGAGCGCGAGAGCGTAGGCGACCGGGTCGCCGAGGATCACCCCGTGCTCCGAGGGATCCGGGGCGCACACGTCCTGGAGCAGGATGTTCGTCGCGCCGTCGAGCTGGCTCGCGGCCGGCTGCGGCCGGACGATCTCGTCGTACCGTGAGGCGATCGAGGTCACCGCGACGCCGGCCGGCAGGGGAGCGGCGCGCAACGCGGCGACCGTGTTCGCCCCCTGACGCAGCTGCCAGGCGAGCGGGGCGCAGCGGCCGGGAGCGCACAGCTCGTTGCCGAGCGCGGTGCCGCCGAACGGCCCGGCCAGGCTGACCACGTCGGTCACCCGGCCGGCGAGGCCGGGCCAGTACTTCACCGCCCAGACCGGCAGGGCGCCGCCCTGGCTGTGCCCGACGACGGCGATCGGCCCGCCGGCGCGCCGCGCTGCGGTGCGGATCGCCGCGACGACGTACGGTGCGGCCTCGGTGAAGCTGCCCAGCGCGTGGTCCGGCAGCTCGACCGTGCAGGTGGCGAAGCCGTCGGCCCGCAGCGCGGGCTCGTAGCTCCACGACCAGGTCTCGTCGGGGGTCGAGCCGGTGCCGGCGACCAGCAGCACGACACCCCGGGCGGCTCGCAGCTCAGCTCGCGGCGGGCAGCTCGTCGCCGCCCGCAGGTCCGGCCCGCCCGGGGCCGACGCGGGGGCGGGTTGGGGAGCGAGGCCGACGGTGAGGCCGAGAACGAGCGTGAGCGCGGCGAGGGCGAGTCGGTGCACGGGCCTTCAACGACGCCCGGGCGCCCGGGTGACGACACCTGGGCGCGCGCGGTCAGCGGGCGAGCGCCGCCAGGTCGCGCCACCACGAGAGCCGGTTCGGCCGGCCGTCGTAGTCCTTGCGCTGGTTGGCGCCGCTGACGCCGGGGAGGACGAAGACCTGGGCCGGGCCGAGGTACCAGTCGGCCGGTCCGAGCCCGGGACGGCGGACGCCGAGGGCTCGAGCCGCCTCGTGGGCGACGGCCTTGCTGGTGAACGCCAGCCAGTCCGGCTGCCACCGCTCGAGCTTCTCGACCAGCGCGTCGATCTCCACCCAGCGCGGGTCCCAGTGGCCGACCAGGTCGGTGAGCCCGAGGCCGAGGTCGGCGACCAGGCGGTCCTCGTCCGGCCGGAGCCGCCGGGGGGAGAGGCCGCTGCGGTGCAGCGACTCCCAGAAGCTGTTGCCGGGCGTCTCGTAGTAGTGGTCGCGGAGCTTGGTGCTCTCCGCGCCCGCCAGTCCGCAGAAGACGATGACCGGCTCGGGCGCGACGATGTCGGGCAGGACCTCCACCTGGACAGCGTGTCAGCCGCCCGGTGAGATCGAGATCCCGCCGTCGACGGTGAGCATGGACCCGGTGACGTAGCGGGCGTCGTCCGAGCACAGCCAGGCGACCGCCTCGGCGATCTCCTCGGGGTCGGCGCGCCGGCGCAGCGGCACCATGCCCTCGATCATCGCCACGTTCTCGGGCGTGGCGCCGCCGATCGACTCCAGCACGCCGTCGTGCATGGGCGTCACCACGAAGCCGGGCCGGATCGAGTTCACCCGGATGCCGCGGTCCGCGTTCTCCAGCGCCGCGACCTGGGTGAGCATGTCGAGGCCGGCCTTGCTGGTGCAGTACAGCGCAGCGCCGCGCTCGGGCAGCGTGGCGTTCGCGGAGCTGACGTTCACGACCGCCGCGCCGTCGGCCATGGCGGCGAGCTCGTGCTTGAGGCACAGGAAGGCGCCGCGCAGGTTGGTGCCCATCGTCAGGTCGAAGTCCGCGGCGGTCAGGTCCGTGATCGCGCCCTCGGGGCCGACGATCGCGGCGTTGTTGCAGGCCAGGTCGAGCCCGCCGAAGGCCGCCACGGTCGCGTCGACCAGTCGCTCCACGTCCGCCTCGACGCTCACGTCCGTGGGTACGGCGAGCGCCTCGCCGCCCGCGTCGCGCACCAGCCGGGCGGTCTCCTCGAGGGCGTCGGCGCGCCGTCCGGCGACGGCGACGCGCGCGCCGTACCGGGCCAGGACCACCGCGACGGCGCGGCCGATCCCGGAGCCGGCGCCGGTGACGAGGGCGGATCGGCCGGTCAGATCGATGGTCACCGTCCGAGGCTAGCCAAGGGTCACGCCGGCCGTGGGCGATCCGCCTGGTCCAAAACGAGAACGTGTTCTAGTATTGCTGACTGTCCGTACACGTGACAGGAGATGCGATGTCCCAGGCTGTTCTCGACGGCGTCCGTGACCTGCTTCCCGGGATCCGGGAGCGGGCCGACGAGGCCGAGCGACTTCGCGTGGTTCCCGAGGCCTCGATCAAGGAGCTGGAGGAGGTCGGGTTCTTCCGGCTGCTCCAGCCGCGCCGCTTCGACGGCTACGAGGCCGACCCCGTCGACTTCTACACCGCCGTCCGCGACATCGCGAGCGCGTGCGGCTCGACCGGCTGGGTGTCCAGCGTGGTCGGCGTGCACCCCTGGCAGGTCGCGCTGTTCGCCGACGAGGCGCAGCAGGCCGTGTGGGGTGCCGACACGACGACCCGGCTGAGCTCGTCGTACGCCCCGACCGGCAAGGCGGTGCTGACCGACGGCGGCTACACGCTGTCCGGCAAGTGGAGCTTCTCGTCCGGCTGCGACCACTGCGGCTGGGTGCTGCTCGGCGGCCTGGTGTTCAACGGGGAGGGCAACGTCGTCGACTTCAAGACGTTCATGGTGCCCCGGGAGAGCTACACGATCGTCGACGTCTGGAACGTCGTCGGGCTGGCCGGGACGGGCTCGAACGACATCGTGGTCGAGGACGTGTTCGTGCCCGAGGCGTTCACGCTGTCGATGAGCGACACCGGCCGCTGCTACGGTCCCGGTCAGGAGCAGAACACCTCCGACCTCTACAAGCTGCCGTTCCACTCGATCTTCACCGGCACCATCACCACGCCGATCATCGGCATGGCGATGGGCGCGTACGCCGAGCACGTCGAGATGCAGCAGAAGCGCGTGCGCGCGGCGTACCTCGGCGAGAAGGCCTCCCTGGACCCGTTCGCCGCGGTGCGGATCGCGAAGGCGTCCTCGGAGATCGACGCCGCCTGGGCGCTGCTGGTCAACAACATCCGCGAGGAGCAGGCCTGCATCGTGCGCGGCGAGAAGATCCCGCTCCAGCTGCGGCTCAAGGTCCGCCGCGACCAGGTGCTCGGCACCCAGCGCGCGATCGACGCCATCGACTCGCTCTTCGAGGCGTCCGGCGGCCGCGCGCTCGCGACCGGCAGCTACCTGCAGCGGGCCTGGCGGGACGCGCACGCGGGCCGGGTGCACGCCGCCAACGACCCCGAGCGGGCGCTGCAGATGTACGGCGCCCACGAGTTCGGGCACAAGATCGACCCGGGGATGTACTGAGTGACGATCACCAAGGACTCCGTCCAGCGGTCCGCCAAGGCCAAGGACATCACCCTCACCTACTACGAGGCCGGCCCCTCGACGACAGAGGCGACCGACCCGGGCGGCGGACTGCCGCTCGTCATGCTGCACGGCGGTGGGCCGGGAGCATCGGCGTGGTCGAACTTCGGCAGTGCGCTGCCGAGGTTCGCCGCGTCGTTCCGGACCCTGCTCGTGGACCAGCCCGGCTTCGGCGGCTCCGACAAGCCGCCGGTCGTCGGCAACTACTACCGGCACGCGGCCGACCACGTGGTGGCGCTGCTCGACGAGCTCGGCATCGACCGCGTGCACCTGCTCGGCAACAGCCTGGGCGGCGGTACGGCGATGCGGCTGGCGCTCACCTACCCCGACCGCGTCGGCCGGCTGGTGCTGATGGGCCCGGGCGGGCTGTCGCTCAACCTGTTCCACGCCGACCCGACCGAGGGCGTGCAGCGGCTGATGGCGTTCGGCGCCGAGCCGACCCGCGAGAACCTCCGGGCCTTCATCTCGACGATGGTCGTCAACCAGGACCTGGTCACCGACGAGCTGGTCGAGGAGCGGTTCGCGGACGCGACCGCCCCCGGCGCTCAGGAGGCGATGCGCTCGATGGGCATGTCGTTCTGGAACCCGGAGACCGCCGAGGACGGCATGCTCTGGCGCGAGGCGCACCGCCTGCGCAAGCACACCCTGCTGACCTGGGGCCGCGAGGACCGGGTCAACCCGCTCGACGGCGCGTTCACCGCCCTCAAGCTGATCCCGAAGGCCCGGCTGCACGTGTTCCCCAACTGCGGGCACTGGGCGCAGATCGAGGCCGCCGACGAGTTCGCCGAGGTCGCCACGTCGTTCCTCGCGCGACACGTCGAGAAGAGCAGGGAGGAGCGCTCATGACCATCGACATCAAGTCCATGGGCTACGTCCGGGTGGCCAGCACCGACCTCGAGCAGTGGGAGACCTTCGCGGGCAAGGTGCTCGGCCTGGCCAAGGGCCGCGGCCCGCACCCGGACCACCAGTACTGGCGGATCGACGAGGTCTCCGCCCGGCTCGTCGTGTTCCCGTCCGACGTCGACCAGCTGTCCTGCGTCGGCTGGGAGGTGGCCGACCACCGGGCGCTGCAGGAGGCGCGCGAGCACCTGCAGAAGGCGGGGGTCGACTTCGAGGAGGGCAGCCGCGACGAGCTCGACGAGCGGCGCGTGCAGGAGCTGGTCCGGTTCACCGACCCGTTCGACAACGTCTTCGAGCTGTTCCACGGCATCACCTACGAGTCGCGGCCGCTGGTCACGCCGTACGCCGCGAGGTTCGTCACCGGCGACCAGGGCATGGGCCACATCGTGCTGCCGGTGACCGACGACGTGGAGGCCCTGCGGTTCTACGCCGACGTGCTCGGCTTCCGGCTCCGCGACTCGATGAGCATGCCGGGGGAGTTCGTCGGGAAGGAGCCGGGCTCGAAGGTCTGGCTGCGCTTCCTCGGCGTGAACCCGCGGCACCACTCGCTGGCGTTCCTCCCGATGCCCAACCCGGCCAAGTGCGTGCACATCATGCTCGAGGTCGACGAGCTCGACCACGTGGGCCGCGCCCTGGAGCGGGTGCGCAAGCACCAGGCGCCGCTGTCGGCCACGCTGGGCCGGCACATGAACGACGAGATGATCTCGTTCTACGTGAAGTCGCCCGGCGGCTTCGACGTCGAGTTCGGGACCGACGGGCTGACGGTGGACGACGCGCGCTGGGTGGCGCGGGAGTCGACGGCGGTGTCGTACTGGGGCCACGACTTCGGCGCCGGCGGCCAGTGAGCTTCGACGCAGTGAGACCATCGACCTCATGAGCTCGGAAGCCCGGCGCCCGGAACCCAGGCGTGAGATCCCCAGCTCCGAGGTACCGGAGGGGATGAACCCTGACGCGCGGGAGACCTGGCCGAGCCCGGAGCTGATCTCGTCGTGGCTCGGCGACCAGGACATCGACTTCGAGTTCCGTCCGGGTGAGGACGTCCCGGTCCACGACGACCCCGAGCACGTCGCCGCCGCACGCCGGTTCCGCGACGTGCTGGGCCGGTTCGCGTCGGGCGTCACGGTCGTGACCGGTACGTCGAACCACGAGCCGGTCGGCCTCACCTGCCAGTCGTTCTCGAGCGTCTCCCTCGAGCCGCCGCTGGTGGTGTTCATCCCGGCCAAGTCGTCGCGCGCCTGGCCGCTGATCCAGCGCTCCGGCAAGTTCTGCGTGAACTTCCTCGCGGCCGACCAGGCCGAGCTGTCGAACACGATGGCCAGTCGCGGCACCGACAAGTTCGCCGACGTGAAGTGGACGCCGTCGCCCGAGACCGGCTCGCCGATGCTCGAGGGCGCGCTCGCGCAGGTGGACTGCACGATCCACGCCGTACACGAGGCGGGCGACCACTACCTCGTGATCGGGCGGGTCGTCGACCTGATCACCGACGACGACGGCGAGCGGGACCCGCTGCTGTTCTACCGCGGCGAGTACCGGACGATCAACGCCCGCTGAGGTGCGCCCGTCTGATCCGGATGGGTCAGATCCGGATGCGCGACTGGTTCGCGGTCGAGGTCGGCCAGTCGTCGGCGGCGGTGTCGTCGGTGGTCTCGGTCTCGAAGGTCTCGTCCGCGGGCATGACCCCGACTTTACGAGGTGCGTTCAGACCGACGGCAGCCGGTCCCCGGCGTCCTTCGCGTAGCCGGTCCAGGTCGTCCGGCGCGGGTTCGCCACCGTGGTGGGGGCCGGCTCCTGACGATCCCCGACGCCGTCGAAGAGCGGCTCGAGGTGGAGGTCGAGGTCCGTCGGGTTGGACATGAAGGTCGTCATGTCCCGACGGTAGGAGTGACGGGTGTGACGGAGGAGAATTCCGCTGGAACTGCTGGCAACGGTCCAGAGCGATCGGTAACGAGTCGCCCACATCCGGTCAACAGAGCCGGAACAGCCCTTGACGCGCCCGTCTCAGTGCGGCGGCGGGGGCTGGTCGACGTTCACCGTCGGTACGCCGCCGCCCACCCGCGCGATGACCGCCAGCGAGGGCTCGCCGGCCGGGTTGCTCTCGCGGTGCACGGTCCAGGCCGGCACGTGCACGAAGTCGCCGGCGACGGCGTCCAGGTAGCCCTCGTGCCCCTCGAACTCGAAGCGCAGCACCCCACGCACGATGTAGAGGCTCGACTCGTTGCGGTCGTGGTGGTGCCAGCCGGACGTGACGCCGGGGGCGGTCTCGACCTGACCGGCCCACAGCAGCGGCAGCTCGAAGGCGCGCTGCCGGTCCATGCCCGGCGTCGGGTCGGCGCCGACGAGGTCGGCCGGACCGAGGACCCGCACGGGGCGGGGGAGCTCCAGACCCATGGGATCAGAGTGTCACAAGCGCCCGGTGCTCGCGGGACGACCCGAACAGCCGGCCGAGCGCGTGCGCGCGCTTGAAGACCAGGTGGGCGTCGTGCTCCCAGGTGATCGCGATGCCGCCGTGCAGCTGGATCGTCTCGCCGGCGATCGTCGACAGGGCGTCGCAGCAGTACGACTTCGCGACGTGGGCGAGCTGCTCGGCGTCCTCGGCGTGGGTGGCGACGGCGTACGACGCCGCCCAGGACGCCGAGCGGGACATCTCGGAAAGCACCAGCAGGTCGGCCATCCGGTGCTTCAGCGCCTGGAACGAGCCGATCGGCCGGCCGAACTGCACCCGCTCCCGCGAGTACGCGACGGTCATCTCCAGGGCGCGGGCCGCGAGCCCGGAGGCCAGCGCCGCGCAGCCGACGGCGCCGACGAGCCGGGCCCGCCCCCGCGCGGCCGGCCCGTCGCCGATCCGGGTCCTCGTGCCGCCGCTGACGGTGGCGAGCCGGATCGTCTGGTCCATGGTCGGCACCCAGGCGGTCTCGGGGCCCTCGACCTCGAACAGGCCGTCGTCGGTCACGGCCACCACGATCGAGGCGAGGTCGCCGTCCAGGGTGGGGCCGTCGCCGTCGACGAGCGCCGCGACCTCGCCCGCGGCGATGCGTGGGAGCAGCCGGGCCTTCGCGTCGTCGTCCGCGCCGGCGAGCAGCGCCTCGGCCGTGACGACCGAGCTCAACAGCGGGGAGGGTACGAGGTGGCGCCCGAGCTCTTCCAGGACCACGGACGTCTCGAAGGACGAGGCCCCGAAGCCGCCGTGCTCCTCGGGGATCGCCAGGGACGCCACCCCGATCTGCTCGCACAGCGTCCGCCAGAGCTCCGCGTCGTACCGCTCGACGCGGGGGTCCGCGCGCTTCGCGAGCAGCGACCGGACCGTCGCGGCCAGCTCCTGCTGCTCCTCCGACAGCGCGAACTCCATCAGCGCAGCCCTTCCAGCACCCGGGCGCGGTGGTACGCCGGCGTGCCCCACGCGGTGACCAGGGCGCGGACCTTGGTCAGCCAGATGCTGAGGTCGAGCTCCTGGCTGTAGCCGATCGCGCCGTGCACCTGCAGGCCCGTGCGGGCGGAGCCGTAGGCCGCGTCGCCTGCGGCCACCTTCGCCGCACTCGGGGTGATCTCCCCGAGGGCCGCGCCGTAGACCAGCGGCCGGGCGAAGTCGAGGGCGATCCGGACGTCGGCGAGCGCGTGCTTGATCGCCTGGTACGACCCGACCTCCCGGCCGAACTGCTTGCGCTGCTTCACGTAGGCCACGGAGTCGGTGAGGATCCGCTCGCCGGCGCCGAGCAGCTGGGCCGAGACGGCGAGGACGGCCCTGTCGAAGGCCACCTGGTCGACGTCGGCCCGGTCCGCGACCTCGAAGAGGTGTCGCGTGCGGTCGATCGAGGCGTGCGCGGCACCGAGGTCGGTGACATTGTCGGCGATGTCCGCGTCCAGGGCGTAGGGCACGTGCGGCGGGAGGGCGACCGTGTGGATCCCGTCCTCCGCTCCGACGTAGGCGACCGACTCGACCCACGGGCCGGGTACGGCGTGCCGGCCGAGCGCCTCGAACGCGAGGCACAGCTCCACCGGGGTGTCCTCGGTCGCGAGTGAGGTGACGCCCATGTCCGCGAGCCGCGACCAGAGCTCGAGGCCGGGTCCGTGGTCACCGTCCGCCCACGCCCGGGCGACCGCGACGGTGTCCGCCGACGCGAGCAGCGAGTCCAGGGCGGCGGCGAAGTCGCGCTGGTCGGCGTCGAGCTCGAACCTCATCCTCTCCCCTCCCGGGGAAGGCCGAGGATCCGCTCGGCCACGATGTTGCGCTGGATCTCGTTGGTGCCGGCGTAGATCGGCCCGGACAGCGCGAACGTGTAGCCGTCGAGCCAGCGCGACTCGACCTCTGCCTCCGGGCCGAGGATGTCGAGCGCGGTCTCGTGCAGCGCGATGTCGAGCTCGGACCAGAACACCTTGTTGACCGACCCGGCCGCGCCGACTCCGTCACTGGTGGGTCCGCCGTCCCGCAGCTTGGTGACCGTGCCCCACGTGTAGAGCCGGTAGGCCTGGGCCTTGATCCACGCGTCGACCACGGCGTCATCGAAGCCGCCACGCTCCCGGTGGAGGTCCACCAGCCGGTCCGCGGCCGCGCAGAACCGGCCGGGGGAGCGCAGCGACAGGCCGCGCTCGTTGCCGGCGGTCGACATCGCGACCCGCCAGCCGTCGCCCGGTGCGCCGAGCACGTCGGCGTCCGGCACGAAGACGTCCTCGAAGAACACCTCCGCGAAGCCGGCCTCGCCGTCCAGCTGCGCGATCGGGCGGACGGTCACGCCGTCGGCGTCGAGCGGGAACAGGAAGTAGGTGAGCCCGTGGTGGCGCTGCGCCTCCGGATCGGATCGGAACAGCCCGAACCCCCAGTGCGCGTACGTCGCGCGCGACGACCAGGTCTTCTGGCCGTTCAGCACCCAGCCTCCGCGCTCGTCGTCGCGGCGTGCGGTCGACCGGAGGGACGCGAGGTCGGAGCCGGCCTCGGGCTCCGACCAGCACTGCGCCCAGATCTGCTCGCCGGTGGCCATCGACGGCAGGAACCGGTCCTGCTGCTCCTTCGTGCCGTGCTCGAAGAGGATGGGGGAGAGCAGGAAGATGCCGTTCTGGCTCACGCGTCCGGGGCTGCCGGCGCGGTAGTACTCCTCCTCGAACAGCACCCACTCGACCAGCGACGCCCCGCGGCCGTGGTACTCCCGCGGCCAGGAGACGACCGACCAGCGGGCGTCGGCGAGCCGGCGCTCCCACTCCTGGTGGGCGGCGAAGCCCTCGGCGGTGTCCATCGACGGCAGCGGCTCCGGGGGGACGTTCGCGGCCAGCCAGGTGCGGGCTTCGTCGCGGAACGCGAGCTCGCTCTCGGAGAGGTCGAGATTCATCTACTTCCTCAGCTCGTTCTTCAGGACCTTGCCGGGCAGGTTCCGCGGCAGCGCGTCGACGAGCTCGACGTACCGCGGCACCTTGAAGTTCGCGAGTCGCTCCTTCGCGAAGGCGACGACGTCGTCGGGCTCCACCGTGCCCACGACGTAGGCCTTGCCGACCTCGCCCAGCCGCTCGTCGGGGACGCCGACGACCGCGACGTCGGCGACGCCGTCCATCCGGGCCAGCGCCTGCTCGACCTCGGCGGGGTAGACGTTGAAGCCGCCCGAGATGTACATGTCCTTGAGCCGGTCGGTGATTGCGAGGTTGCCGTCCTCGTCGAGGACGCCCACGTCGCCCGTGTGCAGCCAGCCGTCCGCGTCGATCGCCTCGGCGGTGGCCTCGGGGTCGTCGAGGTAGCCGAGCATGACGTACTCGCCGCGCACCAGGAGCTCGCCGTTCTCCTCCGCGATCCGGACCTCCATGCCGGGGATCGCGCGGCCGTTGGTGGTCGCGACCGTCTCGGCGGAGTCGCCCTCGCGGCACATCGTCACGACGACGGCCTCAGTCATCCCGAACGCCGTGACCACCTGGTCGATCTGCAGCTCGTCGCGCATCCGCTCGATCAGCACGACCGGTACGACGGCCGCACCGGTGACCGCGAGCCGCAGCGACGACAGGTCGCGCTCGGCTCGTCCCGGAGCGTTGAGCAGCGAGGTGAAGATCGTCGGCGCCCCGGGGAGCACGGTGATCCGCTCCTCCTCGATCAGGCGCATGGTCTCGTCGAGGTCGAAGGTCGCCATCGGGTACAGCGTCGCGCCGGTGAGCAGGCCGACGACGATGCCGATCTTGTAGCCGAACGAGTGGAAGAACGGGTTGACCACCAGGTAGCGGTCGTCCTGGCGGACGCCGCCGAGCTCCGCCCAGGCGCGCGCGACGCCGATCGTCTGGCGGTGCGCACTCATCGCGCCCTTGGACCGGCCGGTGGTGCCGGAGGTGAAGAGGATGTCGGCCACGTCGTCGGGCGAGAGGTCCGCGGGCGCCGCCGGCACCTCGTCCCTGGAGACGACGTCGTGGAGCGCGATGACCTGCTCGGACACACCGGCGTCGGCGAGCTCCCGGACCTGGTCGCGGCCCAGGAAGCCGTCGTGCACGACGACCACGCGGGCGGCGGTGCGCTCGACCACGTCCGCGACCTCGTGACCGACGTAGCGCGAGTTCACGGGCACGAGCACGCCGCCCGCGTACGAGACCGCGAGCGCGGCCACCGCCCAGTCGATGCTGTTCGGTCCCCACAGCACGACCCGGTCGCCGCGGTCCAGGTCGTACGCCGCGGCGGTGCTCTCCACCAGGCGCAGCAGCCCGGCGTACGACACGGTGCGACCACCCTCGACGTACGCCGGGTGGTCGCCGAACCGCTCCGCGGCGTCGCGGAGCAGGGCGGGCAGGGTCTCCAAACCAAGCATTTGCTTGGTAGGGTAGCACCTGTGGACCTGACCTACTCCGAGGCCGACCAGGCCTTCCGCGCCGAGGTGCGGGGCTGGCTCGAGGAGCACCTGACCGGCGAGTGGGCCGCGCTGCGCGGCCTCGGCGGTGCCGGTCGCGACCACGAGGCCCACGAGGAGCGGGTGGCCTGGAACCGGCTGCTCGCCGAGCACGGCTGGACCTGCGTCGGCTGGCCGGAGGAGTACGGCGGCCGCGGGCTGAGCCTGGTCCAGCAGGTGATCTTCCACGAGGAGTACGCCCGGGCGGACGCGCCGGTGCGGGTGAACCACCTGGGGGAGGAGCTGCTCGGCCCCACGCTCATGGCGTTCGGCACCGAGGAGCAGAAGGCGCGGTTCCTGCCGAAGATCGTGGCGGTCGAGGAGCTGTGGGCGCAGGGCTACTCCGAGCCGGACGCCGGCTCCGACCTGGCGAACGTGCAGACCCGGGCGCGGCTGGACGGCGACCACTGGGTGATCGACGGCCAGAAGGTGTGGACGTCCAACGCGCACGTCAGCCAGTGGGCGTTCGTCATCGCGCGCACCGAGCCCGGAAGCGAGCGGCACCGCGGGCTGTCGTTCCTGCTGGTCCCGCTCGACCAGGACGGCGTCGAGATCCGGCCGATCGAGCAGCTGACCGGCGGGTCGGAGTTCAACGAGGTCTTCTTCACCGGCGCCCGCACCGCGGCCGACCTGGTCGTCGGGGAGCCCGGCGAGGGCTGGCAGGTCGCGATGGCGCTGCTCGGCTTCGAGCGCGGCGTCTCGGTGCTCGCGCAGGTCGTCGGGTTCGCCCGCGAGCTCGACGGCGTCGTCGAGCTGGCCACGGGCAACGGCGCGATCGACGACCCGGTCCTCCGTGACCAGCTGGCCGCGCTGAGGGTCGAGCTGGAGGTGATGCGCTTCCAGGCGCTGCGCGGCCTCTCCTCCGAGGCGCCGGGCGGCGACTCGATCTTCAAGCTGGTCTGGGCGAACTGGCACAAGAAGCTGGGCGCGGCCGCCATGGACGTCCTCGGCCCCAGCGGGCTGGTCGCGGGTGCGCCGTACGAGCCGGATCGTTGGCAGCGGCTGTTCCTGTTCTCGCTCGCCGACACGATCTACGGCGGTAGCGACGAGGTCCAGCGCAACATCCTCGCCGAGCGCGTGCTCGGCCTTCCCCGCGAGCCGAAGGGAAGCCCGTCCGACAGAGAGGCACGCGGATGACCGCACCGCAGTACGTCCCTGGCCACGACCTGCTCGCGGGCAAGGTGGTCGCCGTGACCGCCGGCGCCGGGGCGGGCATCGGGGCGTCCGTCGTACGACGGGTGCTCGAGGAGGGCGCGAAGGCCGTGGTCTTCGGCGACACCCACGAGCGCCGGCTCGCGGAGGCCGAGGAGACGCTGGCCGCCGAGTTCGGCGCGGAGCGGGTCCGTCAGGTGGTCTGCGACGTGACCGACGAGGCGCAGGTGGCGGCGTTCCTCGACCTCGCCGACGAGCTGGGCGGCGCGGACGTGCTGATCAACAACGCCGGCCTCGGCGGGACCGCGAGCATCCTGGAGATGACCGACGAGCAGTGGTCGAAGGTCCTCGACGTCACCCTGACCGGCACCTTCCGCTGCATCCGGGCGGCCGGGCAGCGGATGGTCGCGGCGGGCCGGGCCGGCGTGATCGTCAACAACGCCTCGGTGGTCGGCTGGCGGGCGCAGGAAGGTCAGGCGCACTACGCCGCCGCGAAGGCCGGCGTGATGGCGCTGACGCGCAGTGCCGCCATGGACCTGGCGCCGCACGGCATCCGGGTGAACGCGGTGTCGCCCAGCCTGGCGATGCACCCGTTCCTCGCCAAGGTCACCTCCGACGAGCTGCTCGAGGAGCTGACGAACCGCGAGGCCTTCAAGCGCGCGGCGGAGCCGTGGGAGGTCGCGAACGTGATGGTGTTCCTGGCGAGCGACTACTCGTCGTACCTGACCGGTGAGGTCGTGAGCGTGAGCAGCCAGCATGCCTGACCGGGCCCCCGCCGACCGGCGCGGCGAGCTGCTGGCGATCGCGGCCCGGCTGTTCGCCGACAAGGGCTTCAAGAACACCACGGTCCGCGACATCGCCGACGCCGCCGGGATCCTGTCCGGCAGCCTCTACCACCACTTCGACTCCAAGGAGTCGATGGTCGACGAGATCCTGCGGACCTTCCAGGAGGAGCTCTTCGGGCAGTACGACGAGATCCTCGCCAGCGACGCCGACCCGCTCGCGAAGCTGGAGCAGGCGGTCCTGGTCTCCTTCGACGCCATCGACCAGCACCACGACGAGGTCGCGATCTTCCAGAACGAGGCGGCGTACCTGCTGACCTTCGACCGGTTCTCCTACCTCGCGGACCGGAACCGGCAGTCCCGCGAGGTCTGGCTGACGCTGCTGCGCAACGGCATCGACGCGGGCGTCCTGCGCGACGACCTCGACGTCGAGCTCACCTACCGGTTCATCCGCGACACCGTCTGGGTGGCCGTCTCCTGGTACCGCCCCGGCGGCCGGCGGACGCACACCGAGATCGCGAAGCAGTACCTCTCGATACTGCTGGAAGGGATCCACTCATGAGCGAGGCCTACATCGTCGACGCCGTGCGCACCCCCGTCGGGAAGCGCGGTGGTGCGCTGGCCGGCGTGCACTCGGCCGACCTGGCGGCGCACACGATCGCGGCCCTGGTCCGGCGTACCGGCGTCGACCCGGGAGCCGTCGACGACGTGATCCTCGGCTGCTGCGACACCATCGGCTCGCAGGCCGGCGACGTCGCGCGGACGGCCTGGCTGGTCGCCGGCCTGCCCGACCACGTGCCGGGGGTGACGATCGACCGGCAGTGCGGCTCGTCCCAGCAGGCGGTGCACTTCGCCGCCCAGGGCGTGCTGTCCGGCACCCAGGACCTCGTGATCGCCGGGGGAGTCCAGAACATGAGCGCGATCCCGATCTCGGCCGCGATGCTGGTCGGTCAGCAGTACGGCTTCTCGACGCCGTTCGCCGAGTCGCCGGGCTGGCGGGAGCGGTACGGCGACCAGGAGGTGAGCCAGTTCCGCAGCGCGGAGCTGATCGCCGAGAGGTGGGACATCTCCCGGGAGGAGATGGAGGCGTTCGCACTCGCCTCGCACGACCGGGCGCGGACCGCGATCGCGGAGGGGCGGTTCGAGAACGAGATCGAGCCGGTGGTCCTGCCCGACGGGCAGGGCTTCGACACCGACCAGTGCCCGCGCGAGACCTCGATGGAGAAGATGGCCGGCCTCGAGCCCCTGGCTCCGGGCGGCCGGATCACCGCCGCCGTCGCCTCGCAGATCTGCGACGCGTCGAGCGCGATGCTGGTCGCGTCGGAGACCGCGGTGCGCGAGCACGGCCTGACGCCGCGGGCCCGCGTCCACCACCTCTCGGTGCGCGGCGACGACCCGGTCTGGATGCTCACCGGTCCGATCCGCGCGACCAAGCACGCCCTCGACCGGACGGGGCTGGCGATCGAGGACATCGACCTCTTCGAGTGCAACGAGGCGTTCGCGTCGGTCGTGATCGCGTGGATGCGCGAGACCGGCGCCCCGCACGAGAAGGTCAACGTCAACGGCGGCGGCATCGCGCTCGGCCACCCGATCGGCGCGACCGGGACCCGGCTGATGACCACGCTGCTCAACGAGCTCGAGCGCACCGGCGGCCGCTACGGCCTGCAGACCATGTGCGAGGGCGGGGGCCAGGCCAACGTGACGATCATCGAGCGGCTCTGACTTCGACCCGATCCGGTCCTAACCGGTGATCTGCGGAAACGGTCCGCTTCTGCACGTCTTCGCACTGCACATTTCCGCAGGTCCGTGCCGTTGACGCGACGATCTCGCCGGGGCGAGAGTTCGCGAGGTTCGTGTCTCGGGACGGTACACCACGACCCTCCTTGGTCCGAGCCATCTCATCGGGGGCTCCACCACGAGCCCGTACCCAAGGAGTGTCAGTGAAACGACTCGTCGCGGGGGGCTTCACAGCAGCCCTCGTCTCGGCGTTGGCAGTGGTATCGGTGCCGGTCGGCGCCGACGCAGCAGCCACGAAGAGTGCTCCAGCAGTGAAGTCCGTCCATCCGCACGGCTCGGCGAAGAAGCAGGCCGCCGACACGGCCCGCAAGCTCGTCGCCTCGCCCCCGGTGGTCCTGAAGGCGTCGGCACACGACGCGTTCCGGCCGCGCCCCGTGGTCTCCTCCCACGGCATCCAGTACGTGCCCTACGACCGCACCTACCGCGGCCTGCCCGTCGTCGGCGGCGACTTCGTGGTCGTCACCGACGCCGCCGGACGGCTGCTGAACACCAGCGTCGCCCAGAGCAGGCCGGTGGCGCTCGCCACCGTCACTCCGACGGTGTCGAAGGCGGCCGCCCGGCACACGGCGCTGCGCCAGGTCCGGCAGGGCCGGTACGACGGCGCCTCCCGCCTGGTCGTGCTGCAGCGGGCGGCGTCGAAGCTGGCGTGGGAGACCACCGTCGTCGGGTCGCGCAACGGCGAGGCGTCGCGTCTCAGCGTCTACGTGGACGCTCTCTCCGGACGGGTGCTGGACCGCGTCGAGCACGTCCTCGAGGGCACCGGCAACGGCGCCTGGGAGGGCACCGTCACGATCCCGACGTCCGGCTCGGGCACGTCGTACTCGATGACCAACCCGAACGCCACCACGATGAAGTGCCAGAACGCGACCGGGAACGCGACGTTCACCGGCACCGACGACGTGTGGGGCAACGGCGACGCGACCAACCGGGAGACCGGCTGCGTGGACGCCTTCTACAGCGCCGAGAAGGAGCGCCAGATGCTGTCCGGCTGGCTCGGCCGCAGCGGCATGGACGGCTCGGGCGGCTGGGTGCCGATCCGCGTCGGCCTCGCGGACGTCAACGCCTACTACGACGGCACCCAGGTGCAGATCGGTCACACGCAGACCGGCAGCAAGTGGATCGGCTCGATCGACGTCGTCGCGCACGAGTTCGGTCACGGTGTGGACGACCACACCCCGGGCGGCATCTCGGGGAACGGCACCCAGGAGTTCGTCGCCGACACGTTCGGCGCCGCGACCGAGTGGTACGCCAACAACCCGGCCGACGTGCCCGACTACACCGTCGGTGAGGAGGTCGACCTGGTCGGCAACGGCCCGATCCGGTACATGTACAACCCGTCCCTGGCCGGCGACTCGAACTGCTACACCTCGTCGACGCCGACCGACGAGGTCCACGCCGCGGCCGGCCCCGGCAACCACTGGTTCTACCTGCTCGCCGAGGGCACCAACCCGACGGACGGCCAGCCGACCAGCCCGACCTGCAACAGCACGTCGATCACCGGCATCGGCATCCAGAAGGCCATCACCATCATGTACAACGCGATGCTGATGAAGACCTCGACCTCGTCGTACCTGAAGTACCGCACCTGGACCCTCACCGCGGCCAAGAACCTGTACGGCACCACCACCTGCACGGAGTTCAACGCGGTCAAGGCCGCGTGGAACGCCGTCTCCGTGCCGGCGCAGACCGGTGACCCGACCTGCACGCCCAGCTCCGGCGGCGTCACGGTGGCCAACCCGGGCAGCAAGTCCGGCACGGTCGGCACGGCGATCTCGTCGTTCACGGTGACCGCCTCGGGCGGCTCCTCGCCGTACACCTGGTCCGCGACCGGCCTCCCGCCGGGCGTCACCATCGGCGCGTCCACGGGCACCGTCTCGGGCACCCCCACCACGGCCGGCACCTACACGGCCACGGTCACCGCGAAGGACTCCACGAACGCGACCGGCTCGGCCACGTTCACCTTCACGGTCTCCGGCAGCGGTGGTGGCTCCTGCTCGGGCCAGAAGCTGCTCAACCCGGGCTTCGAGTCCGGCGCGACCTCCTGGACCGCCAGCACCGGCGTGATCACGTCCGACGCCGGCCAGCCGGCGCACGCCGGCACCTGGAAGGCCTGGCTGGACGGGTACGGCACCACCCACACCGACACGCTCAGCCAGTCGGTGACGATCCCGGCCGGGTGCAGCGCGACGCTGTCGTTCTACCTGCACGTGGACACGGCGGAGACGACCACGTCGACGGCGTACGACAAGCTCACCGTGAAGGCGGGCTCGACCACGCTGGCGACGTACTCCAACCTCAACGCGGCGTCGGGCTACGTCCTGAAGTCGTTCAACGTGTCGTCGCTGGCGGGCCAGACGGTCTCGATCAGCTTCTCCGGCGCGGAGGACAGCTCGCTGCAGACCAGCTTCGTCGTCGACGACACGGCGCTGACGCTGAGCTGATCAACCCGCAGTAGGTGGTCGGCCTCGTCCTCCGCGCAGAGCTCAGCCCAGAGCTCAGCGCAGCACGAGGACGAGGCCGACCACACCGGGAAGCACGCCGAGCAGCAGCCACGGCGAGGCGAACTTCTTCTGGTGGATCGCGCGGAAGACGGCGATCGACATGACGCCGAAGGCCGCGGCGATGACGTTGAGGCCGATCCGGGCGCTCGGGCGGTCCTCGTCGATGTAGAGCGAGGCGATCACGATGCCGATCGACATGTGGATGATCGTGGTGAAGGCCAGCGCGGACAGCACCCACTTCTGCACCGGCTCGAGGTGCATCGGTCCGGAGTCGCCGGCCTTCCGCACCTCGCGGCGCGGGTTGTTCGGGTCCATCAGGTGCCGGGGTCGCTTCTTCGGCTTCTGGGTGGACTGCTGGTCGGACACGTCCTCATTGTCCCGCGCGGCCTTCCGCGCCGGTGAGCGGCCCCCCAGGTACACCTAGGCGGGGACCGGGGCCTGCCGCCGCGCGAAGACCAGCGACGAGAGCAGCACGACGTACGCGGCGATCGCCGCGAGCGCGCAGCCGATCGTGATGGTGTAGCTGAGGTCCAGCAGGCCGCGGCTCCGGCCGAAGACCTGGGTCAGCAGCGAGACCTCGCTGTCCTCGGTGTCGCCGAAGTCGGGGCAGAAGGCGCCGAACAGGAAGAGCGACAGCCAGGTGAGCAGTTGGGCCCACGCCTGGAACCGCGTGAGCGCCCGCGGGCGGCCGGGTTGGGTGTAGGCGAGGACCGTCGTGAGGACGAGCGCGACGAGCACCACCGGGACCACGGAGAACAGGAAGACCAGGAAGAACCAGCCCCCCACGCCGAACACGATCCGCCCCACCCAGACCCACCCGACCAGCAGCAGGTTGACGGGGATCATCCAGAGGAGGACGGCGCGTCCCAGCGTGCTCACGACCCGCAATCTAGGGGCGCTGCGCGAAAACCGAGGTGCGGCGCGCGGGCTCGAGGACCATCCTCGTGGCATGGAGATCACCGAGGTCGCCTGGTCCGACGAGGACGGCGTACGCAGGTTCGCGGCCGTCGAGGAGGCCGTGCGCGCCGTCGACGAGCCGTGGAGCCACCCGATCCTCGCCACCCAGACCGCCGGGCACCTGCGGCACGGCTGGGACGGCGAGCCCGCCGTCGCGTTCCTCGTCTCCGCGGACGGCGCCGACGTGGCGGCGGCGCGGTACGAGACCTCGTCGTACGACAACCAGCACCTCGCCTGGCTGGGGATCGACGTCCACCCCGAGCACCGGCGCCGCGGCCACGGGGACGCCGTGCTGGCCCACCTCCTCGAGCGAGCCCGCGACGAGGGCCGCACGTCGGTCGGCGGCAACAGCTGGGACGCGCCCGCGCCGCGGACCTGGGCGCCGCGGCACGGCTTCGAGTGCAAGGCCGTCGAGGTGAACCGGCGGCAGCACCTCGCCAACGTGGACCGCGCCGAGGTGGACCGGCTGCACGCGGACGCGCTGGCCCACGCCGCCGGCTACGAGCTGGTCCGCCGGACCGGCGCGACCCCGGCCGACGAGCTGCCCGCCCTCGCCGAGATGACGGCCGCGATCAACGACGCGCCGACCGACGACCTCGACATCGAGGACGAGGTGTTCCCGCCGGAGCGGGTGGCGGCGTACGAGACGGCCCAGCTCGGCAAGGGCGACCGCCTGTTCCGCGTCTACGCCCGGCACCGGGAGACCGGCCAGCTGGCGGGCCAGACCGTGGTCGCGGTCGAGGGGCTGCGGCCGCACGTCGCCCACCAGCACGACACCTCGGTCGTGCGGGCGCACCGGGGCCACCGCCTCGGCGTGCTCCTCAAGACCGAGATGCTGCGCTGGCTGGCCGAGGAGCAGCCGCAGATCGAGTCGATCGACACGTGGAACGCCGAGTCCAACGACCACATGATCGGCGTCAACCGGGCCCTCGGCTACGAGATCATCGGGCGCGCGCTGGCCTGGCAGCGGCCGCTGTAGCCCCCAACCGTTAGGCTGCCGCAGGTCCGCCGGATCTGCGACAGGGGTGCTGATGATCGGGCTCCCGGCCCACGGCTTCGTGCTGCTGTCCATGCCGAAGTGCGCGTCGACCTCGCTGGTGCAGGCCCTCCAGGGCCGGGCCGAGCTGGTGCTGCGGAGCAACCCGCGGCTCAAGCACATGAACTGCCGGTCGTTCCACGCGCTGATCGTGCCGGTGCTCAACAACGGCGGCTACCAGCGCGACGACTACGAGCTGATCTCGCTGTTCCGGGAGCCGGTCGCGTGGGTCGAGTCGTGGTGGCGCTACCGCCAGCGGCCGGCGCTGGCGCGCGAGGACCCGTCCAAGTACACCGGCGAGATCTCGTTCGAGGAGTTCGTGGGGCGGTACGTCGACAACGACCCGCGCCCCGGGACGCTGCGCGGCCGGCCGGCGAAGTTCGTCTCGCTCAGCGACCGCCTCGACATCGGCGTGGACCGGCTGTTCGCGCTCGAGCAGCCCGAGGTGTGGAAGCGCTGGATCGGCGAGAAGGTCGGCGGGGACCTCGACGTGCAGGTCGACAACCGGTCGTCGGTCCGCACTGAGCCCGAGCTGAGCCGCACGATGCGGGCGCGGCTCGACGAGTTCTTCCGGCCCGAGCTGGAGATCTACGAGCGGCTCCGGCCCACGGGGGAGTGGGCGCCGCCGCGCGGCTACGTGCCCGGCGCGTCCCCGGTCAGCACGTAGGACGCCGCCCGCCGCAGCTCGCCGGCGGCGCGGGTGACGACGCGGTCGACGAGCTCCTCACAGGTCGGCAGGTCGTCGATCACGCCCACCACCTGGCCGCTGGCCAGCACGCCGGCAGACGTGTCGCCCTCGACCAGCCCCGCCTTGAGCATCGTGGGGGTGTTCGCGGCGAGCGCCATCTGGCCCAGGCTCCGGCCCTGCGCCTTCCGCATCGCCCGGCCGTCCTTGAGCAGCGCCGCCCAGGACATGCCGGAGTCCCTCTTGAACTCCAGCGTGCGCCGCATCGTCGGGCCCATCCGGCGCAGCGCGCTGGTGCCCTCGAGCTCCTCGACCAGCTCGGTGCGGAGCATCCGGTGCGGCATGCCGTCCACCTTGGCAGTCACGACGGTGTCGGTGAGGCCGCGCTCGAGGTACAGCCGCTTGACCGCGTCGGGCACCGCCGAGTCCGTGGTGAGCAGGAACCGGGTGCCCATGCCGATCCCCGCGGCGCCGTACGACAGCGCGGCCGCGAGGCCGCGGCCGTCGAAGAAGCCACCCGCCGCGATGACCGGGATGTCGCTCCCGGCGTCCCGGAGGGCGTCGAGCACCGTCGGCAGCAGGAGCGTGGTGGGGACCGGCCCGGTGTGGCCGCCGCCCTCGCCGCCTTGCACCATCACCGCGTCGGCGCCCCAGGAGGCGACCTTGACCGCGTGCTTGGCCGCGCCGATCGACGGCATCACCACGATGTCGTGCTCCTTGAGCCGCGCGATCAGCTCCGGCTTCGGGGCGAGCGCGAACGACGCGACCTTCACGCCGTGCTCGATCAGCAGCTCGCACCGCGCGGGTGCGTCCGCGGCGTCCGCGCGGAGGTTGACGCCGAACGGCTGGTCGGTGCGGTTCTTCACCTCGACGATCGCCTTCTCGAGCTCCTCGAACGTCATGGTGGCGCTGGCCAGGATGCCGAGGCCGCCGGCGGCGGCGGTGCCGCTGACCAGGCGCGGGCCCGACACCCAGCCCATGCCGGTCTGCACGACGGGGTGGCGGACGCCGACCAGGTCGGTGAACGGCGTGCGGATCAGCTGCTCAATCATCTCGGGACCTCCTTGAACCGAAGACCCTTCGGGTCCAGCACCTCGCGGATGAGCACCAGCTCCTCCGTGGTCGGCTCGCGGGTCGTGGGGACGTCGGCCGGGACGTCGAGCTCGAAGCCGGTCGCCTCCCGCACCTCGTCGGCGGTCACGCCCGGGTGCACGCTCAGCAGCCGCAGGGTGTCGTCGGGCCCGTTGACGTCGAAGACCGCGAGGTTGCTGACGATCCGGTGGATGTCGTGGTAGCGCGCGGCCGCCGGCCCCGCCTCCTTCGCGCGCTTCGGTCCGACCCCGGACACGATGTCGACGCGCTCGACGAAGACCCGGGGGGAGTGCTTCGGCACCCAGTACGACGTGCGGTTGTTGACCGTGTTGCCGGGCGCGCCACGGCTCCCGAGCAGCTGGCGCTTCGGCTGCTTCCAGTCGCCGATCGCCGAGATGTTCTGGTTACCGTGCCGGTCGACCTGGGTCGCGCCCATCATCACGTGCCGCTTGCCGTAGGCGACCACGTCGAAGACCCTGCGGAAGGGGATCCAGCCCTCGACCACGTCCCCCAACGCGTTCAGCGGCGGGACGCCGGCGAGGAACAGCGACTCCCCGTCCGAGATCACCAGGTCCGGGTTGCTCGTCAGCTTCGCGAGCCGGACACCCAGCATGGGCAGCATTCCCATCGGGCTGGCGAAGATCTCGCCGTCGTCCCGGAACGCGTCCGCGATCGCGGCGGCGCAGACGTCCGCCCTCGTGGCGTCGCTCATGCCTGCTCCTCCCCGAAGGCCGCCACGGCGGCCTGGTAGGCGGCCTCGTCGCCGGCCAGGAACCGGTCGTGGAACGCCGCCCACTCCTCGTCGGTCCCGGAGGCGGCCGCGGCGTACGCCCGCTGGAACCTCTCGTCGCGCTCGTAGTCCGGCGTGCAGGTGGTGAAGTGCGCGCCGTGGGGCGTCTCGACCACGCCGGTGACCATCATCCGGCTGAGCAGCAGCCGCTGGACCGGGGTGTCGACCGTGAGGCCGGCGGTGTCCACCACCTGCTCGACGCTGACGTAGCACCGGTCGGCGGCCATCGCGAACAGGTCGTCGAAGTACGGGTCCGGCCCGAGGTACGTCGCGTTGCCGTGCCGGTCGGCGCGGTTCAGGTGGACGAGTGCCACGTCGAGGTTCAGGGCCGGCACGGCGACCAGCTCCTCGTGCTGGTCGTCGGGGCCGGCGTACGGGCTGGTGACGGTCCTGATCCCGGGCTGGTTCACGAGGACGTCCGAGCCGAGCCCGGCGCGCATCGGGAGGAACGGCAGCCGCTGGGCCGCGGCCCGGAGCCCGGTCTGGAACATGCCCTCGTCGAGCTCGACCAGCTCGGGGATCGTGCCTTCCTGACGAGCCTTCTGGAAGTTCGGCTCCAGCGGCACGGAGTCGAGCGAGACGAACGCGAAGACCAGCTTGCGGATCTTCCCCGCGCGGGCCAGGAGGCCGACATCCGCGCCGCCCCAGCTGACGATCGTCAGGTCCTTCAGGTCCGAGCGCAGGATCGCGCGGACCAGCGCCATCGGCTTGCGGCGCGGCCCCCAGCCGCCGATGCCGATCGTCATCCCGTCCTTCAGGTCGCCGACGACCTCGTCGATCGTCATCCGCTTGTCGCGTGGTCCCTTGCTCACTTGGTGGCCTTGTCCGTTCCCGCGAAGTCATCGCGCAGCTCGTCGCTCACCCCGGCGAGGTTGAGCTCGAACGTGAACCCCTGCTCGAACCGGTAGCTCTTGTTGACGTCGATGGGGTCGATCCCGTTGAGCGCCTCCTTCGCGGCGCGAATCACCCGGGTGTCCTTGGCCGCGATCTCGCCGGCGACCTTCAGCGCCGCGTCGTCCAGCTGGTCGCGCGGGACCACCTCGAGCACGGAGCCGAACTGCACGAGGTCGGCCGCCTTGATGGTGCGTGCGGTGAAGTAGAGGGTGCGCATCAGGTGCTGCGGCACGAGGCGAGCCATGTGCGTCGCGGCGCCGAGCGCGCCCTGGTTGACCTCGGGCACGCCGAAGTACGCGTCGTCGCTCGCCACGATGCAGTCCGCGTTGCCGACCAGCCCGACGCCGCCGCCGAGGCAGAAGCCGTGGACGGCCGCGACGACGGGGACCGCGCACTCGTAGACGGCCTTGAAGGCCGCGTAGCAGCCGCGGTTCGCGCCGATCAGGGCCTCGAACCCGCTGGTGTGCTGCATCTCCTTGATGTCGACACCGGCGTTGAAGCCGCGGCCCTCGGCGCGCAGCACGACGACCTTCGTGTCCCGGTCGCGGCCCGCCTCGTCGAGCGCGGCGGCGACGTCGTACCACCCCTGGACGGTGAGCGCGTTCACCGGCGGCGCGGCCATGGTGACGACCCGGATCCCGTCCGGCCTCAGCTGGCTGGTGATTGTCATGTGGCTCCTCATGGGTCTCGACCCGCCCGTCGCGACCTCGTTCCTCGGCCGCGGGGCTTGCTCGACCTCCTCGCGGTCGCCGCCCGCGCTGACGCGCGATCGACGAGGCTCGGACCTAACCAAGCAAGTGCTTGGTAGGGTACCAGCATGGCACTCGCGGTGGACCTCTCCGGCCGGGTCGCGCTCGTCACCGGCGGGACCCGAGGGATCGGGCTCGGCATCACCCGCGCGCTCCTCGAGGCGGGCGCGTCGGTGGTGACCTGCTCGCGCTCGGAGGCCGAGCCGCTGCCCGGGACGACGCACCGGGTGTGCGACGTCCGCGACCCCGAGGCCGTGCGGGCGCTGGTGGGCTCGCTGGACCGCCTCGACGTCCTGGTGAACAACGCCGGGGGAGCGCCGGCGGCCGGCGCGGCCACGGCGTCCCCGCGCTTCCACGAGAAGATCGTGGGGCTCAACCTGCTGGCGCCGCTGCTCTGCGCGCAGGCGGCCAACGCGGTCATGCAGGACCAGGACGCCGGCGGCGCGATCGTGAACATCTCCTCCGTCGCCGCGCACCGGCCGGCGCCGACGATCGCGGCGTACGGCGCGGCCAAGGCGGGCCTGGACTCGCTCACCGCGTCGCTCGCGATGGAGTGGGCGCCGAAGGTGCGGGTGAACGCCGTCGACGTCGGCCTCTGCCGCACCGAGCAGACCGACGACCACTACGGCGACGACGCGTCGGTCGCCGCGATCGAGCGGACCATCCCGCTCGGCCGGATGGCGGAGCCCGAGGAGGTCGGGAACGTCGTGGCGTTCCTGGCGAGCGACCTGGCGTCGTACGTCTCGGGCGCGACGGTCGCCTGCCACGGCGGGGGAGAGCCGCCCGCCTTCCTCGCCGTCAAGAACGTCGTCCAGAAGGGACTGTGATGAGCAAGCTTCTCGAGGGTCGGGTCGCGATCGTCACCGGCGCCGGCCGCGGCATCGGGCGGGCGCACGCGCTCGAGCTCGCCCGGCACGGCGCGGCCGTGGTGGTCAACGACTACGGCGTCTCGCTGTCGGGCGAGGGCACCGCGGAGACCCCGGCCGAGGCCGTCGTCGCCGAGATCGAGGCCGCCGGCGGCCGGGCCGTCGTGAACACCGCGGACGTGGCCGACTTCGAGCAGGCCGCCGCGATGGTGCAGCAGGCGATCGACACGTACGGCGGGCTCGACATCCTGGTCAACAACGCCGGATTCGTGCGCGACCGGATGCTCGTCAACACCTCCGAGGAGGAGTGGGACGCGGTGGTCCGCGTGCATCTCAAGGGCCACTTCGCGCCGCTGCGGCACGCCGGCGCCTACTGGCGCGCGGAGGCCAAGGAGGGCCGCCAGCGCGCGGCCCGGGTGATCAACACGTCGTCCGGAGCCGGGCTCCAGGGCTCGGTGGGCCAGGCGACGTACTCGGCGGCGAAGGCGGGCATCGCGGGCCTCACCCTGGTCGCCGCACAGGAGCTGGGCCGGTACGGCGTGACCGTCAACGCGATCGCGCCGGTCGCGCGGACCCGGATGACCGAGGGCGCGTTCGACACCTCCGCGATGGCGCTGCCGGAGGACAACTCGCCGGTCGTCGCCTGGCTCGCCTCCGTCGACGCCGGTGACGTCACCGGCCGGGTGATCGAGGTCGACGGCGGCACGATCACGGTCGAGACGGGCTGGCGGCACGGCCCCGCCCACGACCTCGGCCGGCGCTGGGAGGCCGCCGAGGTCGGCCCCGCGCTCCGCGACCTGCTCGCCGCCGCCCCGTCCCCGGAGCCGGTGTACGGCGCCTGACGTCGAGTTGGGCTGAAATCGCCCTCGAGTTGGGCCGAAATCGCCCTCGAGTAGGGCGAACGTCCCCGAGCCCGGGGAACGAGGCCCAACTCGGCGGGGTGTCAGATGCGCTCGAGGACCGTGCCGGTGGCCATCGCGCCGCCGGCGCACATCGAGATCAGCGCGGTCGAGGCGTCCCGGCGCTCCAGCTCGTGCAGCGCGGTGGTGATCAGCCGGGTGCCGGTCGAGCCGACGGGGTGGCCGAGCGCGATCGCGCCGCCGTTGACGTTCACCTTGTCCATGTCCACGCCGTGCTGGCCGGCCCAGGAGAGCACGACGGACGCGAACGCCTCGTTGACCTCGAACAGGTCGACGTCGCCGATGCCCATGCCGGTGCGGTCGAGCACCTTCTGCGTGGCCTCGATCGGGCCGTCGAGGTGGTAGTACGGGTCCGAGCCGACCAGGCAGTGCGTCACGATCCGGGCCCGCGGCGTGAGCCCGAGGGCGCGCGCCTTCTCCTCGTCCATGATGAGTACGGCGGACGCGCCGTCGCTGATCTGCGACGACGTGCCGGCGGTGTGCAGGCCGTCGGGGAGCACCGGCTTCAGTGCGGCCAGGCCCTCGAGGGTGGTGTCGCGCAGGCCCTGGTCGGTGTCGACGAGACGCGTCTCGCCCGTGGGCTCGCCGTCCTCGCCCAGGACGGGCGCCGCCACCGCCGCGATCTCGCGCTTGAAGCGGCCCTCGTCGACGGCGACGCGCGCCTTCTGCTGCGAGGCCAGCCCGAACGCCTCGAGGTCGGCGCGCGTGAAGCCGCGGTTGCGGGCGATCCGGTCGGCCGCCTCGAACTGGTTGGGCATGTCGATCGTCCAGTCCGCCGGGCGCGGGTCGCCGGTCCCCGGCGGGACGTTCGCGCCGAGCGGGATGCGGGTCATCGCCTCGACGCCGGCGGCGATGCCCACGTCGATGGTCCCGGCGACGATCATGTCGTTGACCAGGTGCGCGGCCTGCTGGCCGGACCCGCACTGGGCGTCGACCATGGTGCCGCCGGTGTGCTGCGGCAGCCCGGCGTGCAGCCAGGCGCGGCGCACCATGCCGTTGGACTGCTCACCGGCCTGGGTGACGCAGCCGGCCACGACCTGGTCGACGAGGTCGGGGTCGACCCCCGACCGCGTGAGGACCTCGCGCATCGCGTGGCCGACGAGGACGCCGGGGTGCACACCGGCGAGCCAGCCCCGGCGCCTGCCGAGGGGAGTGCGGACGGCGTCGACGATGACCGGGGTGCCCATGGGAGAAAACTAGAACACGTTCTTGTCGTGGACAACCTTCCCCTGCGTACCTTCGGTATGTATTCTCCGTCACTAGAACGTGTTCCACACCGATGCCGAGGGAGTTCCCGTGACCGCAACCGTCCTGCCCCAGGGATTCGACTTCACCGACCCGGACGTGAACCACCGCGCGATCCCGCACGAGGAGTTCCGCGCCGCGCGCCAGCACGCCCCGATCGTGTGGGTCGACCAGGAGCCGACGTGGACCACCGGCTTCGCCCCGGAGGGTCAGGCGGGCTACTACGCGATCACCCGGCACGAGGACGTCTCGGCGATCTCCAAGGACAGCAAGAACTGGTCGACGTACGAGAACGGCGCGATCATCCGGTTCCCCAACGAGATGATGCGCGAGCAGATCGAGCTCCAGCGCGTCATCCTGATCAACCAGGACCCCCCGGAGCACACCCAGACCCGCGCGATCATCTCCCGCGGCTTCACGCCGCGCTCGATCGCCGAGCTCGAGGACACGATGGTGGTGCGGGCCAAGCAGATCGTCCAGGACGCCGCGGCTCGCGGCACCGGCAACTTCGTCGAGGAGATCGCGGCCGAGCTGCCGCTCCAGGCGATCGCGGACCTGATCGGCGTGCCGCAGGAGGACCGGCACAAGCTGTTCGAGTGGTCGAACCAGATGCTCGCCGGGGAGGACCCGGACTTCGCGGGCAACAACGACGTCGCGGCGGCGGAGATCCTCGGCTACGCGATGATGCTCGCCGCCGACCGGCAGGCGAACCCCCGCGACGACCTGATCACCAAGCTGATCAACGCCCACAAGGGCGAGCGCGGCCTCACCGACGACGAGTTCGGGTACTTCGTGATCCTGCTGGCCGTGGCCGGCAACGAGACCACCCGCAACGCGATCTCGCACGGCATGAACGCCTTCCTCGACAACCCGGAGCAGTGGGAGATCTGGAAGCGCGACCGGCCGGCCACCATGGTCGACGAGGTCGTCCGCTGGGCGACCCCGGTGAGCGTCTTCCAGCGCACCGCGCTGCACGACGTCGAGGTCGGCGGCCAGCAGTTCACGAAGGGCGAGCGGGCGGCGCTGTTCTACGCCAGCGCCAACTTCGACGAGGACGTCTTCGAGGACCCGTTCACGTTCAACATCCTGCGCGACCCGAACCCGCAGCTGGGCTTCGGGGGGCACGGCGCCCACTACTGCCTGGGCGCCAACCTGGCCCGCCAGGAGATCCGGGTGATCTTCGACGCGCTGGCCGACCACGCGCCGGACATCACCAAGCTCGAGGAGCCGACCCGGCTGCGCCACTCCTGGGTCAACGGGATCAAGGACCTCCAGGTCAAGTACGCGTAGGCGTCAGCCGCGGGCGGTGAGCACCAGCGGGCCGTCCTCGGTGACGGCCACGGTGTGCTCCATGTGGGCGCCGCGCGACCCGTCCTTGCTGCGCAGCGTCCAGCCGTCGGCGTCGGTGTAGATCTCGTCGGTCGTGTGCAGGAACCACGGCTCGATGGCGATCACCAGGCCGGGCTTGAGCTTGAAGCCCCGGCCCGGGCGCCCGTCGTTGGGGACGTGCGGCTCGCCGTGCATGGTGCGGCCGACGCCGTGCCCGCCGAACTGGAGGTTGACTCCGAGTCCGGCCGACCGGGCGACCTCGCCGATCGCCGCGGAGATGTCACCGAGCCGGTGCCCCGGTCGGGCCTGGTCGATCCCGGCCTCCAGGGCGCGACCGGTGACCTCGATCAGCTCGAGGTCCTCCGGGCGCGGCGTGCCGACCACGACGCTGAGCGCGGAGTCGGCGACCCAGCCGTCGACGTTCGCGGCGAAGTCGACGCTGAGCAGGTCGCCGTCCTGGAGCACGTAGTCGTGGGGGAGGCCGTGCAGCACCGCGTCGTTGACCGACGTGCACAGCACCTTGCCGAACGGCGAGGCGCCGAACGACGGGTGGTAGTCGATGTAGCAGGACTCGGCACCGTGCTCGCGGATCATCGCGTGCGCGAGCTCGTCGAGCTCGAGCAGGTTCACCCCGACGTCCGCCTTCTCCGCCAGGGCGGTGATGACGTCGGCGACGAAGCGCCCGGCGGGGCGCATCTGCTCGATCTGGGCGGGGGTGCGGAGCTCGATCATTCGGGGTCCCTGCGGAATCGTGGGTGGAGGAGCGTAGCGGGGGAAGCCCACGATTTCGTGGGGTGGAGGTCACGGCACGACCCTATCTAGGGTGGGGAGGTGGACCTCGTACTCGGCACCATGTACTTCGGCACCCGCACCGACGAGGCGACGTCGTTCGCGATGCTCGACCGGTTCGTGGAGGCCGGCGGCCGGATGCTCGACACCGCGAACTGCTACTCCTTCTGGTCCTCGCCCAGCGGCCACGGCGGCCAGAGCGAGGCGGTGCTCGGCCGGTGGCTCGCCGCGAACCCCGGACTGCGCGACGAGCTCGTGATCGCCACCAAGGTCGGGGTCGAGCCGCGCGACGAGGGCGGCGTCGAGGGCCTGTCCGCCGCGGTCATCGAGCGGGAGTCCGCGCGCAGCCTGGAGCGGCTGGGCATCGAGACGATCGACCTGTACTGGGCGCACGGCGAGGACCGCGCGACCGACCTGGAGGAGACCGTGGCGGCGTTCGGCGCGCTGGTGTCCGCGGGGCTGGTGCGCCGGCTGGGCGCGTCGAACCACCCGACCTGGCGGGTCGAGCGGGCCCGGGCCATCGCGGCGCGGCTGGGCGTCGAGCCGTGGACCGCGCTGCAGCTGACGACGTCGTACGTCGAGCCGCGGCCCGGTGCGGCGGTGCCCGGCAAGGACCACCGGTTCGGGTTCGTCACCGACGAGACCGTCGACTACCTCGACGAGCACCCGGACCTGGAGCTGTGGGTCTACAGCCCGCTGGTGCAGGGCAGCTACGACCGCGCGGACCGGCCCTTCCCGGAGGCCTACGACCACCCGGGCACGACCGCGCGCCTGGCCGAGCTGACCCGGGAGGCCGCCGCGCTCGGCGTACCCCGCTCCCAGGTCGTGCTGGCCTGGATGCTCTCGAAGGGCTGGAAGCCGATCGTCGGCGTGAGCACCCTGGAGCAGCTCGACTCGGCGCTCGCCGCGGCGTCCATCCGCCCCGCGATCAGCTGACAGCAGATCCGCCTCGGGCGGATTCGCTGGAACGGCGGGTGGCCGCCGCCGACGCTGGAGCCATGACCCAGACTCCCGGCCCCTCCGCGGCCGACCGGCTGCTCCACCAGCGGATCATCGTCCTCGGCCAGGAGGTCGACGACGCGATCGCCAACAGGATCTGCGCCGAGCTGCTGCTGCTCTCGGCCGAGGACCCGCACCGCGACATCAGCCTCTACATCAACTCGCCCGGCGGCTCGGTCAGCGCCGGCCTCGCGATGTACGACACGATGCGGCTGATCCCCAACGACGTCAGCACGCTCGCCATGGGGCTCGCCGCCAGCATGGGCCAGTTCCTGCTGTCGGCCGGGACGCCGGGCAAGCGCTACGCGCTGCCGCACTCCCGGATCCTCATGCACCAGGGCTCCGCCGGCATCGGCGGTACCGCGATCGACATCGAGATCCAGGCCGAGAACCTCGAGCACACCAAGAACGTGATGCTCGGCCTGATCGCCGAGCACACCGGTCAGCCGCTCGAGCAGGTCGAGCGGGACTCCCTGCGCGACCGGTGGTTCACGGCCGAGGAGGCACGCGAGTACGGCTTCGTGGACCGGGTGCTGACCGACGTCGCCGACGTGACGCCGGCCCGGCCGACGGCGACGTTCGGGGTGGCGCGATGAGCCAGTACACGATCCCGTCGGTCGTCGAGAAGACCGTGCGCGGCGAGCGGGCGGTCGACATCTACAGCCGGCTGCTCACCGACCGCATCGTCTACGTCGGCACCGAGATCGACGACGGCGTGGCGAACGTGGTGATCGCCCAGCTGCTGCACCTGGAGTCCGAGAGCCCCGAGACTCCGATCAACCTCTACCTGAACTCGCCGGGCGGCTCGGTGACGGCGATGCTGGCGATCTACGACACCATGCAGTTCGTCCGCTCACCGATCGGTACCACCTGCGTGGGGCAGGCGGCCTCGTCGGCGGCGGTGCTGCTCGCGAGCGGTACGCCGGGCAGCCGGATGGTCCTGCCGCACGCCCGGGTCGTCCTGCACCAGCCGTCCGGCGGCGGCCAGGGACCGCTGCCCGACCTCGCCCTGCACGCCAAGGAGATCGTGCGGTTGCGCGCGGAGATGGAGCGCATCCTGTCGTCGCACACCGGCCGCTCGGTCGAGCAGGTCCGCGAGGACACCGACCGCGACCTGATCCTCGCCGCCGAGGAGGCGGTCGCCTACGGCGTCGCCGACGGGATCCTGGGATCGCGGAAGATTCCCGCGCCCTGACCGGTTGCCCCGGACATGAGCGAACTCGTGGACCGGACCATCGCCGCCCTCCGCACCGAGCACGACACGCTGGTGACGCTGCTCCCGAACCTGCCCACCGAGTCCTTGGCCGCGCCGAGCGGGGCCTCCGAGTGGACCGTCGCCCAGGTGCTGTCGCACCTGGGGAGCGGCGCCGAGATCGGCCGGGCGCCGATCGGCCGGGCGGCGGGGGAGGACGTCGAGCCCGTCGACAACCAGGAGGTCTGGGCGCGCTGGGACGACTCCGCGCCGCTCGACCAGGCAGCCGGTTTCGTGGAGCACAACACCCGGTGGATCGAGACCGTCGAGGCGCTCTCGGACGAGCAGCGCGCGACGCTCACGGTCGACCTCGGGTTCCTGCCGGAGCCGGTTCCGCTGGTCGTCGCGCTCGGGATGAGGCTCAACGAGGTAGCGAACCACTCGTGGGACGTGCGCGTCGCGCTCGACCCGTCGGCCGAGCTCCACGCCGACTCCGCCGACGTCCTCGTGGAGCTGTTCCGCGGCCCGCTGAGCTTCATCCTCGGGTTCTCGGCCAAGCCCGCCGAGCTGACGGAGCGCGCGGCCGTGGCCGTTCCGGGCGCCGGGCTGGTCATCGACGACGACGCCACGATCGTCGGCGGCGTCGACGAGCCCACGGCCACGTTCCGCGGCGCCCCGGAGGCGTTCATCCGTCTCCTCAACGGGCGCCTCAAGGACCCGTACGCCGGCGGCGCGACCGTGGAGGGCAACGTGACCCTGGACGACCTGCGCCGGGTGTTCCCGGGGTACTGAGGGGGCGGCGGTTTCCCCGGTCGACCGGGGAAACCTGTACTTGTCGGCCGAAGTTTCCGCCGACAAGTACAGGTTTCGGACGACAGGTCCGGGTACAGCTAGGCGGCGAGGCAGACCGGGCCGGAGATGCCGGTCAGCCGGCGGCTGACCCGCGTGGTGAGGTCGACGAGCCGCAGGCCGAGCGCGCCGGCGACGGCGCCGAGCACCTCGGAGCTGGGCTCCTTCAGGCCCCGCTCGACCTCGGAGAGGTACTGCGTGGAGACCCCGGCGTCGCCGGCCACGTCGGCCAGCGTGCGGCCCGCCGTACGCCGCTCCTCGCGCAGCTCGTGCCCGACGGCCTCGCGCCAGAGGGGCTCGGGCTCGGGGGTCTGCGGTGCTGGCCGGGAGGGGAATGCGACGACGTCACCCATGTGCCGACCCTAGGCCCGCAGGGCGCCGGCGGCGCGCACCGTTCGCCCACGGCGAACGGCCGGCGGTCACCGGAGCGGCATCAGTCGCGCAGCCACTCGCCGAGGTCGGCCTCGCGGATCAGTTCGCGGGCCTCGTCGGCGCGGTCGTCGGGGACCAGGACGCGCATCTGGATGAACCGCAGCGACCCGTCGATCACACTCGAGTGCCGGTCGGCGACGTGCACGGGGATCTCCTCGCCGTTGAGCAGCGCCTCGACCACCGCGATCAGCGCGACGTCGTTGGTCCGGATCAGCTCGGCCATGCACCGAGAGTAGAGGCACCCCGGCTAGTTCGAGGGCTTCTCCGAGCCCACGACCCACATCGCGAAGAACTGCGAGCCGCCGCCGTACGCGTGCCCGAGCGCGCGCCGGGCGCCGTCGACCTGGTGCTCGCCGGCGGCGCCGCGGACCTGCAGGGCGGCCTCGCCGAAGCGGAGCATCCCGGACGCGCCGATCGGGTTCGAGGACAGCACGCCACCCGAGCAGTTCACGGGGAGCCGGCCGTCCATCGCGGTCGCGCCGGACTCCGTGAGCCGCCAGCCGCCGCCGTTCTCCTCGGCGAAGCCGAGCGACTCGAGCCACATCGGCTCGAACCACGAGAACGGCACGTAGATCTCGGCCGCGTCGATCTCCTCGACCGGGTCGGTGATGCCCGCCTGCTTCCACAGCGCGGCCGCCGCGTCCCGCGACGCCTGCGGGTTGACCTGGTCGCGCTCGGCGGCCGTGGTCGCCTCCGACCGCATCACCGTGCCGTGGATCCAGGCCGGGTTCGGCGAGGCCGCCGCGACGTCCTCGGAGACGATGACGAGCGCGCACGCGCCGTCCGAGGACGGGCAGGTCTCGTCGTACCGGATCGGGTCCCAGAGCATTTGCGAGGCCAGCACCGACTCGACGGTCGTGTCCGGGTTCTTGAGGTGGGCGTACGGGTTCTTGAGCGCGTTCTGCCGGTCCTTGGCCGCGACGATCGCGCCGACGTGCGTGGGCGCCTCGGAGCGGCGGATGTACGAGCGCACGTGCGGGGCGAAGTAGCCACCGGCGCCGGCGTGCACCGGCATGTTGAACGGCAGCGGCACCGACAGCGCCCACATCGCGTTCGACTCCGACTGCTTCTCGTAGGCGACGGTCAGCACCTTGCGGTGCACCCCGGCCTGCACCAACGACGAGGCGACGATCGCGGTCGAGCCGCCGACCGAGCCGGCGGTGTGCACGCGCAGCAGCGGCTTGCCCGCGGCGCCGAGCGCCTCGGCCAGGAACAGCTCGGGCATCATCACGCCCTCGAACAGGTCGGGTGCCTTGCCGACGACGATCGCGTCGATCTCGTCGAGCGACATGTTCGCGTCGAGCAACGCGCGGTCGATCGCCTCGCGGCACAACCCCGCCATCGAGACGTCCTCGCGCTTGGCGCGATGGTGGGTCTGACCGACACCGACCACCGCGGCGGGCTGCTTGGCCATCAGTTCTTCCCTTCCAGGGTGCACAGGAGGTTCTGCTGCAGGGCCGGGCCGGAGGTCGCGTGCGCGACCGCCTTGGTCACCTCGCCGGACCAGATCCGGGACGCCGCCTCGCCGATCCGGATGCCGCCGGCGGAGAACATCGGGTTGCTGGTGAGCGCGCCACCCGAAGGGTTGATCCGGACGTCGTCCGCGAGGCCGAGCTCGCGCCGCAGGATGAGCTCCTGGTGGCTGAACGGCGCGTGCAGCTCGGCCAGCTCGACGCCGTCGAGGTCGACCGCCGCCGCGGCGCGGGCCGCCGACGGGGCCCGGGTCAGGTCGCGGGTGCCCATGCTGATCGGGTCGATGTAGTGCGAGATCGCGCCGATCCAGGCGGGCCGGTCACGCACCTCCCGCGCGCGGTCGTCCGCGGCCAGCACGATGGCCGCCGCCCCGTCGGTGACGGGGGAGCAGTCGTGCTTGCGCAGGGGGTCGGCGTACCGGGGCCGAGACAGCAGCTCCTCGACCGACGAGCCACCCTTGCGGATCGCGTACTCGTTCTTCTCTGCGTCGGTGAGCGAGCGGTTGGCCACCTCGGCCATCGCCCGCTCGTCCCACAGCCCGGCGTCGATCCCGGCGCGCGCCTGCAGGCCCGCGAGCGACACCGTGTCCGGCCAGAGCGGGGTCATCGTGTACGGCTCGAGCTGGAGCGCGAGGGTTCGCCGCAGCACGCCGGCCGAGGCCTTCCCGAACGCGTACACCAGGGCGGTGTCGACCTCGCCGGTCTGGATCTTCAGCCAGGCCTCGTACATCGCCCACGCCAGGTCCATCTCGACGTGCGACTCGTTCACCGGCGGGATCACGCCGATCGCGTCGACGGCGGACACGAACGAGAACGACCGCCCGGCCAGGTAGTCCGACGAGCCCGAGCACCAGAACCCGATGTCCCGGCGACTCCACCCGGTCTGCTCGTAGCACTCCGCGAACAGCGGGACCAGCAGCTCCACGCAGGTCGGCGACCCGTCGAACTCCTCCATCTGTCGCTGGGCGAACCCGACGACCGCAACGTCTCTCATGGTGTCAGCCCCTCAGAGGTGGTGCCGGTAGGACTCGTAGTCGGCGTCCGGCTCGCCGGTCGGCTCGAAGTGGTCGATGTTCTCCAGCGAGTACGTCCACTCCTCCCGCGGCTTCCAGACCGCCTTGACCCGCATGCCCATCCGGACCTCGTCGGCGGGCACGCCGAGGATCAGGTGGAGCACGGCGATGTCGGCGCCGTCGAGCAGCACGTACGCCGAGACGTACGGCGGGGTGATCTTCTGGCCCAGGAACGGCACGTTGACGATGCAGAACGTCGTGATCGTGCCGGTCTGGGCGACCTCGACCTCCTCCGCCGTCGGGGTGCCGTCAGCGGGGCAGGCGCTGCGCGGGGGCACGTAGACCTTCTGGCACGCCGGGCAGCGCTGGCCCACGATCCGGCCCTCGTTCAGCCCGCGGTAGAACGCACTCTCCTCCGGGCTCGCCGCGTACTGGTAGTCGAGCGAGACGGGGGTGACCACTCCCGTCACGTCGGTGGATCTCGACTGCTCCGTCGCAGCCTCGTCCCTCGGCTGCGGTCGCGCTCGATCTGGCCCGCCAGCGCCGTCCTCGACTCCGTCGAGTCCGGCGACGGGCTCAAAGCACGCGATGTCGGTGATGGCGCCGACCCGCTCCGCGGCCCAGCGCACCTGGACCCGCATCCCGGTGGACACCTGGTCGGGGGAGGACACGTCGAGCGCGTGCAGGAGCGGGGCGTCCGCGCCGTCCAGGGTCACCAGCGCGAACGCGAACGGGCGGTCGAACGGTTGGCCCTTCACCGGCTCCGGCACCCACGTCCACGACGTGACCGTGCCGGTCGGGGCGACCTCGACGAAGTCCTCGATGGCGGCGTGCGTCACCGGGTCGAACTCCGGCGGCGGCACCACCACCTGCCCCTCGGAGGTGCGGCCGCCGACCAGCGTCGCGTCCCGCAGCCCGGTGAGGAAGCGCCCGAGGACCGGTCCCGTCGAGCGGGTGTAGTCGAACGCTACGGTGACCGGTGCTGACAGTGTTCGTGTCATGGTCCGAAAGTAGAACACGTTCTACACTTCGACAAGCTCAGTGACCGACATGTGAAGCTTGCGACTGTTGAGGAGAGAGACATGAAGCTCGGACTGCAGCTCGGCTACTGGGGAGCCCAGCCCCCGCAGGGCGTCGGCGAGCTGGTCGCCGCGGCGGAGGACGCCGGCTTCGACGCGGTCTTCACCGCCGAGGCGTGGGGGAGCGACGCGTTCACGCCGCTGGCCTGGTGGGGCCGCGAGACCTCCCGGATCAGGCTCGGTACGTCGATCGTGCAGATGTCCGGGCGCACCCCGACCTCGATCGCGATGCACGTGCTGACCCTCGACCACCTCTCGAACGGCCGGGTCGTCCTCGGCATGGGCGTGAGCGGGCCGCAGGTCGTCGAGGGCTGGTACGGCCAGCCCTTCGGCAAGCCGCTGGCGCGGACCCGCGAGGTCGTCGAGATCATCCGCAAGGTGCTGGCGCGCGAGGCGCCGGTGACCAACGACGGCCCGCACTACCCGTTGCCCTTCCATGGCGAGAACTCGGTCGGGCTCGGCAAGCCGCTCAAGCCGATCGTCCACCCGCTGCGTGCGGACGTGCCGATCTGGCTCGGCGCGGAAGGCCCGAAGAACGTCGCGCAGACCGCCGAGATCGCCGACGGCTGGATCCCGATCTTCTACACGCCCAAGTCGGCCGGCATGTACCAGCCGTGGCTGGACGAGGGCTTCGCCCGGCCCGGCGCCCGGCGTACCAGGGCCGACTTCGAGATCGCGGCGACCTGCCACCTGCAGGTCGTGAACAGCGCGGAGGAGAAGGCCGCGGTCCTCGACGCGATGCGGCCGTTCGTGTCGCTCTACATGGGCGGGATGGGCGCCAAGGAGGCGAACTTCCACAACCAGGTGTTCGTGCGGATGGGCTACGAGGACCTCGCCGCCGAGGTGCAGAAGCTCTACCTCGCGGGCGAGAAGGACCGCGCCACCGCGCTGATCCCCGACGAGCTGGTCGACGACATGCACATCATCGGCACCGCGGGCGAGGTCAAGGAGCGCGTCGCCCAGTGGGAGGAGACCGGGGTGACCACGCTGCTGCTCAGCTGCCGGTCCGCCGAGGAGGTCCGCTCGGTCGCCGAGCTGCTCGCGTAGCGGCGTGTCCCGCCGGCCGGGAGCGGTTCAGCTCCCGCCGGCCGGCAGGGCTTCGAGCAGGACGTCGGGGTGGTCGCGCTCGGTCGTCTTGGCCCGCCACGCGTCGACGAAGAGGGCGAGGTGGGTGCCGTCGCTGCGCTGCAGGACCTCGACCCCGCGGATCCCGGCGAGCGCGGCCGCGCCGGCGGCGTCGGTACGGCGGGCCACCTGGTAGTCGAGCCGCGAGAAGCGGATGGGTGTGTTGAACTCGTTGACCATCCGGTCCTCGACCACCTCGAACTGCATCGGCCCGACCGCCGCGAGGACCGGGTTCTGGTCGCCGCGCAGGTCCGAGCGCAGCACCTGCACCACGCCCTCCTGGTCGAGCTGCTCGATCCCGCGCCGGAACTGCTTGTAGCGGCCGATGTCGCCGGCGCTGGCCGTCATGAAGTGCTCGGGGGCGAAGGTCGGCACCGGCGGGTACTCGATGGGCGGGCCGACGTACACGGTGTCGCCCACCCGCAGGGCGGTCGCGTTCACCAGGCCGATGATGTCGCCGGCCTCGGCAGTCTCGACCGAGGTCGTCTCGCGTCCGAAGACCGTCTGGGCGAACTTCGTGGCGAACGGCCGGCCGGTGGCCGCGTGGGTGACGACCATGCCGCGCTCGAAGGATCCGGACACCACGCGCGCGTAGGCCAGGCGGTCGCGGTGGGCGGCGTTCATCCCCGACTGCACCTTGAAGACGAACGCGCTGAAGTCGTCGGTGACCTGGCGGACCGTCCCGTCGACGCCCGCGGTCGCGCCCGGCGCCGGGGCGAGCTCGAGCAGCAGGTCGAGGAGCTGCGCCACGCCGAAGTTCTGCAGCGCCGAGGCGAACATGACCGGCGTGGTCGCCCCGGCCAGGAAGGACTCCTGGACGTGGTCGGCCCCGTCGAGCTCGAGCAGCTCGTGCTCCTCGACGGCGGCGGCCCACACGTCGGCGTCCGGCTCCTCCACCTCGCCGGGCCCCATCCGCCGCTCGGGGGCACGCGTCGCGCCGCCGGCGGTGCGGGTGTACTTCACGAACTCACCCGTACGACGGTCCAGCACCCCGCGGAAGTCGCCCGCCTCGCCGACCGGCCAGGTCAGCGGCGTCGGACGGAGCCCGATCTTCTCCTGGATCAGGTCCATGAGCTCCAGCGCCGAGAGTCCCGGCCGGTCCCACTTGTTGATCACGGTGATCACCGGGATGCCGCGCAGGGCGCAGACCCGGAACAGCTTGAGGGTCTGGGGCTCCAGGCCCTTGCCCGCGTCGACCAGCATGACCGCGGCGTCGACGGCCGAGAGCACCCGGTAGGTGTCCTCGGAGAAGTCGCTGTGGCCGGGGGTGTCGACCAGGTTGACCACGTGGTCGCGGTAGGCGAACTGGAGTGCGGCCGAGGTGATCGAGATGCCGCGGGCCTTCTCCATGGCCATCCAGTCGGACACGGTGCCGCGACGGTCGCCCTTGCCGTGCACCGCCCCGGCCTCGTGGATGGCGCGCGCGTGCAGGGCCAGCGCCTCCGTCAGGGTCGACTTGCCCGCGTCGGGGTGGCTGATCACGGCGAACGTACGGCGCGGGCGGGTGTCGGGCACCGAGAGAACCTAACCGGCGACCTGCGCGCTCCACCGACCAGGTCCCCAGCGGACTACGAGCCGGCCGACACCTGGACCACGGTCTTGTCGCCGGTGCGGCCGACGGCGTGCTCGAACGCCGCCGCCGTCCGCTGGAGCGGGAACCGGTCGTTCACCAGGTCGTCGAGGTCGATGCCGGACGTCGCGAGCCGCAGCGCCCGCGGGTAGGTGTCGTGCATCCGCCGGACCATCGCGAAGGTCAGCCCCTTGCGGCGGGCCGGCGCCGCGGGGAACGCCGACAGCGGCTCGGACGGGATGCCGCCCAGCGCGATCCGGGCGCCCGGCCGGGCGCACGCCACCGCCGTCGCGATCGCGTCGTCGGCACCCGCCATCTCGACCACCACGTCGACGCCGCGGCCCGATGTCGCCGCCATCAGCTCGTCCTCGACGGCCTCGGGTGACCAGGCCGCGTGGGCGCCGAAGCGCAGCGCGGTCTCCCGGCGGTGGGCGAGCGGCTCGCTGACGAACACCCGGGCCGCGCCGGCCCGCCGGGCGACGGCGCCGGCCAGCACACCGATCGGCCCGGCGCCCACGACGAGCACGTCCTGGCCGAGCCGGACGTGCGCGTGGTGCACCGCGTGGATCGCGACGCCGAGCGGCTCGAGCAGCGCGCCGGCGTCGTCGCTGAGCTCGTCGGGGAGCGGGACCAGCAGCTCGTCGGGCCACAGCAGGCGCTCCTGCAGGCCGCCGTCGAGCCCGCCGTGCCCGGCGAACCGGATGTCGGGGCACAGGTTGCCGTGCCCGCGGCGGCACCACTCGCAGCGGCCGCACGGGATCGCCGGGTCGACCGCGACCCGGCGCCCGGCGTACGGCCCGTCCAGCGCCACGCCGGCGAACTCGTGGCCCGGCACGACGGGGTCCACGATCGACACCTCTCCGGTGCCGCCCTCGGCGTACCAGTGCAGGTCGGAGCCGCACAGCCCGACCGAGGTGACCGCGACCGTCGACCAGCCCTGGGGCGGCGCCCCTGGACCCGCCGTCTCCTCGACCCGGAAATCCCCGACGGCATGCAGCTTCGCGACATGGTGCACCCGCCCATCCTCGCGCACCGCGGCGACAGGGGCTGGCGAAGAACTGGAACACGTTCTACTCTCGCCCCCATGACGGACGAGATGCGGCTCGGGACCCATAACGGCCACCTGATGGTGGCCGCGCTGAAGCGGCACCGCGACAAGCCGGTGATGCACCTCGGCGACACGACCATCACCGGCGGCCAGGCGGCCGACCGGATGAGCCAGTACGTGCAGGCGTTCGAGGCGCTGGGCGCCGGCCGGGGCACGGCGGGGGCGCTGCTCGCGCTGAACCGGCCCGAGGTGCTGTTCATCCTCGGCGCCGGACAGACGCAGGGCTACCGGCGCTCCTCCCTGCACCCGCTGGGCTCGCTCGAGGACCACGCGTACGTCATCAACGACGCCGAGATCACCTCGCTCACCATCGACCCGGTGCCGATGTTCGTCGAGCGGGCGCTCGGGCTGCTCGAGCGCTGCCCGAAGCTGGAGAAGATCCTCACCATCGGCCCAGTGCCCGAGGAGCTCAGCCACGTCGGGCAGGACCTGGTCGCGGCGGCGGCGTCATTCGACCCCGAGCCGCTGGAGGCGGTCACCCTCGACCCCGACCACATCGTCTCGATCACCTACACCGGCGGCACCACCGGCAAGCCCAAGGGCGTCATCGGCCTGTCGCGGCAGATGAACACCATGACCCAGATCCAGATGGCCGAGTGGGAGTGGCCGGAGTCGCCGCGGTTCTTGATGTGCACCCCGCTCTCGCACGCCGGCGCGGCGTTCTTCGTGCCGACCGTGCTCAAGGGCGGCTGCCTCTACGTGCTCGCGAAGTTCGACCCGGCCGAGGTGCTGCGGACCATCGAGGAGCAGCAGATCACCGCGACGATGCTGGTGCCCTCGATGCTCTACGCGCTGATGGACCACCCCGACTCGCACACCCGCGACCTGTCGTCGCTGGAGACCGTCTACTACGGGGCGTCCGCGATCAACCCGGTGCGGCTGAAGGAGGCCATCGACCGGTTCGGGCCGATCTTCGCCCAGTACTACGGGCAGTCCGAGGCGCCGATGGCGATCACGTACTTCGCCCGCGCGGACCACGTCGGCGGCGACGAGCGCCGGCTCGCGTCCTGCGGCCGCCCCTCGGCGTTCATCCGGACGGCGCTGCTCGACGAGGACGGCAAGCCGGTCCCGGTCGGCGAGCCGGGGGAGATCTGCGTGGCCGGGCCGCTGCTGGCCGGTGGCTACTGGAACCTGCCGGACGAGACCGCCGAGACGTTCCGCGACGGCTGGATGCACACCGGCGACGTGGCCCGCGAGGACGAGGACGGCTTCTGGTACATCGTCGACCGGACCAAGGACATGATCGTGACCGGCGGCTTCAACGTGTTCCCGCGCGAGGTCGAGGACGTGGTCGCCGAGCACCCGGCGGTGGCCCAGGTGGGCGTGATCGGGACCCCGCACGAGAAGTTCGGCGAGGCGGTCACCGCGATCGTCGTGCTCCGTCAGGACGCGCCGCGCGACGAGGAGTCCGTGGCGCGGATGACCGAGGAGATCCAGCAGATGGTCAAGGACCGCAAGGGCTCGGTCCAGGCGCCCAAGCAGGTGATCGTGGCCGACTCGCTCCCGCTCACGGGACTGGGGAAGCCGGACAAGAAGGCACTGCGGGCTCGGTTCTGGACCGGGGACCGGGCGGTCGGCTGACCGCCCGGCTCGCGAGGTACCGCCGCCAGGCGCTGTCGGCCGCCAGCCCGCCGGCCAGCAGGAGCACGGCGACCACGCCGTCGAGCCACCAGTGGTTGGCCGTCGCGGAGACGACGAGCGTCGTCAGCACGACGTGCGAGAGGTACAGCCAGCGCCACACGCTGGTGCTCGCCGCCACGATCCCGAACGAGACGATCGCCGCCCAGCCCACGTGGATCGAGGGCATCGCGGCGAACTGGTCGGAGATGCCGCGCTGCACGTCCGCGCCGTACACGGAGATGCCGTAGTGCTGCGCGAGGTCCTCGTAGCCGAGGTCCGGGAAGAACCGCGGCGGCGCGACCCGGACGAACCGGATCACCAGGCAGCCGGCGGTCAGCAGGACCAGGCCGTTGCGCCAGTGCGGGTACTGGTCGCGGTGGCGGAAGAACAGCCAGACCAGGAAGGCGAGCAGCGCCGGGACGTGCAGCGTGGCGTAGTACCAGCTGGTCGCCGACGCCAGCCAGTCGTGGGACAGCACGTACCGCTGGAGCGAGAGCTCGGTGGGCAGGCGCAGTGCGTGCTCGATGTCGGCGATGTCGCGGCCGCGCGCCATCGCGCCGGTGGTGGTCGCGAGGGGCAGCATCCGGGCGAGCCGCCAGACCGAGTACAGCGAGGCGATCAGCGCGAACTCGAGGGCGACCGGCGCGACGTGCGGTGTGAGGCGGCTCGGGCGCAGCCTGACGGCGAGCCAGGCCAGCATCGCGAGGGCGGCCGCGATCGCAGCTTGATCCCAGGTCGGCCACGGCACACCCGGATTCTGTCACCCCGGGTGCGGGCTACGACGGCGAACGCGGGTCGCTGCCCGCAGGTGTTCTAGCGGCCCCGGAACTCCGGCGTGCGCTTCTCGGCGAACGCCCGGGGGCCCTCCTTGGCGTCCTCGGAGGCGAAGACGGCCATGCCGACCTTGGCGTCGTCGGCCCAGCACTCCTCCTCGTGCTTACCCTCGGAGTCGCGGACGGTCTTGAGGATGGCCTGGACGGCGAGCGGGCCGTTCGCGCAGATCAGGTCGGCGATCTGGTGCGCCTTGGCGAGCGCCTCGCCGTCGGGCACGACGTGGCCGATCAGCCCGATCTCCTTCGCCTCGGGTGCCTTGATGAGCCGGCCGGTCAGCAGCAGGTCCATCGCGACCGTGTACGGGATCTGGCGGGGGAGGCGGACGGCGGAGCCGCCCATCGGGTAGAGGCTCCACCTCGCCTCGGCGACGCCGAACCGCGCGGACTCGCCCGCGATCCGGATGTCGGTGCCCTGGAGGATCTCGGTGCCGCCGGCGACCGCCGGCCCCTCGACGGCGGCGATCAGCGGCTTGGTCAGGCGGAAGCCCTTGAGCAGCCCCTTGATCACCGAGGGGTCGAACCCGGCCTTGAAGCTGTCGTCGGGCGACCGCTGGGTGGCGGCCTTGAGGTCCATGCCCGCGCAGAAGTAGCCGCCGGCGCCGGTGAGGATGACGACCCGGACCGAGTCGTCGGCGTTGGCCCGGTCCCAGGCCTCCTCCATGATCGCCATCATCTCGCCGGACAGGGCGTTGCGGGCCTCCGGCCGGTTCATGGTGACGACGAGCTTGTGACCGTCCTGCTCGACCAGGCAGTGCGGCGCAGCGGTGGGGGAGTCGCTCATGACGGGTGATGCTAGCCAAGAACGAGAACGTGTTCTAGTCTCGCGCCGTGGCTCACAACATCGCTGACCTCTTCGAACACGCCGTCGATGCCGCGCCCGACAACCTCGCCGTGAAGGTGGGCGACCGGGCCGTGACCTACGCCGAGCTGGAGGCCGACGCCAACCGCCTCGCGCACTACCTGCAGGCGCAGGGCGTGCACCCGGGGGACCACGTCGCGATCTACGCCAAGAACAGCATCGAGCACGTCGTCGCCACGCTGGCGATCGTCAAGATCCGGGCGACCACGATCAACGTCAACTACCGGTACGTCGAGAGCGAGCTCGACTACATCTTCGACAACGCCGACGTCGTCGCGCTCATCCACGAGCGCTCGTACGCGCCGCTGGTCGAGAGGTGCTGGCCCAAGCACGAGAAGCTGCGGGTCGCGGTCGTCCTGGACGACGCGCTCGACCCGGCCGACCGGTCGGACCACTCCTCCTACGGTGGGGTCCACTACGACGAGGCGCTGGCCGGCCAGAGTGCCGAGCGCGACTTCGGCGAGCGCAGCCCGGACGACATCCACATCATCTACACCGGCGGGACGACCGGCTTCCCGAAGGGCGTGATGTGGCGCCACGAGGACTTCTGGCGGGTGCTCGGCGGCGGCATCGACTTCTACACCGGCGAGCCGCTGGACGAGTACACGCAGTCCAGCCAGGCCAACGACCCCCGGATGGTGACCTTCCCGCTCAGCCCCCTGATGCACGGCGGCGCCCAGGCCGGCCTGCTCATGCACCTGTTCGCGGGCCACCTGACGATCCTCGAGCCGAAGTTCGACCCGGTGCGCACGTGGGAGATCATCGAGCGGGAGAAGGTCCAGCTGATCTTCATGACCGGCGACGCCATGGCCCGCCCGCTGATCGAGGCCTACGAGGAGAAGGCGGCCACCGGCACGCCGTACGACGGCTCGAGCCTGTTCGCGATCTCCAGCAGCGCGGCGATCTTCAGCCCACCGGTGAAGGCGCGGTGGATGGCGGCGTTCCCGAACGCCGTGTTCACCGACTCCGTCGGCTCGACGGAGACCGGCTTCGGCGGCATGGGCATGCAGGACCCGAACAACATCTCCACGGACGGTCCCGTCGTCGGCCTCGGCCCCGGCAGCGTGGTGCTCGACGAGGAGAACCGGATCCTGGACATGGAGACCAGCGTCGGCCGGACCGGCCGGCTGGCCCGGGGCGGCTCGGTCCCGGTCGGCTACTACAAGGACCCGGAGAAGTCCGCGGCCACGTTCATCGAGGTCGACGGCGCCCGGTACTCGGTGCCCGGCGACTTCGCCCGGATCGAGGAGGGGGGCCGGGTCACCCTGCTCGGGCGCGGCTCGAACTGCGTCAACACCGGTGGGGAGAAGGTCTACCCCGAGGAGGTCGAGATGGCGATCAAGGGCCACCCGGCCGTGTACGACGTCCTCGTGGTCGGGGTCCCCGACGAGAAGTACGGCCAGGCCGTCGCCGCGGTGGTCGAGCTGCGCGAGGGCGCGAGCCTCGAGCTCGACGAGCTGCGCGCGTACCTGCGCGAGCACCTCTCGGGCTACAAGCTGCCACGGGCGCTGACGGTCGTCGACCGGGTGCCCCGCAACGCCACGGGCAAGGCGCAGTACCCCGCCGCCAAGGAGATGGCGATGGCCTCGGTCGCCGCCAAGCACCCGACGACGGTGGTGTGAGGCATGCGCACTCCGCTGTGTGACGAGTTCGGGATCGACTACCCGATCTTCGCGTTCACCCCCTCCGAGCACGTCGCCGCGGCCGTGTCGCGGGCCGGCGGCCTGGGCGTGCTCGGCTGCGTCCGGTTCAACGACACCGACGAGCTCGAGCAGACGCTGACCTGGCTGGACGAGAACACCGACGGCAAGCCGTACGGCGTCGACATCGTGATGCCGATGAAGATCCCGACCGAGGGCAAGTCGGTCGACCTGAAGGCGATGATCCCCCAGGACCACCTCGACTTCGTCGAGCGGACCCTGCACAGGCTCGGCGTGCCGCCGCTGCCCGAGGGCGAGGGCCGCGAGGGGGTCCTCGGCTGGCTGCACTCGGTGGCCCGGTCGCACCTCGACGTCGCGCTCAACCACCGTCCGGTGCTGATCGCCAACGCGCTCGGCTCGCCGCCGGTCGACGTGATCGAGAAGTGCCACGAGCACGGCATCAAGGTCGCCGCGCTGGCCGGCGCCGCCAAGCACGCGCTCTCGCACGTGCAGAACGGCGTCGACATCATCGTCGCCCAGGGCTACGAGGCCGGGGGGCACACCGGCGAGATCGCGAGCATGGTGCTCCAGCCGGACATCGTGGACGCGGTCGGGCCCGACGTACCCGTGCTCGGGGCCGGGGGCATCGGCTCCGGCCGGCAGATCGCCGCCTCGCTCGCGCTCGGCTCCCAGGGCGTGTGGACCGGGTCCATCTGGCTCGGCACGGAGGAGTACCAGAACCTGCAGTCGAACGCCGGCTGGACGCAGGCCTTCACCCGGGCGACGTCCTCGGACACCGTGCGCACGCGGATCTACACCGGCAAGCCCGCGCGGCTGCTCAAGACGAAGTGGACCGAGGCCTGGGCGGAGGAGGACGCGCCCGAGCCGCTGCCGATGCCGTTGCAGAACCTGCTGGTCTCCGACGCGCACAACCGGATCAACGCCTCCGGCGACCCCGACGTCATCTCGATGCCGATCGGCCAGATCGTGGGCCGGATGAACGAGGTGCGCCCGGTCGCGGACGTGGTCGCGTCGCTCGTCGCGGAGTTCGAGGAGGCCGTGGCGCGGCTGAACAAGGTGGTCTGAGGAGGGCACCTCCAGACATCCGCAAGATGCGCGTGGCGGCGTTGTCCGCGCGCTCGCGTGTGCGACGATGGACGCACACGAGGGTCTGGGGGGAACTTCGATGAGGGACGTCCTGCACGCCGTTGGGGCGGCTGCGGTGATCGCCGTGGCGGCGCTGTGCACGCTGGTGCAGCTGAGCGACGCCAACCACGCGTTCGACCGGCTGGGGCACGACGACCGCGCCGTCATCCAGCAGGTCAGCAGCGACGCCGACCACCAGCGCAGGTGAGTTGCCGGCTCGACGTACCGTCGAGCCCATGACTGCTGCCCCCACGGTCGCCCTGCTCGGTCTCGGCACGATGGGCGCCGCCATGGCGCGCAACATCGCCGCCGCCGGGCTCCCGCTGCGGGTCTGGAACCGCACGACCGACAAGGCGGAGCCGCTCGCGGACGTCGCCACCGTCGCGCCGTCGGCCGCGGCGGCGGTGGACGGCGCGGACCTCGTGGTCACGATGCTGTTCGACGGCGACTCGGTCGCCGAGACGATCGAGGCCGCGCGGGCCGCGCTGCGCCCGGGCACCATCTGGGTGCAGACCACGACGGTCGGCGTCGACGCCGCCGAGCGCCTGGGCCGGCTGGCCGCGGACCTCGGCGTCTCGTACGTCGACGCGCCCGTCCTCGGCACCAAGAAGCCCGCCGAGGACGGCGAGCTGGTGGTCCTCGCGTCCGGGCCCGAGTCGGTGCGCGACGCCGTGACGCCGGTCTTCGACGCGATCGGCGGCCGGACCGTCTGGGTCGGCGAGGCCGGCGCCGGTTCGCGGCTCAAGCTGGCGGCCAACGCCTGGGTCTTCACGATCGTCGAGGGCGTGGCGGAGTCGCTCGCCCTGGCCCGCGACCTCGGCCTCGACCCGCGGCTGTTCCTGGAGGTGGTCCGGGACGGCGCCCTGGACGCGCCGTACGTCCAGCTCAAGGGCACCGCGATGCTCGACGACGAGCTGGCGCCGGCGTTCGGCCTGGCCAACGCCCTCAAGGACGTCGAGCTGATCCTGGCCGCGGCGGAGGGCGCCGGGGTGGACCTGGCCCTGATGCCCGGGATCCGCGCCCACTTCGCCCGCGCCGTCGACGCCGGCTACGGCGACCTCGACCTGGCCGCGACCTACCGGGAGCACTGAGCGCTCCCGATGCCGGAGTGCCTGAGACTGCGCCGACTCGGCGTCAGCGCAGGTCGGGGTGCGCGCGGCCGGCGACGAGCGGGAGGTCGAGGTAGGTCTTGATCCCCGGGTCGGCCGCCACGACGTACGGGATCGAGTTGACGCAGTGCGCCGCGGTGGCGACCACCCCGGGGTTGCGGACCAGGCCCTCCTCGACGGTGTCGGGCTGCCAGCCCTTGATGGTGACGAAGCAGTCCGGGTCGCCCTTGACCTCGACCTCGAACCGCTCGCCCTGCGGGCCGAAGGTCCACGGCGGGTCGAGGTGCTCCTCGCCCATCAGCCAGTTCACCGCGATCCGCACCACGCAGGCGTCGCCGACGAACGCCTCCCACACGAAGCGCTGACCGGCGACGTGGCCGGGCTCGATGACGCCGATCGGCGTGTCGATCGGGCGCGTCGCGACCGCGACCTCCTGCGACGTCCGGACGTGCGGGTCGGCCGCGAAGCCCAGCGCGGCGACGCACATCCGCGCCGACTGGATGAACCCGCCCGACAGCAGGCCGAGCATGGGGCCGCCCAGCGCCTCGCCGGGCTCGCCGCCGAACATCATGATGTGGCGGACCACGTCCGGCGCGTCGTAGGTGCGGATGTCGCTGAACTCCTCGCCGCGCACGAACGTCACGGCCGACGACAGCGCCGAGAACATCAGCGGGTGCAGCTCGGTGATCCCGCCGGGGTTGATCCCGGTGCCGTGCAGGGTGGTGCCGCCCTCGGCGCAGGCGGCCGCCAGGGGAGCGCCGTCCCTCTCGGTGGGGTAGAACCAGCCGACCGGGGTCACCACGTTCTTGCCCGAGCGGAGCAGCGCGGCGACCTCGTCGCGGTCCGGGATCAACGGCGCGTAGACGACCGCGTCCGCCTCCATCGCGAGGATCTCGTCCCGGCTGCTCGTGGCGCGGACGCCGAGCGGCTCGGTGCCGATGATCTCCCCGACGTCGACGCCGTGCTTGGCGTCGGAGTGGACCCAGCAGCCGGCCAGCTCGAGGTCCGGGTGCAGCAGGATGCTCTCGATCGCGGCCCGGCCCACGCCGCCGGTCGCCCACTGGATGACGCGCACGGCGCCACCCTCTCAACTAGAACGTGTTCTCGTCCAGGGCCGATCGGTCAGACGCCGCGCATGACCCCGACGGTCTCCGGGGAGAACCCGGGGAAGACCTTCGCCGTCGAGGCGCCGAACCGGGTCCGCACGACCTCGGAGAGCACGCTGCGGTAGTCGGTGGTCACCATGACGTCGGAGTCCAGGTCGTTGGTCAGGCCCTGCCAGCGCCCGAAGTAGCCGCCCTTGACGCCCGCGCCGGCCACGAGCATCACGTTGCCGTAGCCGTGGTCCAGCCCCTGGCTGGCGTTCTCGACGGTACGGCGGCCGAACTCGCTGATCGTCACGAGCGTGACCTTCGGGCCCTGGTCGCCGAGGTCGTCGAAGAACGCCGCGATCGAGCGGGCCAGGTCGCGCGCGTTGCGGTTCATCCAGCCCCCGTCGGTGGTGCCGAGGTCGGAGTGCATGTCCCAGTCGCCCTGGTCGACGGTGATCACCTCGACGCCGACGTCGCCGCGGATCACCCGAGCCACCTCGGACAGCGCGCGGCCGAGGTCGGTGTCGGGGTAGCGGTCGCGGTGGTCGTCGGTCGCCTGCACCGGCGCGAAGTCGTCGAGCGCGCCGAACATCGAGCGCATCGCGGTGCCGAGCGTGCTCCGGTCGTCGTCCCACAGCGTGTGCAGCGAGGCCCGCCGGCCCCGGGTGGTGTCCCACTTGTCGTCGCCCGGGATCTGCACGTCGTCGACGCTGCCGGCCGACATCACGGGCTGGGAGCCGAACAGCGACGTCGGGAGGACGCCGCCGGCGGCGTTGAAGCCCTGCAGCGGCGACGACGAGGCGTCGGTGCCGATCAACCGGTTGAGCCAGCCGCTGCGGACGTCGGACCCGGGGTCGGCGTCCTCGACCTCCTCCATCGCCGAGAAGTGCGACCGGTTCGGCGCGGGCAGGCCGGTGGCGTGCACGGCGGCGAGCTGGTTGCCCTCCCAGAGCGGCACGAGCGGCGCGAGCTCGGGGTGGAGGCCGAACATGCCGTCCTTGACCAGCAGCCGGTCCGACGGGATCGCGATGTTCGGCCGGGCGTCGTAGTACACGGGGTCGCCGTGCGGGACGACGAGCGAGAGCCCGTCGGCCGCACCGCGCAGCGACAGCACGACCAGCACCGACGGGGCCGGCGCCAACGCGGCCGCCGAGGTGGTGATCGCGGCCGAGCCCACGATGGTCGTGGCGCCGACCAGTGCGACCGTGCCGCCCAGGAAGGAGCGGCGGGACAGGCGGGCGAACTCGTCGCAGCACGGGGAGGTGGGAGCAGTCATCGCGGCACTCATCGGGTCAGGAAGTCGGGGGAGTCGAGGAAGGTGGTCAGCAGCCGGTACCAGTTCCAGCGCACCAGCCCGTGGTCGCGGGTGATCCGCTCGCGCGGCGAGACGTCGACCGCCTCGCAGCACGCCTGCAGCAGCTGCGCGGTCGACCGGCGGTGCAGGATTCGCTGCGAGAGGTGGTCGACCAGCAGGTCGAAGCGGATCGGGTAGCGGGGCACCCACCACGCGGGCGTGTGGTACGTCGCGCCCTTGCTCGGCCACCAGGTGCCGGCCAGGTTCACGTGGATCGCCATCGACGCGAGCATCCGCGACGGGGACGCCCAGGCGTCGTTGCCGATCGGCTGCCCGTCGGGCCGCGGCCAGTCGAACGGCTTGGTGCCGATCGCGTCGGCCTGCCAGAGGATCTGGTTCGCGGCGTACCCCTCACCCGGGCCGGTGGCCGGGGGCCGTTCGAAGCGCACGTCGAGGGCCCGGTACGTCGCCACGACGTCCTCGCCCGGGTCGCGGACCTTGGCGCCGACCGACGCCGCGAACTCCGCGGACCGCACCAGCGCCCGCAGCACCGCCCGGATCTCGGTGTCGTTGTCGAGGTAGACCTGCGCCAGCTCCTCGACCAGCGCGTCCGAGGGGTCGTCGCGCACGAACTTCACCGCGAGCTTGCGGGCCACGCGCCGCGCCGTCGCGGGGTGGTGGGCCAGGTAGGTGAGGTACTCCTGGGTCACGGGCTTGCCGTCGGCGTCGGCGTTCGGGTGCGTGAACCCGATGACGGTGACGGGCCCCTTCCAGTGCCACCGGGGGCGGTAGACCGGGTCGAAGGTGTTCCACATGTCGGCGCTCCAGCCGGTGAGGATGCGCGCCGAGGCCTTGACGTCGTCCTCGCCGTACTCGCCGCGGCCGACGGTGTGCAGCTCGAGCAGCTCGCGGCCGAGGTTCTCGTTGGGGTGCTGGGCGCTGGAGCTGACGTTGTCGAGGCTGATCAGCATCGCCGGGTGGGTGATCACCGCGTGCAGGAGGTCGTCGAACCGGCCGAGCGCCCCGGCCCGGATCGTGTCGCCGTACTGGGTGCGCCAGAACCACGCCGAGTCGTTGTAGACGGGGACGTTGAAGTGGTTCTCCCACAGCTCGGTCACGGCCTCGAGCACCTGCCGCTTGGAGTGGATGCGGCGGAGCAGCACCCAGCGCTGGTAGTCCGCCATCACCTCCCAGCCGCCCTCGATCTCGTTGCGCTGGCGCTGCCAGATCTCGGTGTGGCTGCGGGACAGCCCCGACCACCACGAGCGCAGCTCGTCGGTGCGGCCGTCCGCGATCGCCGCCGGGTCCAGCTGCTCCTCGAACCAGGCCAGCGGCCCGCCTGCGGCCCGGACCTGGCGGGCGAGCGCCGGGGTCACGCCGTACGAGAAGCGGCCGACGAGGTGGCGCGCCGCCGGGGACAGCAGCCGCTGCCCTCGGTAGTGCGCTGGTGTGTAGGTCATCCCGAGCTCCCGACCCTCCGCGGTTCCGGCACGAGCGTAGTGCTCACCGACGCTGGCCGTGGGCGGTTCGCCCGGTAGAGTGTCGGCTCGTTCGCCCCCGACCTTGAGGACACGATTCCCCGCCCATGGACGGCTCCCAAAGTCCCCGGCTCTCCCCGCATGACCGACGTGGAGGAGAGCCCCGATGACTTCCTGGCTGCTGCTGGTGGCAGCGCTTCTCCTGATCGCCGCGTGCGGCGTCTTCGTCGCGGCGGAGTTCTCCTTCGTCACCGTCGACCGCAGCCAGGTCGAGCGCGCCGCGGCCAGCGGTGACGGCAGCGCCCGCGGCGTGCAGCAGGCGCTCCGCTCCCTCTCGACCCAGCTCTCGGGCGCCCAGGTCGGGATCACGATCACCAACCTCGCGATCGGCTACCTGGCCGAGCCGGCGATCTCCGAGCTGATCGACGGGCCGCTGGCGAGCCTCGGCGTGCCCGAGGACGCCGTGAAGCCGGTCGCGGTCGGCGTCGGCCTGACGCTCGGCACCGTGCTCACGATGATCTTCGGCGAGCTGGTGCCGAAGAACCTCGCGTTGGCCAAGCCGATGCAGGTGGCCCGGGCGACGCAGCGGTTCCAGCGGGCCTTCACCGCCGCGATGCGCGGCCCGATCCGGGTGCTGAACGGCTCGGCGAACGCGTTCGTCCGGCGCCTCGGCGTCGAGCCGCAGGAGGAGCTGCGGTCGGCCCGCAGCTCGACCGAGCTCGCGTCGCTGATCCAGCGGTCGGCCGACCTCGGCACCCTGGACGTCGAGACCGCGGAGCTGATGGAGCGCTCGGTGGAGTTCGGCACCCGCACCGCCGGCGAGATCATGACGCCGCGGGTGCGCACCGTGAGCCTGGACGCCAACGACCGCGCCGGGGCGGTCATCGAGCTCACCCGGGAGACCGGCCACTCGCGGTTCCCCGTGCTCGACGCGGACGAGAACGTCGTCGGCACCGTGCACGTCAAGAACGCCGTCGCGCTGCCGGTCGCCGAGCGCGCGACCACCAAGGTCAAGCACCTGGTGGCCAAGCCGATCGTCGTCCCCGACTCGCTGCGGCTCGATCCGCTGCTGGCGCAGCTGCGCGACGAGAGCTTCCAGCTGGCGGTGGTCATGGACGAGTACGGCGGGTTCGCCGGCATCGTCACGCTCGAGGACGTCGTCGAGGAGATCGTCGGCGACATCTCCGACGAGCACGACCGGCTCAGCGCGAGCGCCCGCCAGCACCGCGACGGCACCTGGTCGCTCTCGGGCCTGCTGCGCCCCGACGAGGTCGAGGACGTGACCGGGGTCGAGCTGCCCGACCACGAGGACTACGACACGATCGCCGGCCTGGTCATGCAGGTCCTCGGCCGGGTTCCCGAGGTCGGCGACCTGGCCGAGGTGCCGGTGCCGGACCGGTCCGACCCCGACGAGCCGACCGAGCGGCTCGCGGTGCTGACCGTCGAGCGGATGGACGGGCTGCGCATCGACCGGGTCCGCCTCCGGGTCCTGGACACCGCGGCCGACGAGGACGGTGACCGACGATGAGCAGCGGCACCGCGGTCGTCGTCGCCGTCCTCCTCCTGCTCGGCAACGCGTTCTTCGTGGGCGCCGAGTTCGCCCTGGTGTCGGCCCGCCGCACCCAGCTGGAGCCGCGGGCGGAGGCCGGGTCGCGGATGGCGCGGACCACGATCAAGGCGATGGAGAACATCTCGCTGGTGATCGGCGTGAACCAGCTCGGCATCACCGTGTGCTCGCTGGTGCTCGGTGCGGTCGGCGAGCCGGCCGTGGCCCACCTGCTCGAGCCGGTGCTGCACGCCGTGCACGTCCCGGAGAACCTGCTGCACCCGATCTCGTTCGTGGTGGCGCTCGCGATCGTGGTCTACCTGCACGTGGTGATGGGGGAGATGATCCCGAAGAACCTGGCGCTCGCGGCGCCGGACCGGGCCGCGCTGGTGCTCGGTCCGCCGATCTGGGGCATCGTCACGGTGCTCCGGCCGATCGTCGTGGTGATCAACTGGATCGCGGGCGGCGTGCTGCGCCTCCTCGGTGCGCGGCTGACCGACGAGGTGAGCTCCACCTACACCCGCGAGGAGGTCGCGGCCCTGGTCGAGGAGTCGCGCGGGGAGGGCCTGCTGGCGGCCGACGAGTACGACCGGCTCGCCGGTGCGCTCGGCTTCACCGAGAAGACCGTGTCGGCCGTGCTGATGCCGCCGGACTCGCTGACGACCGTCACCCGGGGCACCACGCCGGCCGAGGTCGAGGCGCTGTGCGCGGCGACCGGCTACAGCCGGTTCCCGGTCCGCGACGGCGGCGAGGTGCTCGGCTACCTGCACATCAAGGACGCGCTCGAGACCGACGACGTACGCCGCGAGCGGCCGATCGACGACAAGTGGATCCGGCCCTTCGCGCCGGTGGCCGCGGACGACCTGCTGCACGACGCGCTGGAGACCCTGCAGCGGCGCGGGGCGCACATGGCGCGGGTCGTCGACGAGACGGGCCGCACGCTGGGGCTCGCCACCCTCGAGGACGTGATCGAGGAGCTGGTCGGCGAGATCCGCGACGCGGCACACCACGAGGACGCCCCCTGACGCGTTCGCCGTTATGGTGGCGTCGGCAGACGACCGGGGAGAGCAGACAGGCGAGCAGTGGCCGATGACTCGACGCGCCAGCAGGTGTGGCGCGTGTGGACGGTACCCAACCTGCTCAGCCTGCTCCGGCTGGCGGGGGTGCCGGTCTTCCTGTGGCTGGTGCTCGGCCCGGAGGCGGACGGCTGGGCGCTGGCGCTGCTGGCCGTCATGGGCGTCACCGACTTCCTCGACGGCTATCTCGCGCGGCGGTGGGGCCAGACCTCCGCGCTCGGCCAGATCCTGGACCCGGTGGCCGACCGGCTCTACATCCTCGCGGTCGTCGTCGGGCTCGCGCTGCGGGAGGTGATCCCGTGGTGGGTCGCGCTGTCGCTGCCGCTGCGCGACCTGCTGCTGTGGGGCCTGGTGCCGCTGCTCCGCACCCGCGGCTACAGCGCGCTGCCGGTCCACTTCCTCGGCAAGGCGGCGACCTTCAACCTGCTCTACGCGTTCCCGCTGCTGCTGCTCGGCGACGGCGACGGCACGGTCGCGACGCTGGCCAACGTGTTCGGATGGGCGTTCGCGATCTGGGGCATCGGGCTCTACTGGTGGGCCGGCGTCCTCTACGCCTGGCAGGTCCGCACGCTGCTCAGGACCACCGAACGGCGGACGGCGGGCACCGATGCCTGACGTCGAGGCCCCGCCGAACGACCGGGTGAACACCCCGCTGCTGACGCTGATCACCCAGCAGTCGCTGGACGAGGACTACCTGCACGTCGCGGAGCGGCGGGCGGCCGAGCCCGGCGCGAAGCCGCGCCCGCACCGGCTGGGGGTGGTGGTCGTCGCGGCGTTCGGGGTGCTCGTCACGGTCGCGGCGCTCCAGACCCAGCAGGGCGCGGACGTGCGCAGTGCGAGCCGCACCTCGCTGATCGAGCAGATCAACCAGGGCCGGGACAACCTCGCCGAGCTGCAGCGCCGGATCGTGCGGCAGCGTGAGCTCAACGTCGGACTGCAGTCCCAGCTGGACGCCGTCACCTCGCAGCAGCTGGCAGCGGAGAGCCGGGTGCAACGGCTCGCCACGTCGACCGGGTTCGAGGCGGTCACCGGGCCGGGCGTGAAGATCACCGTCGACGACAACCCGGACGGCACCCTGGTCCGCGACCGCGACCTGCGGCCGGCGGTGAACGGGCTCTGGGAGGCCGGCGCCGAGGCCATCGCGGTCAACGGCAACCGGCTCACCGCGCGCTCGGCGATCCGCAACTCCGGCATCGCGATCCGCGTCAACAACAGGTCCCTGTCCCCGCCGTACGTCATCACGGCCATCGGCAACAAGAACACCCTCCAGGCGGATCTCATGCAGACGACGAGCGGGCTGTGGTTCCGCAGCCTCGTCGAGCAGCTGGGGTTCCCGTGGAGCATGGACAATGTCGACCAGCTCACCCTGCAGGCCGCGCCGGCGCGCGTGGCCCGGCTGCGGTCGGCGGAGCAGGGAACCGCCGCGCAGAACCAGAACGAACACCGTAAGGAGGCGCCGGAGTGATCGCCGCGCTCGGACTGCTGGTCGGGGTCGTGCTGGGCGTCGTGTTCCAGCCGGACGTCCCCCTCGGCCTGGAGCCCTACCTGCCCATCGCCGTCGTCGCCGCCCTCGACGCGGTCTTCGGCGGGCTCCGCGCCTACCTGGACGGCATCTTCGACGACAAGGTCTTCGTGGTGTCGTTCGTGAGCAACGTCGTGATCGCCGCCGCGATCGTCTACCTCGGCGACCAGCTCGGCGTCGGCGGGCAGCTGTCGACCGGCGTCATCGTCGTCCTCGGCATCCGGATCTTCTCCAACGTCGCCGCCATCCGGAGGCACCTGTTCCATGCCTGACCACGTCCCCGAGAACCCGACCGGCCGCGACCGCCTCCGCGGCGCCCTGCTGCGCCCGACCCGCGGCCAGGTCGTCGTCGCGGTGCTGCTGGCGCTGCTCGGGTACGCCGCCGTCACCCAGGTGCGGTTCACCCAGGTCGACAACACCTACGCGGGCCTGCGCGAGCAGGACCTCATCGACGTGCTGACCGGTCTGGCCGGGACCACCCAGCGAGCGGAGTCGGAGATCGCCCGGCTGCAGCGCACCCGCGACGACCTGCAGTCGAGCACCGGCTCGCGCGAGGCGGCGCTGGCCCAGGCGCAGCAGCAGGCCGACAACCTGGCGATCCTGGCCGGGGTGGTCCCGGTCACCGGTCCGGGCATCCGGGTGACGGTCACCGAGGACACCGGGCAGGTGAGCGTCCAGAGCATGGTCGACACCATCCAGGAGCTGCGCACCGCCGGCGCCGAGGCGATCCAGGTCAACGGCCAGGTCCGGGTGGTCGCCGACACCGCGGTCGAGGACGCGGCGGGCGGGCTGCTCGTGGACGGCGAGCTGGTCACCTCGCCGTACGTCATCGACGCGATCGGCGACCCGCACACCCTGGCCGACTCCGGAATCGACTTCCCCGACGGCCCGCGGGACCTGTTCGCGGACGACGGCGCGTCGGTGACGGTCGACGAGCTGCAGTCGCTCGACATCGAGAGCGTCGCCAAGCCGGGGAAGCCGGGGTACGCGAGTCCCGCGCCGGGGCAGTAGCCTCCCGCACGGGGGTTTCGCCCCCATGGACCCCGACCAGCTGTCCCGAGGAGACGCCTTGTACCCCGACGACCTGAAGTACACCAGCGAGCACGAGTGGGTCCGCGAGCCCGGCGAGCAGGAGGGCTCGGTCCGCATCGGGATCACGCACTACGCCCAGGACGCGCTCGGCGACATCGTCTACGTCTCGCTGCCCGAGGTGGGCGAGACCGTCGGCGCCGGCACCACCTGCGGCGAGCTGGAGTCGACCAAGTCGGTCAGCGACGTCTACGCCCCGGTCTCCGGCGAGGTCGTGGCCCGCAACGACGCGCTCGACGCGACCCCCGAGCTGGTCAACAACGACCCGTACGGCGGTGGCTGGCTGTTCGAGGTCGTGCCGTCCGACCGGGCCGAGCTCGACGGCCTGATGGACGCGACGGCGTACGAGTCGTCGCTGGGGTCCTGATCCTGCCTTGATCGGCAGGCCCCGGCTGATAGGTTCGGGGCAACCATCAACCTCAACCCGGCGTTGAGGGTTTCGCCCGGAGGACTGATCCGATGCCGTTCTGCACCGCGTGTGGCAAGCAGAACCCCGACGACGCCCGCTTCTGCTCCCAGTGCGGCACCCGGCTGGTGACGCCGGAGCCGGCCGCTCCGCAGGCGCCGGAGGCGGGGAACGAGTCGACGGCGACGATCTCGATCGGCACCGGCGACAAGGTCGAGACCTCGGACCGGCAGCTCAACGCGGTCGACGCGGCCGCGGTCGACGCGCTCCCGGTCGGCCATGCCCTGCTGGTCGTGCAGCGCGGCCCGGGCTCGGGCAGCCGGTTCCTGCTCGACGCGGACGTTGTGACCGCGGGGCGGCACCCCGACAGCGAGATCTTCCTCGACGACGTGACCGTGTCGCGCCGGCACGCCGAGTTCCACCGCTCGGGCGACACCTTCACGGTGAGCGACGTCGGCAGCCTCAACGGGACCTACGTGAACCGCGACCGGATCGACCGGGTGCAGCTCACCGACGGCGACGAGGTCCAGATCGGCAAGTACCGCCTGGTGTTCTTCTCGGGGCACGCGGGCCGATGAGCGGCGCGGCCTCGGGCGCGGCGTCCTCCCGGGCGAGGATGAACATCGGGGAGGTGCTCGACCAGCTCCGTCCCGACTTCCCGGGCATCACCATCCCCAAGATCCGGTTCCTCGAGGACAAGGGGCTGATCAAGCCCGAGCGCACCCCGGCCGGCTACCGCAAGTTCTCCCACGAGGACGTCGACCGGCTGCGCTACGTGCTGCGGATGCAGCGCGACCACTACCTGCCGCTGCGGGTGATCGGCGAGCACCTCGACGCCATCGACCGCGGCCTCGAGCCGCCGCCGATCGACCCGGTCGTGCCGACCGTGCCGACGGTCGCGCTGGCCGCCGACGGGCTGCCCAGCGCCGAGTCGTTCCGCCGGCGCGACAACCTGCGGCTCTCCCGGCGCGAGCTGGTCAAGATCGCCGACATCTCCGACGAGCTGCTCGGCGAGCTGGAGCAGTTCGGGCTGATCGCCCCGTCCCGCGCCGGCCACTACGACACCGATGCGCTCGTGGTCGCCCAGACCGCCCGTGAGCTCGCCGACTTCGGCCTCGAGCCGCGGCACCTGCGCGCGTTCAAGACCGCCGCCGACCGCGAGGTCGGCCTGGTCGCCCAGGTGGTCGCACCCCAGAAGGCCGGCCGCGACACCGCCGCCAAGGCCCGCGCCGAGGAGACCGTCTCCGAGATCGCGGCCCTCTCCGTCCGGCTGCACGCGACGCTGGTGAAGATCGGGCTCCGGTCCGGCTGAGGGCGTGGCGGAGGTTTCCCCGGTCGACCGGGGAAACCGGAACTTGTCGGCCGAAGTTCCGGCCGACAAGTGCAGGCTTTCGCCGACAAGTCGGGTCCCGGCCGGGTCCCACGGGTCGGGAGTACTGTGGGGACGTGCGCGAAGTCGATGTCATGGGAGTCAGGGTCGAGATGCCCTCGAACCAGCCGATCGTGCTGCTGCGCGAGGTGACGGGGGAGCGCTACCTCCCCATCTGGATCGGGGCCGTCGAGGCGACCGCCATCGCGTTCGCCCAGCAGGGGGTGGTGCCGCCCCGGCCGCTCACGCACGACCTGATGAAGGACGTGCTCGACGCCACCGGCAACGAGCTCACCGAGGTGCGCATCACCGACGTGCGCGACGGGGTCTTCTTCGCGACCCTGGTGTTCGGCTCCGGGGCCGAGGTGAGCGCCCGGCCGTCGGACTCGATCGCGCTGGCGCTGCGCACCGGCTCCCGGATCGTCTGCGCGGAGGAGGTCCTCGACGAGGCCGGCCTCGCCGTTCCCGCCGAGCAGGAGGACGAGGTCGAGAAGTTCCGCGAGTTCCTCGACCAGGTCACGCCGGAGGACTTCGACGCTCCGACCGAGTGAGGTCAACCCTCACTCTCAAGTAGAGGTTGAGGGTTGACGACACGCCGACAGCGTCTTTGACGGTCGCGCGCCGGGGACCTACCTTGAAGTGTCTCCGTTGTAACTACTTCCCCGGTGTTACGCACAACGGATAGCCGTCGGAGGACCGCGTGAACGAGAACGAGCAGCACACCGAGAACGTCGAGGTCGCCGAGGCGACCGCGGCGGCGGAGGAGCAGGGCCTCCTGTTCACCGACGACGTGTCCCCGCTCCCCAGTGACACCGGCTACCGCGGGCCGACCGCGTGCAACGCCGCCGGCATCACCTACCGGCAGCTCGACTACTGGGCCCGCACCGGCCTGATCGAGCCGACCGTCCGCGGCGCCAAGGGCTCGGGCTCGCAGCGGCTGTACTCCTTCCAGGACATCCTGCTGCTCAAGGTCGTCAAGCGGCTGCTCGACGCCGGCATCTCCCTGCAGCAGATCCGCACCGCGGTCCAGCACCTGCGCGAGCGGGGCACCGACGACCTGACCCGCGTCACGCTGATGAGCGACGGCGTCTCGGTGTACGAGTGCACCAGCAACGACGAGATCATCGACCTGCTCCAGGGCGGCCAGGGCGTCTTCGGCATCGCCATCGGGGGCGTCTGGCAGGAGATCGAGGGCACGCTCGCCGAGCTGCCCAGCGAGCGCACCGCCGCCGACGACGAGGCGCCGGTCGCCGGCGACGAGCTCGCCGCGCGCCGCGCCGCGCGCAAGACCGGCTGACCGGTCCCGACACGCTGCGAGACCGAGGCCCGGGTTCTCCCGGGCCTCGGCTACATTTGAGGTGCTGACGATCCCGCGCGGGAGAGTCCCCGTCACGGGGACGCCGAAGGGGCAATTCCTCCCCGGAACCTCTCAGGCACCAGGACCGCACGGAGCAGGCAGCTCTGGAGGCGTGCCCCGTCCGACGAAGGGACGCGCCGACAGAGGGGGAGGCACCCGAACGACGACAGTCGACTCCGAGGAGCCCCCAGCATGGCCGACCATCCCACCCTCACCGAGCTGGACGGCGCGCTGCCGTTCGTCGAACGCCACCTCGGCGTCCGCGACGCCGACGTCGCGACCATGCTCGACCGTCTCGGGTTCGACTCGCTCGACGCGCTCATGGACGCGGCCGTCCCTCCGGGCATCCGCACGTCGACCCCGCTGGACCTGCCGACCGCGCTGAGCGAGGAGGCCGCCGCCCGCGAGCTGCGGCAGCTCGCCGGGCAGAACCGCCCCGGCGAGGCGATGATCGGCCTGGGTTACCACGGCACGATCACCCCGGCGGTCGTCCGCCGCAACGTGCTCGAGGACCCGAGCTGGTACACCGCGTACACGCCGTACCAGCCCGAGATCTCCCAGGGCCGGCTCGAGGCGCTGCTCAACTTCCAGACCGTCGTCGGCGACCTCACCGGCCTGCCCACCGCGAACGCGTCGCTGCTCGACGAGGGCACCGCCGCGGCCGAGGCGATGACGCTGGTGCGCCGGGCCAACAAGAAGGCGTCCGGCCCGTTCGTCGTGGACGCCGACGCGCTCCCGCAGACCATCGACGTGATCCGCACCCGGGCCGCGGCGATGGGGATCGAGGTCGTCGTCGCCGACCTCGCCGACGGGCTCCCGGACACTCTGCTGGACGACGGGGGGCTGTCCGGCGTGCTCGTGCAGTACCCCGGTGCCTCGGGGCGGGTCCTCGACCCGCGCGCGGTGATCGAGCAGGCGCACGAGCGCAACGCGCTCGCCGTGGTCGCCGCCGACCTGCTCGCGCTCACCCTGCTGGAGTCCCCGGGCGAGCTCGGCGCCGACGTTGCGATCGGCTCCAGCCAGCGCTTCGGCGTCCCGCTCTTCTACGGCGGCCCGCACGCGGGCTACATCGCCGTCGGCGCCGGCCTGGAGCGGCACCTGCCCGGTCGCCTGGTCGGCGTCTCCGTCGACGCCGAGGGCCGCCCGGCGTACCGCCTCGCGCTGCAGACCCGCGAGCAGCACATCCGCCGCGACAAGGCGACGTCCAACATCTGCACCGCGCAGGTCCTGCTCGCGGTCGTGGCGTCGATGTACGCCGTCTACCACGGCCCGGACGGGCTGCGCGCGATCGCGACCCGCACGCACCGGTACGCCGCGGTCCTCGCGGCGGCGCTGGCCGAGGCCGGCATCCCGGTCGTGCACGAGGAGTTCTTCGACACGCTGACCGTGCCCGTCCCCGGCCGCGCCGCCGACGTGGTCGCCGCCGCCCGGTCCCTGGGCGTGCAGCTCCGGCTCGTCGACGCCGACCACGTCGGCATCAGCACCTCGGAGACCACGACGCGGTCGACGATCTCCAGCGTGCTCAAGGCCTTCGGCGTCCCGGTGACCGACCTGGACGCGCTCGACGGGGCGACCGGCGACGCGCTGCCGGAGCCGCTGCGGCGCACCACGCCGTACCTCACGCACGAGGTGTTCTCGAGCCACCACAGCGAGACCGCGATGCTGCGCTACCTGCGGCGGCTGTCGGCGCGCGACTACGCGCTGGACCGCGGGATGATCCCGCTCGGCTCGTGCACGATGAAGCTCAACGCCACCACGGAGATGGAGCCGATCTCGCTGCCCGGCTTCGCCGACCTGCACCCGTTCGCGCCGGCCGAGGACGCGGCCGGCTACCGCCAGCTGGTCACCCAGCTCGAGGGCTGGCTGGCCGAGGTCACCGGCTACGACCACGTCTCCATCCAGCCGAACGCCGGGTCGCAGGGCGAGCTCGCGGGCCTGCTGGCGATCCGCGGCTACCACCGCGCGAACGGCCAGGGCGAGCGCGACGTCTGCCTGATCCCGTCGTCCGCGCACGGCACCAACGCCGCGTCCGCGGTGATGGCCGGCATGAAGGTCGTGGTCGTGAAGTCCGACGAGGGCGGCGAGATCGACCTCGACGACCTGCGCGCCCAGTGCGAGGCGCACGCGGACGACCTCGCCGCGATCATGGTGACCTATCCGTCGACGCACGGGGCGTACGAGGACACCATCACCGAGCTGTGCCGGATCGTGCACGAGTACGGCGGTCAGGTGTACGTCGACGGCGCCAACCTCAACGCGCTGCTGGGCTACGCCCGGCCCGGCGAGTTCGGCGGCGACGTCTCGCACCTGAACCTGCACAAGACCTTCTGCATCCCGCACGGCGGCGGCGGCCCGGGCGTCGGCCCGGTCGCGGTGCGCGCGCACCTGGCGCCGTACCTGCCCTCGCACGCGATGCACCCCGAGGCCGAGAAGCGTGCGGGCATCGGCCCGATCAGCGCTGCGCCGTACGGGTCGGCGGGCATCCTGCCGATCTCGTGGGCCTACATCCGGCTGATGGGGGCGGCCGGCCTCACCCGGGCGACCGCGGTCGCGGTGCTGTCGGCGAACTACATCGCCACCCGGCTCGGCGAGCACTACCCGGTGCTCTACCGCGGCCACGGCGGCCTGGTCGCGCACGAGTGCATCCTGGACCTGCGCGGGCTGACCAAGGAGACCGGCGTGACGGTCGACGACGTCGCCAAGCGGCTCATCGACTACGGCTTCCACGCGCCGACGATGTCGTTCCCGGTCGCGGGCACGCTGATGGTCGAGCCGACCGAGTCCGAGGACCTCGCCGAGATCGACCGGTTCGTCGCCGCGATGATCGCGATCAAGGGCGAGATCGACCGCGTGGCCGCGGGGGAGTGGACGCCGGAGGAGTCGCCGCTGCGTGGCGCCCCGCACGCCGCCCGCGCGCTGGCCGGGGAGTGGGACCGCGCGTACCCGCGCGAGCTCGGTGCGTTCCCGGGCGGCATCGACCCGGACAAGTACTGGCCCCCGGTCGCCCGGATCGACCAGGCGTACGGCGACCGGCACCTCGTGTGCGCGTGCCCGCCTCTGGAAGCATTCGCCGAGTGACTGTCTCGGACCACACGTCCCGCCGGCTCCTCGCCCGCCTCGCCCACGCCCAGAGCACCGGGAAGCTGCCGTCGGTGGTCGCCGGGCTGGTGCGCGACGGCGCGCCGGCCTGGTTCGGCTCGTACGGGTCGCCGGCGGTGCCCGGCCACGACCCGCTCGACGTGCAGTACCGGGTCGGGTCGATCACCAAGACCATGACCGCGGTGCTGGTGCTGCAGCTGGTGCGGGACGGGCGGATCGGCCTGGACGACCCGGCGTCGACGGTGCTCGGCGACGTCGGGTACGCCGACCGGACCGTCCGCACCCTGCTCGCGCACTCCTCGGGGATGCAGTCCGAGCCGTCGGGGTCGTGGTGGGAGCGGTCGGCCGGGCTGTCCTTCGGCGAGCTGGTGGCCGCGAACGACGGCAGCGGCGGCGTCTTCGGCGCGGGGGAGCGGTTCCACTACTCCAACCTGGGCTATGCGCTGCTCGGCGAGCTGGCCGCCCGGCTGCTCGGCACCACCTGGTGGGAGGCGGTCCGGCAGCGGGTCCTCGCCCCGCTCGGCATGACGCGCACGTCGTACCTCCCCGAGGGCGCGGCCGCGCAGGGCCGGTCCGTGCACCCGTACGACGGCACGCTGGTCGCGGAGCCCGCGACCGACACCGGGGCGATGGCCCCGGCCGGCCAGGTGTGGGCGACGATCGAGGACCTCGCGAGGTACGCCGTGTTCCTCGGGCAGGGTCACCCCGACGTGCTGTCGGTCGAGGAGCTGGACCGCGCGTACGCACCGCAGGCGGGCAGCCCCGAGGACGGCATGAGGTCGGCGCACGGGCTCGGGTTCCAGCTCTTCGCCGGGGGCTCCGGCTCGCTGGCCGGGCACACCGGCTCGATGCCCGGCTTCCTCGCGACGGTGCTGGTCGACCGCAAGCGGCGCACCGGCGGCGTGGTGCTCACCAACGCGACCACCGGCTACTCGCCGGCGGCGATCGTCATGGAGCTGCTCGCCGAGCTGGAGAGCAGCGAGCCGACGATCGCCGAGCCGTGGCTCCCGTCGTCCGGTGTCCCGGACGCGCTCGCCGGCGTGCCCGGCGTGTGGCACTGGGGCAACACCCCGGTGGTCTTCGCGATGGCGGGCGACGAGCTGGTCGGCTACCGCAACGGTGTCGAGGCCTACCGGTTCCGGGTCGTCGCGGACGGCCGGGTCGTCGGCCGCACCGGCTACCACGCGGGAGAGGAGATGCACGTCGTGCGCCGCGAGGACGGCTCGGTCCGCTACCTCGACGTGGCGACGTTCGTCTACACGCGCACGCCGTACGACCCCGACGCGCCGATCCCGGGCGGCCTGCCGGACTGATCAGACCTCGTCGCCGCCCGGAGGCGCGCCGGTGTCGCGCGCGGCGAGGCGCTCCAGGGCCTGTCGGTAGAAGGCGAGCCGTTGCTCGAGCAGCCGGCCGGTCACGCCGGTCGCGATCGAGTCGTCGCGCGCCCGAGCCAGGGTCGCGTCGATGTCGATGCGACCGTCCTGGCCCCGCACCGGCTCCAGACCGACGACGGTCTCGCCGGGAAGGGCTCCTCCGCCCGCGCGGAGCCTGCGGCCGGACAGCAGGCGAGGAAGGCGAACCAGATGCTTCACCGGGGAACCTCCCGCACGCTCGTCGCGGGTATCGATGATGCCGAATCGGGTGTCACGGATCCAGTGATCCCGGGGTTCCACGGGACTTGTGACCCTGTCCGCCGAGGGCCGCGGAGGGCGATGCTGGGACCGGTGATCCCGATGACGCACGCCGCGCACCACGCCGACTCGCCCGATCCGGTACGCCGGGCCTGGTGGAGCCTGCTGCTGTTCCTGGTGTCCTTCGTGGCGGCGTTCGTGGTCGGCGAGGGGCTCGTGACGCTCTACGGCTACGACTCGACCGACGCCGACGTGCCCGGGTGGGTCCTGCTGGCCGCCGGCCTCCCGGCCTGCCTGGTGTTCGCGGCACCGCTGCTGCTGACCTGGCGGCTCGCGCGCCGCGCCGGGCCGGCGGGACGAGCGCCGCTGCTGGTGGGGGCCGTCGTGGTCGGCGTCTTCCTCGCACAGAACCTGCTGGGTCTCCTCGCGCAGGTGGCGCTGGGATGACGGACGGCTACCTCGCGCGGCAGGTCGCCGCGCTGGACCGGGACGTCGAGGCGGTCCGCCGCCGGGAGCCCGAGGGCGTGCACCGGGCGCGGATCGACTGCCGGCGGCTGCGGGCCGTGGCCCCGCGCGGACCGCTCCGCGACGAGCTGCGCTGGCTCGGCGACCAGCTGAGCGCCGCCCGCGACCGGTACGTCGTCCACCAGCTGCTCGTGCGGATGGTCGTCGAAGAGCCGGCCGGCCTGGTGGACCCGAGCGTCGAGCGCCGGCTCGAGCGGACCTACGGCGGCACGCGGCCGTCGCCCGACGCCCTCGACTCGCCGCGGTTCGCCGCCCTGCGCGCGGAGCTGGCAGCGCTGGACCCGCAGCCACGGGTGACCCGCCGGCGGGTGCGCAATGAGCTGGACCGGGTGGTGCGGCGGCACCGGGCGGTCGCCGAGCGGCCGGGTGACGACCCCGCGATGCACGACCTGCGCAAGGCCGCGAAGCGGCTCCGGTACACCGCCGAGGCGTGGGAGCCGGACGGCGGCAAGGACGCCCGCCGGCTGGCCGCGGCCGCCAAGCGGCTGACCCAGCACCTCGGGGAGCGCCAGGACACCGTGGTCGTCCGGGCGCACCTGCTCCGCCTGGCCGAGGCGGCCGCCGCCGAGGGCGAGCCGGCCTTCACCTACGGGCGGCTGCACGCCCGCGAGCAGGCGCGCGCCGCGGCGCTGGACGAGGCGCTGCCCGCGGTGTGGGAGCGGTTCACTGGGCCTGCGACACGCTCGACATGTTGAAGTCGGGCACCCGCAGCGCGGGCATCGCGGTCCGGCTGAAGTAGTCGTCGCCCCACTCGCGGCTGAACGCCGGCACCGTGGCCGACGCGTGCGTGAACCGGTTCAGGATGTCGATCGGGCTCTCGTTGAACCGGAAGTTGTTCACGGCACCGGTGATCTCGCCGTTCTCGACCAGGTAGACGCCGTCGCGGGTCAGGCCGGTGAGCAGCAGGGTCTGCGGGTCGACCTCGCGGATGTACCAGAGGCAGGTGAGCAGCAGCCCGCGGTCGGTGCCCGCGACCAGGTCCTCGATCGAGCCGGAGCCACCGACGACCTCGAGCACCAGGTTGTCGATGCCGGGGGTCACCGGCTGCGACGTCATCGCGGCCGTGTGCCGGGTCTGGATCAGCGCGGTCAGCTCGCCGTCGCGGATCCAGTCGGTCCGCCCGAGGGGCAGGCCGTTGTCGAACACCGACTCCTCGTTGCTCGAGCTGGACGTGACCACGAACGGCAGGCACTCGAGTCCGGCGTACGCCGGGTCGGAGAGGAGGTCGACCCCCGCCTTCGCGATCGGCTCGCCGAGGCGCGTGCCACCGCCGCGCCGGCTGTAGACCGACTGCCCCTCCCACGCCACCCGGGCGCCCGCGTGCCAGTAGGCGTCGATCATCAGGTCCGCCACCGCCGTCGGCGGCAGGATCGTGTCGTACCGTCCGGCCGGCAGGTCCACGCGCCGTTTTGCCCACGCGAGCCGGCGGGCCAGCTCGTCGTCGATCGCGAGCGGGTCGACATCGGTGAAGTCGCGGGTCGCCGCCCCCACCCAGGCGCTGCGGGTGAGGTCCGCGGTCTTGCCGGTGCAGCCGACGTGGCCGGTCGGCTGCACGTGCCGCAGCCGCAGGCCGGTCGAGGAGCCGAGGTACGTCGTGGCCACCTCGTGGTTGACGAAGCCGTAGAGGACCCGGCCCGCGGCCCGGGCCCGCCCGAACGCCTCGCCCAGCGCGGGGGCGACGGCGTCGTACACGTGGATGTCGGTGGGCACCGCGGGCTCGTCCCAGTCAGGAGAGGTGCGGTCGCGAACCAGCTCGTTGGCGTCCTCGGCCGGATCGGCGGCGCGCGCGGCCGCGTCGGCCGCCTCGACCAGGGCGGCGACGCCGTCCGTCGTGGTCGCGCTGCCGGAGACCGAGGCCGTGGCGGAGCCGACGAACGAGATCACGCTGACGTCGAGGCCGGACATCACGCCGTTCGTGGTGAGCGTGTTGTTCGCCCACCGCAGGTTGGCGCTGGTGCGCTCGCGCACGACCACCATGCAGTCGTCGGCGGTCGAGGTGGCGAGGCCGTGCTCCACGAAGCGCTGGGGCCTCCGGGTCTGGTCGGTCATCAGTGGCCGCCCTCCTCGGTCGTGTTGAGGATGCGGACGTCGCGGAACAGCGAGGTCGGGCAGCCGTGGCTCACCGCGGCGACCTGGCCGGGCTGGGCCTTGCCGCAGTTGAAGGCGCCGCCGAGCAGCCAGGTGTCCGGGCCGCCGACCGCCTCCATCGAGTTCCAGAACTCCGTGGTGGTCGCCTGGTACGCCGCGTCGCGGACCTGGCCGACCAGCTCGCCGTCGCTGATCCGGAAGAACCGCTGCCCGGTGAACTGGAAGTTGAAGCGCTGCATGTCGATCGACCAGGACTTGTCGCCGACCACGTAGAGCCCGCGCTCGACGCGACCGATCAGCTCCGCGGTGGACGGCCCGTCCGGAGCGGGCTGGAGGGAGACGTTCGCCATCCGCTGGATGGGGATGTGGCCGGGGGAGTCGGCGTACGCGCAGCCGTTGGAGCGGCCATCGTTCAGCTCGGGCATCGCGGCGCCCATCACCCGGTCCAGCTGGTAGCCGACGAAGACGCCGTCGCGGACGATGTCCCACTGCTGGGTGGCCACGCCCTCGTCGTCGTACCCGACCGTGGCGAGGCCGTGCTCGACGATGCGGTCGCCGGTGACGTTCATGACCGGTGAGCCGTACTGCAGGGTGCCGAGCAGGTCCGGGGTCGCGAACGAGGTGCCGGCGTAGTTGGCCTCGTAGCCGAGCGCCCGGTCGAGCTCGGTCGCGTGCCCGATCGACTCGTGGATGGTCAGCCAGAGGTTCGACGGGTGGATCACCAGGTCGTACGTGCCGGGTTCCACGCTCGGCGCCTTCAGCTTCTCGGCGAGCAGCTCGGGGACCTGCTCGATCTCGGCGTCCCAGTCCCAGGAGTCCGGGCCGCCGTCGAGGTACTCCCAGCCGCGGCCGGCCGGCGGCGCGATGCTCGCCATCGAGTCGAACGCGTCGGCGCCGGCGCCCATCGCCTCGAACCCGGGGTGCAGCCGGACCCGCTGCTGGGTGGTCCGGGTGCCGGCGAGGTCGGCGTAGTACTTGCACTCGTGGACCTGGAGCAGGTGCGCGGACGCGTGGTCGACCGCCGCGCCGGTGCGCAGCCGCTCGGTCCAGTCGACGAGCAGCGCCGCCTTGTCACGCGTGGGCACCTCGAACGGGTCCTGGCGGTACGACGACACCCAGGTGACGTCGTCGTACACCGGCTCGGGTGCGATCTCGACGGGCGTGGTCGTCATCTCCGCCGCGACGCGGGCCACCGCGACCGCCGTCTCGGCCACCCGGACGGCCTCCTCGGCGGTGAGCACGACCCCGGAGGCGAAGCCCCAGGCGCCGCCGTGGATCACCCGGACCGCGAACCCGAGGTCCTCGCTGTCGCTCGCGCTCTGCAGGACGCCGTCGCGAGCGACGACGTTCTGGTAACGCACCCGCTCGAACCGGAAGTCGGCGTGCGTGGCACCGAGCTCGGCCGCGCGGGACAGGGCGGCGTCGCCGAGGCTGCGGTAGGGGAGCGCGGTGAACGTGGGATCCAGCGCCGGTCCACTCATGCCGCGAACCTACCCGACCGGGCGGGCAGGGCCGGAGGTCCTCGCCGGGCCACCGCCTTGGGCCCTACCCCCCACCGGGGGAACTGCCCAGCGTGGAGGTGCAGGCACGAGATGGGAGGAGCCGTCATGCCCACGATGAAGCAGGCCGCGTCGGAGTTCCTGGCGAACAGGCGGATCGCGGTGACCGGGGTCTCGCGGCACCCGAAGGGCCACGGCAGCAACGTCGTCTACCAGCGGCTGCGGGACCGGGGCTACGAGGTGTTCGCGGTCAACCCCCACGCCGACGAGGTCGAGGGAGACCGGTGCTACCACGACCTCCGGTCGGTGCCGGGCGGCGTCGACGCCGTGGTGATCGGCACCAGCCCGGAGCACGCAGAGGAGACCATGCACGAGTGCGCCGAGGCGGGGATCACGCAGGTCTGGATGCACCGCGGCCCCGGCGCGGGCAGCGTGTCGGCGGCGGCCGCGGCGTACGGGCGCGAGCACGGGATCACCGTGATCGACGGTGGGTGCCCGTGCATGTTCGACCCGACGGCGGACCTCGGGCACAAGGTGATGCGGCCGATGCTCACCCTGGGCCACCACGTTCCCCGGAAGGTGTGACCGGGCTGCCCCTTGACTAGGGTTCCCGGTCATGGGTGCACCCTCCTGGCTCGGCATCGGCGCGCAGCGCAGCGGCACGGCGTGGTTCACCGGCCTGCTCACCCAGCACCCCGAGGTGGACCTGGGCACCAACGGCAAGAAGGAGCAGCAGCTCCTGCACAAGGTGGCCGACGGCCGGGTCCCGGCCTCGACGTACCTCGACCTGTTCCCGGACGACGGAGTACGCCGCGGTGACTTCTCGCCGCAGTACCTGCGCCACCCGTCGGCCGGGGTCGTCGTGCCCCGGCTGGTGCCGGACGCGCCGATCCTGGTGCTGCTGCGCGACCCGGTGGAGCGGTACCGGTCGGCCATGCGGCTCGGCGTGACGCGCGGCCGGTCGCAGCCGTACCCGATCCCGATCAACCTGCAGACCTGGGCCGGCTGCTACGCCGACCAGCTCGACATGTGGGCGTCCTTCGTCGGGCGCGAGCGGCTCGTGGTGATGGTCTACGAGCGGGTGCGCGCGGACCCGCAGGGTGCCGTCGACGCGGTGTGGGCCCGGATGGGGCTGGACCCGGTGCCGCTCGCCGCGGTGGAGGCGCCGTCGCGCTCGAGCTCGGCGGACCAGGCGGAGTGGGACTGGCCCGAGGGCACCCGAGACGGCTTGCGTGTGCTCTACCGGCCGCAGGCCCGTCGGCTCGCACAGGACTGGGGGCTCGACGTCGACGCGTGGGAGTCGCTGCGCTGACATCGGGTACCCCGGCTGCATGGCTGATGACAACGGGGACCGGAAGAAGCTCGTCGACCTGCTGGAGGACGTCCCCATCGGGATGCTGACGACGTTCGGGCCGGACGGACCGCGCAGCGTGCCGATGGCGCGCCAGGAGGTCGAGCCGTCGGCCGAGCTGTGGTTCATCACGGTCAAGGACGCCGCACACACCCGGGCGATCGGCGCCGAGCCGCGGGTGTCGCTCACCTTCACGGCCCGCGACTCCTGGGTCGCGGTCTACGGCACGGCGGCGGTGGTCGACGACCGGGACAAGCTCGCCGAGCTCTGGAACACGTTCGCGGAGGCCTGGCTCCCCGGCGGGCCGGACGACCCGAACGCGACGCTCCTGCGGGTCGACGTCGAGCACGGCGAGTACTGGGACTCCCCGGGCGGCAAGGTCGCGTCGCTGCTCAGCTTCGCCAAGACCAAGCTGACCGGCGACACCTACGACGCCGACCACGGCTCGGTGGACGCCTAGCGCTCGGCTGTCGGCGGACCGACCCGACCGGCGCGCCCCGAGAGCGGGGCGCGCCCGGTCACCGCCTGCGGACCAGGACCTGAGCCGTGGTCCTGCGAGCGTTCCCCGCCTCGTCGGTCGCGGTCGCCTCGTAGGTCCAGGTGACCACGTCGGCCCTCACCCGCTCCCGGGACCGGGTGAGCCGGCAGGTCCGGACGTCGGACACCCGGTCGGTGCAGACGACCGCGAGGAGCGGGTGCCGGTCGACGATCCCGCTCGGCACGCCGTCGATGCGCACCTTGGGGCGGGTGCTGTCGACGTGCAGCCCGTCGACCCGCGCGCTCGCCGTCCCGCCGTCCGCGGCCCGGACGGTGCCCGTGACCACCCGGTCGCCGTCGCTGGCGTCGACCACCACCGGGTCGGGACACGGGTCGAGCAGGGCTCCCGTGGTCGCGGTGCACACGAAGCGCACGGTCACCGGCGTCCGGTACCAACCGGCCGCGTTGGCCGGGAGGGCGCTGGTGACGGTGGCGACGATCGTCGGGTCGTCGCGGACCACGTCCGCCGCGGCACCCCGGTAGTCGGCGCCGCCGTCGTACTCGGCGCTGACCCGGTGCCGGCCGCCGTTCGGGACCTGGTGGTCGAGGTCGGCGCGCGCGATGCCGCCGCCCGCCGAGACGAGCGGGGCGCTGCCGACGTCGACCCCGTCCACGGCGAACCGCACGTCGCCCTGCGGCGCGGGGAGCCCGGACCCGACCGGCAGCTCGGCGACCAGGCGGCCGCCGCGCACCGCGACGGTGAGCCGGCTGTCGAGCCGCTCGACCGTGATCTGCTGCGAGACCGGGTCGGCCGGGGCGTGGTCGTCGTCGCCGGCCTGCTGCGCCGTCACCGTGCACCCGCCGGCATGGGTGAAGGTCACCGACTGACCGACGAGCTCGCAGCTCCCGCCGGCGACCAGGACGATCCGGGCCGCGACGCCGCCCGTGACCTGCGGGGCGTAGATGCCGCCGATCCGCGCGGGGGTCGGCGGCGTGGAGGCGAAGGACAGGACCTGCGGCGTCCGTCGCACCCGGACGACCTGGAGCGCGGGCGGCGCCGGCTCGTGGTTCGCGTCGCCCGCTTGCGCGGCCGTGATGACGCAGGCGCCCGCGTGGAGGAGCGTCACCTGGCGACCGGATACGGTGCACTCCGACGAGGTCGTGAGCGTCACCGGCTGCCCGGACGCGCCCGCGTTCACCCCGACCGTGTAGGTGTCGCCGATCCGTGCCTCGGACGGCGGCATGCTGGTGAAGGTGACCTGCTGCAGACGTCGGCTCACCGGGAAGCTCTGGGTGACCTCCGCTGCCGGGAGCCGGTCACCGTCGCCGGCCTGGATGGCCGTGATCGTGCAGGTGCCGGCGGCCGTGAGCAGCACGGTCCGCCCGGACACCGAGCACACCTCCTGGTTGGCCGAGAACGCGACCGGCAGGTCGGAGGCGGTGCTCGTCGCCGACACGGCGTACCCCTCCCCGACGCGGGCCGAGGTGGGCGGTGCGCTCGTGAACGCGAGCGTCTGCGGGTCGCGCGCCACCTCGATCCGCTGGGCGGCATCCGTCGGGTAGTAGTCGTAGCTGCCCGCCGTCGAGGCGGTGAGCGTGCAGGTGCCGGCATGCTGGAACGTCACCGTGCCCTGGTCGAGCGTGCAGCCCCCGGACACCGCGAACGACGTCGTTTCGCCGCTCGTGGCGGTCGCGGCCGGGGTGTAGGTCCCGCCGATCCGCGGGTCCGAGGGTGGCGTGCTGCCGAACACGATCTGCGGGGTGCCCCGGAGCACGGTGATCACCTGGTCGCTGTCGGCCGGCTCGTACTGGTCGTTGCCCGCCTGCTCCGCGAAGACGAAGCACCGGCCCCGGGCGACGAAGGTGACGGTGGTGCCGTCCCAGCTGCAGCCCTCCCCGACCGCGTTCAGGAACACCGGGAGACCCGACGTGGCGGTGGCCGCGGGGACGTAGCTCGCGCCGACGTAGTCCGCCAGCCGGTACGGGAAGGGCGGGATCATCGTCGCGGGGCTCGTGGTGAACGCGACGCTCTGCGCCGTCCCGGTGACGGTCGCGGTCCAGCTGTCCGACCCGGGGGCGTACCGATCGTCGCCGGCCTGGCTGGCGGTCACGGTGCACTCGCCCCGCCGGGTGAAGGTCACCACGTCGTCGGCGACCGTGCAGGCGCCGGTGCTGGCGAGGGTCACCGGGTTCCCGGAGGCGCCGCCGGCGACCGTGGGCGTGAAGGTCTCCTCGACCAGAGGGAGGCTGGGGACTCCCGTGATGCGCACGTCCTGGCTGATCCTCTCCACGGTGATGACCAGGTCGTGGGTGGCGTCGGGGGAGCGGCCGTTCGACGCGGTCACCGTGAGGGGGTACGAGCCCGCCGTCCCGCTCGCCGGGGTGCCGGCGATGTCGGCGGTTCCGTCGCCCCGGTCCGTGAACGTCACGCCCGCGGGGAGCGAACCCTCGACCGAGAGCGTCGCCGCGGGGCCGGCGAGCGTGCGGAGCGTGACGCTGCCCGCGGTGCCGATGGTGAAGGCGGTGTCTCCGGCGAGGCCCGTGAAGGCCGGCGGCCCGTCGTACCCCGCGCGCAACGCCAGCGTCGAGCGCGGGCTGTCCGCGGTGTGGCCCGCGACCAGGGCGCTCAGCGACGTGCCGTCGCCGACGGAGGTCCCCGCGTCGGTGGCCCACCCGGCGAACGTCACGGGGGCCGGGGTCGGCGGGATCGGCACGGCGAGGTGCGCTGCTTCGACGGTGTCGGCGTAGACGAGGAGGTCGCCGTGCTCCGGGTCCGAGACGCCGAGGCTGTCGAACTCCAGCAGGTAGTGGTGGCCGGTCACGCTCGCCACGGACAGCGGCGTGGTCAGGGCCTCGGTCGCCGACCGCTCCACGCGTCCGGAGTTGCGGAGGGTGCCGGCGCCGTTGACGTCGCCGGCGACCCGGAGGGTGCCGGCGTTGTCGACCGTCACCCCGGCGGGGATGGTCAGCGCAGCGCCCGCGGGCACGACGACGGTGCCGGAGCTGGTGAGGCTGCCGAAGTCTCCCGGACCGTCCTGGCCCTTGCCGCCGCCGATGCTGGTGGCGGCCGAGCCGCGGGCGATGAGCACGCCGTCGCCACTGACGGCGACGGTACCGCCGGAGCCCCCGTCTCCCACGACCGAGTTGAACCAGAGCCCCCCTCGACCGCCGCCGACACCGGCAGCCCCCTGTCCGCCGGTCGCCTCGAGCGTCCCGCCGCTGACCGTGACGGCGCCGCCCGAGCCGCCGTTGATCCCGATGCCGCTGCCGGAGCCACCCCCCACGCCGGCGCCGCCCGAGCCGCCCTGCGCGACCACGCTGCCGCCCGTGATCGTCACCGTCGCCCCGTCGCCGCCGCGGCTCGTGGCGTCCTGGTAGATCGCGTCGCCGCCGCCGATGCCGGCGCCACTGACTCCGCCCTGCGCCACCACGGTGCCGCCGGTGACCGTGACGGTGCCGGCCGACTCGCGCCGATGGTGGGACTGGAAGCCGATCCCGATCCCGGCACCACGGTCGCCCCCGGTGGCCTCGACCCGGCCCCCGGAGACGATCACGGTCGCCCCCGGTTGGTAGATGCCGCCACCGATGCCGGCCGCGTCGTATCCACCGTGCGCCCGCACCGTGCCGCCGGCGATGGTGATCAGTCCGGGGGAGATCGGCGGGTTGCCGTAACCCCCGAGACCGGGGGAGCTGTCCCCGCCCCAGGTGTCGAGCACCCCCGCCGCGCCGGGGGAGCTGTCGGTCACGGTCAGCGGGTTCCCCACCGCCACCCCGATGCCGGCGTTGTAGGAGCCCGCTCCGTGCAGGGTCAGGGCGTGGCCGTTGAGGTCGAGGGTCACCCCGCCTCCGCCGGTCGCGAGGGAGGAGGACGCGGCGATGTCGGCAGCGAGCACCACCGTCCCACCGGCCGCGAACGCGGCGGCGAGCTCGTCGTACGTCGTGACCGTCGTGTCGGCCGCGTCCGCGCGGACGGGCGTCACGACGAGGGACGCGACGGCCAGCGCGAGCACGGTGAGCAGGCGCGGGCAGGACAGAGCTCGGGGCATGGAGCACCTCGTGGAGAGTAGGAGGCGCCCGGCCCACCCGTGAGTGGGCGATGATCCGACCGCCCGGACCGAGGCCGGCCCAGCGTAGGAATTCCGGACCCGGGTCGACGGGGAATCGCGGGAAGCCGTCCGATGGTCTGGACCGACGCCGGCGACGGCCTACCGGCGCACCGCGAGGGTCGAGCCGCGGCGGTCCTTGCGCACCACCAGCTGGGTGGGGATCCGGTCGCGCATCTCCGCGACGTGGCTGACCACGCCGACGACGCGGCCGCCGTCGCGCAGCGAGTCGAGGGTGTCCATCACGTCGTCCAGGGTGTCCGCGTCCAGCGACCCGAAGCCCTCGTCGACGAACAGCGTGTCGAGGTCGGCGCCGCCGGCCTCCTGGGTGACCACGTCGGCGAGGCCGAGCGCCAGCGCCAGCGAGACCACGAACGTCTCACCGCCGGACAGGGTCGCCGGGTCGCGGGACTCGCCGGACCAGTCGTCGCGCACCAGCAGGCTGAGGCCACCGCGGGTCTCGCCGGCGCCGCGGCGTCCGGTGTGCTCGAGGGAGTAGCGCTGGTCGCTCATGCCGGCGAGCCGGGCGTTGGCCGCGTCGACCACCTGCCCGAGCCGGTAGCCGAGGACGTACGCCGACAGCCGCATCTGCAGGCGGTTGTCGGCGGACTTGCCCTCGACGAAGGCGCACAGCCGGGTCGCGACCTCGAGCTCGTCGCGCAGCGGCGCCCAGGTCGCCAGCGCGGCCTCGAGCTCGCCGACGAGGGAGCCCAGGCGCTGGGCGAGCGCGGCCCAGCGGGACTCGCGAGCCCGGGCGTCGCCGAGCGCCCGGAGGGCCTCCTCGTGCCCGCCGGTGAGCGCCGCGAGGTCGGGGAGCACGGCCGCGGCGACCTCGTCGGCGCCGGGCTCGGCGAGCACCGCGGTGACCGCGGCGAGCCGCCGGTCGTGCTCGGCGATGCGGTGGGCGAGGTCGTCGTACTGCCACTGGTCGAGGGCCGCGGCGAGCGCGTCGTCCACCGAGCCGAAGCCCGCCTCCTCGGTCCCGGCGGCCAGCACCTGCTCGGCCGCCTCGAGGTCGTCGAGGGCGGCGATCGCCGCGCGGAGCCGGCGCTCGCGGTCCACGGCGGCTCCCAGCAGGTCGTCGTCGTAGTCCGCGAGGGCCTCGTCGAGCTCGGCCGCCTGGCCGGAGAGGTGGTCGAGGGTGGTGGCCACGGCGGTCATCTCGGTGGCGATCTCGGGCGGGGTCCGGTCGAGCCGCTCGGTCGCTGCGGCGAGGCTCGTGGCCAGGTCGCGGACCTCGTCCTTGCGCAGGAACTCGACCGCCGCGGCGTCGTCCGCGGCCTTCTGAGCGGCCTTCTCCGCCGCCGCGTCGGGCGCGTCGGCCGAGGCGACGGCCTTGTGGGGGTGGTCGCACGACCCGCACACGGGGCAGCTGCCGCCGACGACGAGCCCCGCGGCGATCTCGGCCGCCATGCCGTTCACGCGGAGCTCGCGCAGCTCGATGGCACGCTCGCGCAGGTCCAGGGTCAGTGCCCGGGCCGCCTCGTGGGCCCGCTCGGCCTCCGCGAGGCGGGTGGTGAGGGTCGCCACCTGCCGGCGGGCCACGGCCCGGGCCTCCTCGTCGGCGCGGACCAGCGCCTCCCGGCGCGCCCGCAGGCGGTGCAGCTCGGCGTGCAGCTCGCGGCGTCGGGCGACCTGCGGCTGGAGGGCGCGCAGGCCGGCCACCTCGTCGATCGTCGTCGCGAGGTGCTCGTGGAGCTCGTCGCGGTCGGTGCCGGTGACCGCGGCCCGGGCGGCCACCGCGACGCGGTGGAGCGGGACGACGTGCGCGGCCCGGCGGGCGGCGGCGAGCCGCTCGCGGGCCGCGTCGTGCTCCTCGGCCGCGGCCAGCAGCCGCTGGTGCTCGACGCCGGCGGCGTCGAGCCGGGCGCGCCGCTCGATGAGCGTGCGGGCCTCCGCGAGCAGGCCGCGGGCGGCGGCCTCCGCCGCAGCCGCCTCGGCGGCGTGGGCGGCCGTCTCGGTGGCGCGCTCGGCCGCGTGGTCGAGCAGGCCGCGAGCCCAGGCGCCGGTCCCGGCTTGGGGGGCGTCCGCGCCGGTCGCCTCGCTGACCCTGCTGACCAGGTCGGCCACGGTGGCCTCGGCGGCCTCCGACCGCTTGCGCAGCGCCAGCCGGTGGTCGCGCAGCCACTTCTCCACGCCCTCGAACCGGCCGGTCCGGAACAGCTGCTGCAGCAGGTGGTGGCGCTCCTCGGACCGGGCCCGCAGGAACGCCTGGAACCGGCCCTGCGGCAGCATCGCGACCTGGGTGAACTGGCCGACGTTCATGCCGACCAGCCGGGTGACGAGGTGACCGGTCTCGTCGAGTCGGGTGCTCAGCGTCGACCACTCGCCGTCGACGCGCTCGGCGATGGTGACCGACGCCTGCTCGGTGGTCGTCCCGGACCCGCGCTTCTTGGGCCGCTCCCACGAGGGCGACCGGACGATCCGGAACCGCCGGCCGGACAGCGTCGCCTCGAGCTCCACCCGGGGCCGGAGGCCGGGCGCGGCCTGGTCGGAGCGCAGCCGCTTGGCGGTGCTGCGGTCGCCGGGCACGTCGCCGTACAGGGCGAAGCAGACGGCGTCGAGGACGCTGGTCTTGCCGGCGCCGGTGGGACCGGACAGCAGGAACAGGCCGGCGTCGGAGAGGTGGTCGAAGTCCACCCGGACCGGGTCGGCGAACGGTCCGAAGGCGGTGATCTCGAGGTGGTGGAGTCTCACGTGCTCACCAGCACGTCGAAGTCCGGATCCTCGCAGCAGGCGTCGACGGCCGCCTGGAGCAGCGCGGCCTCGGCCCTGGTGGCGGGGGCGCCGCGCATGGCCTCGACGAAGTCCAGGGCGATCGCGTGGTCGGAGCGGCCGTGGGGAGCCCGGAGCGGGCCCCGGTCCGGGGTGCCGCCGACCGGCTCGAAGCCGATCACCAGCGTGTGGGGGAAGCGGCTGCGCAGCCGATCCATCGCCTGCACCGGGCGGACGGTGTCGGTGAGGATGGCCTGCACCCAGGCGTCCTCGTGCTCGGTCAGCGTCAGGTCGTGGAGCAGGTCGTCGAGGGTGCCCCGCAGCCGCGCGAGCCGCCGGGGGACCGGCGCCTCGACGAACTCCGCGCTCTCGACGCCACCGGCGCCCAGGTCGACCAGCCAGGAGCCCTTGAGGTGGGCCGCCTCGGAGAACGAGTAGGCCAGCGGGGACCCGGAGTAGCGGACCGTCTCGGTCAGGGTGTGCCTGCCGTGCAAGTGCCCGAGCGCGGCGTACTCGACGCCGTCGAAGACGCTGGTCGGCACGAGCGAGACGCCGCCGACGCTGATGTCCCGCTCGGAGTCGCTGGGCTGGGCGCCGGCGACGAAGGCGTGTGCGAGCACGACGCTGCGGGCGCGGCGGGTCGCGCGGTCGGCGTTCACCCTCCGCATCGCCTCGGTCAGGGCGGCCTCGTGCGAGCGCCCCGCGAGACCCCACGGCTCGCGCACCGCGTCCGGGTCGAGGTAGGGGATGCCGTAGACCGCGACCGGGCCGTGCTCGTCGTCGAGCAGCACCGGGGTGCCGACGGTGCCGGCGTCGGTGCGGATGAAGACGCCGGCCGCGTCGATCAGCCGCGAGCTGAACCCCAGCCGCTGGGCCGAGTCGTGGTTGCCGCTGGTGAGCACGACCGTGGCGCGGCTGGCGGCGAGCCGGGCCAGCGCCTCGTCGGCGAGGCGGACCGCGTCGACGTGGGGGAGCGCCCGGTCGTAGATGTCGCCCGCGACCACGACCAGGTCGACCCGCTCTGCGGCCACGACCTCGAGCAGGTGGTCGACGTACGCAGCCTGGTGCCCCAGCATGCCCTCGCGGTGGAACGACCGCCCGAGGTGCCAGTCGGAGGTGTGGAGGATGCGCACACCGCCACGCTAGGAGCAGCCGCCGACAGTCCCGGGCCGCCGCGCCGCGCGGCTGACGTACTGTGGGCCGGACGACACCGACGGGGGATCTCGGATGAAGACTTTCTCAGGCAGCGCACTCGTCGCGCCCCTGGCCCTGGCGGCCGGGCTGCTGTCGCTCGCCGGCCCGGCCGGCGCGGGCGCGCCGACGTGCCAGGGCCGGCCGGCCACGATCGTGGGCCACCCGGGCTCCGGGGACCTCGTCGGTACGCCGGGTGACGACGTCATCGTCACCCGCGGCGCCGGCGGGGTGCGCGCCAAGGCGGGTGACGACCGGGTCTGCGTCACGGGCGCCAGCAGCGACGGGCACGTCTACGTCGACGCCGGCCCGGGTGACGACCGCGTCGTCACGTCGACCCCGCGGTCGCAGCGGGTCAGCGCGAGCCTCGGCGAGGGTGACGACACGTTCCGCGGCGGGCCCGAGCCCGACGGCGTCCAGGGCGAGGGTCCGGTGGTGACCGGGGACGGGATCCCGGCGCCGGTCGAGGGCCTCGACCGGATCAGCACCGGAGGCGGCTCCGACAGCGTGCGCATCGGCCTGGCGGGCTCCACCAGCCACGACGAGGTCGACCTCGGTGCGGGCGACGACCTGCTCCAGGTCGACGGGCTGCTGGCACCCGACGTCCGTCCCCGGGGCCGGGCCGGCACCGACACGCTGTGGCCGATGCCGGACCAGGACGGGCACGCCTGGTCGTTCGACAACGTGACCGAGACCGCCCTGATGGACGGCGCCGTGCAGAGCCGGTGGCAGGCGTTCGAGCACTTCGTCCTGACCTGGCTGAAACCGTCCTCGGTGGACTTCACTGGTGGCCCCGCTGGCGAGGAGGTGACCGCCCCGTCGCAGCTGACCGGCGCGGCGATGGGCGCCGGCGACGACCGGTTGTACGTCGGCCTGCCCGACGACCACGTCGTCGAGGCCAGGGGCGGCTCCGGGCACGACCTGTTCTTCGCGCGCGCCGACGCCGCCGTGACGGTGGACCTACCCGCCGGCGCCGCCTGGGACGAGACCGGAGCGGCGATCGCCCCCGACGCGCTGCTGCGGGCGTTCGAGGACGCCGGCGGGCTGGCCAACCAGGTGCGCCTGGTGGGAGACGACGGCGACAACCTCCTCGACGCGGCCGGCTGCGACGTCGGCGCGACCGGTGGCGCGGGCGACGACCGGCTGCGCTCGTCGTGGGTCTACGACACGTTCGCGTGCAACCGGACCGACGCGACCGCGTCGTTCGCGGGCGGCCACGGTGACGACGTGCTGCTCGGGGGCGGCGGTCCGGACCGGCTGCTGGGCGGCCCGGGCCACGACCGGGCCGTGGGCAAGCACGGACGCGACCTCTGCCGCGCCGAGGTGCGGCGCACCTGCGAGCGGCGCTAGGCGTACCGCACGCAGCGCGAGGCCGAGGTGAAGCCGTAGAGGGCCAACCCGGCGTCGGTGGCGAGCCGCACCGACAGCGAGGTGGGCGCGCCGACGGCGGCGAGTGAGCCGATGCCGGCGGCCACCGCCTTCTGCACCAGCTCGAAGCCCGCCCGGCCGCTCACCACGAGGCAGGCCTCGGCGGAGGAGGCGCCGGCGAGCACCCGCGCGCCGGTGACCTTGTCGACCGCGTTGTGCCGGCCGACGTCCTCGCGGACGACGAGCAGGTCGCCGGCGGCCGTCGCCAGCCCGGCCGCGTGCACGCCGCCCGTGCGGGCGAACACCGCCTGCCCGGCCCGCAGCGCGTCGGGCAGCGACCGGACGACGTCCGGTGCCGGCAGCGGACCGGACCAGCGGGGACCGCGGGGTGTGGCCAGCGCCTCGTCGACGGTGTCCTTGCCGCACACGCCGCACGCCGAGGACCCCGAGCCCGCGTGCCGGTGCCCGGGGTCGCGCAGGGGCGGCGCCGCGAGCGTGACCGTCACGACGTTCAGCTCCTGGTCGGGCGTGAGCGCCTCGTCGGTGCAGTACGCCACTCCGTGCACCGACGCCGGGTCCGCGACGCCCTCGTGCACCAGCCACCCGGCCGCGAGCTCGAAGTCGTGGCCCGGCGTCCGCATCGTCACCCACACCCGCCGCGGGGGCGCACCGGGCCAGGCCAGCCGCACCTCGAGCGGCTCCTCGGTCGCCAGCCGGTCCTCGCGCCGGCGCTCGCCGGCGGCCGCGTGCTCGTGCACCCGCGCCCGGACCGTGGGTCCGGGACGACGCGCGCGGTCCAGAGTCATGAGGTCGGGTACGCCGCCCGGACCGCCAGCAGCCGGGCCAGGTCGTCGGCGCAGTCGGCGAGCCGGCGCCGCACCGACAGGTCCAGCACCGGGTCCGCCGCCAGCGCGCGGGCGCGCTCGAGGGTCGACTCGCTGATCGAGGTCGACGGGAAGAAGAAGTCCGTCGCGTCGGCCAGCACCCACCCGCTGCGCACCTGCACGGTCGCGGGGAGCTCCTCGAAGTAGCGGTCGACGTACGGCGCCGTCAGCTCCTCCTGCCCGCCGCGCCACATGCCCAGGCCCGCGGCCTCGAGCTCGTAGTTGGGCACGTCGAGGCGGCCGGTGAAGACGTCCCACGCGTGCGCCTTCGCCTCCGGCGTCGGGAGCGACACGATCGCGCGCATGTGCTCGACCCGCGAGACCGCGGTCGGCTCCACGGCGAGCGCGGCGTCGAGCTCCGCTCGGTCGGTGGCGCCGAGCGCGGCGAGCCGGACCAGGATCCGCCAGCGCAGGTCGAGGTCCAGCTCGATGCCCTCGGGGGTGGCGTCCAGCCAGCCGCGCAGCACCTCCGACGACGTCGCGGTGGAGATCGCCATCCGAAGGCCCGACAGCTGGTGCTCCGAGCCCGCCGGGAGACTGCCGACCTTGTCGAGCGCCGCGGCGTGCACCCGCTCCAGCGAGCCGGCGGGCGCGAGGGGAAGCACGTCGCTGAGCAGCCAGGAGCCCAGGCGCCGCTTGGTGTCCTCGGTTGACTCGACCGGGGGGCTGGCGACGACGAGGTCGACGACGTCGGCGGGGGAGACCGCGGCGTTGTGGAACCCGCTGCGCACGCCGTTCCAGATGCCGGCGCGCACGCCGTCGTCCTCGACGGCGGGGAGCAGGGTCTTGAGCTCGGCGAGCGTGCGAGCGTCGGGCAGGACCACGGCCCAGCTGTCCTCGTACGGGTCGAGCACGACGGCGTCGGAGGCCGCGTCGAACGGCGTCTCCGCGCCGGTGATCGTCACCGGCTCGGTGCGCCACTTGCCGTCGCTCGCCAGCGCGACGCGGAACGTGTGCTTCCGGTCGGCCGGGTGCTCCGCCGGCGGCGTACGGCGGATCAGGCCGGCCTCCCGGTCGAGCTCGATCGTGTCCGGCCCGGCCGTGCGCAGCCAGTTGGTGGTGAAGTCCGAGAGGTCGCCGGCACCGGCCCGCTCCCACGAGTCGAACAGGTCGTGCATGGACGCGTTGCCGAACCGGTGTCGGGTGAAGTGGTCGATCGCGCCGGCGAAGAACACGTCGTCGCCGAGCGCGGCGTTGAGCTGCTTCAGGACGCTGGACCCCTTGGCGTAGGAGATGCCGTCGAAGTCCTGGAGCGCGGCGCTCGCGTCGACCGCGCCGTTGCCGGCCACGGGGTGCGTCGTCGGCCGCTGGTCGGCGTACAGGCCCCACTGCCGGCGCGCGTAGGCGTTCTCCACCCACATGTCGTCGTACTCGGTGACGTCGGCGGTCACCCGGTTGCCCATGTACTCGGCGAAGGACTCGTTGAGCCAGAGGTCGTCCCACCACTTCGGGGTAACGATGTTGCCGAACCACTGGTGCGCCATCTCGTGCGCGACCGTCGACGCACGCTGGATCCGCATGCCGCGCGTGACCCGGCTGGTGAACACCAGCGGGTCCCGGAAGGTCACGCAGCCCGGGTTCTCCATCGCGCCGGCGTTGAACTCGGGCACGAACGCCTGGTGGTAGGCCCCGAAGGGGTAGCGGATCCCGAACAGCCGGTGGAACTCGTCGAAGCACTGCCGGGTGATCGTGAACAGCTCGTCGGCGTCCGCGTCGAGCGCCGACGCGATGCTGGCGCGGGCGGACAGGCCGAGCGGGATGCCGTCGTGCTCGTCCCGGATCACGTGGTACGGCCCCGCCACCAGCGTCACGAAGTACGTCGACAGCGGCTGCGTCGTCTCGAGCTCCCAGCGGCCCGGCTCGGGGTTGGTCGCGGGCGCGTTGCCGACCACCGTCCAGTCGGCCGGTGCGGTGACGTGGAACGTGTACGGCGCCTTGAGGTCGGGCTGGTCGAAGCAGGCGTACACGGTCGGCGCCGCGTCCATGAAGTTCATCCCGTAGACGTACTGCTTGCCGTCGGCGGGATCCGTGCTGCGGTGCAGCCCCTCGCCGTCGTTGCGGAACGGCATCACGGCGTCGACGACGAGCTCGTTCGCCCCCGCCTCGGTCTCCAGCGGCAGCCGGCCGCGCTCCAGCAGGTCGGGGTCGATCCGCCGGCCGTTGAGGCGGATCTCGTTGACGCGGAGCGGCTTGAGGTCGGCGAACGTCGGGCCGCCCCGGCTCTCGAAACGGACGGTGGTGACGGAGCGGAACGTGGTCTCGTCGCTCGCGAGGTCGAGCGCGACGTCGTACTCGTCCACGGACAAGAGCTCGAACCGGGCGACGGCCTCGGTGTGCTGCAGGCTCTGGTAGGGGCTGGTCACCTCGTCACCCTATGCCGGGCGGTCTCGCCAATACCCCGCGCGGACCCCTCGGAGGACCTAGCATCCTCGACGGGGCGCGACGTCCGCTGCTCCCGTGGATCTCGGGAGGGGACCCCATGTCACGCAGCACCCGGCGCACCCGCGCCCTCGTCTCGCTCACCGCCGTCGCCGGGCTCGGCCTGGCCGGCGCCGCGGTCGGTTCCGCCCCGGCCCAGTCCGCCGCGCCCGCCGGCGACTGCGCCGTCGCGTTCCCGGTCGGCGACCTCGCCGCGGGCGACGCGGTCACCGGCCTCACCGTCACCCGCGGCACCACTCCCGAGGGCTTCACCGGCGAGGTCCTCGGCGTCCTCGACGACGGCATCGGTCCGGACGTCGACATGATCATGGTCCGGCTGACCTCGCCCGAGATCGACCGCGTCGGCATCTGGCAGGGCATGTCCGGCTCGCCGGTGTACGCCGCCGACGGTCGCCTCATCGGCGCGGTGAGCTACGGGCTGGCCATGGGCACGTCTCCGGTCGCCGGCGTGACGCCGTTCGCGGTCATGGACGACCACCTGGCCGACCCGCCCGCGAAGGTCGCCGTCGACCGTGCCGCCGCCCGCCGGATCGCCCGGGGCGGCGACGTCTCCGTTGCGCGCGCCGCCGGCGGGTTCGCCCAGCTGCCGATGCCGCTCGGCGTCGCCGGCGTCGGCGCCGCCCGCATCGCCGCGGCAGCCGACCGGGCCGGGGACCGCACCTGGGTCCCGCGCTCGGCGTACGCCGTGGGCCGCGCGGGCGCGGCGGACGCGACCGCCGACGACATCGTGGCCGGCGGCAACCTGGCCGCCTCCATGTCGTACGGCGACGTGACGATGGCCGGCGTCGGCACCGCCACCTCCGTGTGCGGCGACCGCGTGGTGGGCTTCGGCCACCCGCTCGACTACCAGGGCAGCACCTCGATGGCGCTGCACCCGGCCGACGCGATCTACATCCAGGAGGACCTGGTCGCGGGCTTCAAGGTGGCGAACCTCGGCGCCCCGGTCGGCACGATCACCGACGACCGGCTCGCCGGCATCACCGGCACCGTCGGGGTGCTGCCGGACACCCGGGACATCACCTCGACGCTCACGTACGACGGACGCTCGCGCACCGGCGTCTCGCACGTCTCCCTGGGCACGCCGGACGCGCTGGCCTCGGCCTCGTTCTACGAGCTGATCGCCAACCACCAGGCCGTCGTCGACGGTCCGGTGCGGGGCACCGAGGACCTCGCCTGGACGATCACCGGCACGGCGGACGGCCAGCCGTTCGAGCTGACCTCCGACGACCTCTACACCTCGGCCAGCGACCTGACCTGGCAGCTCGGCTTCGCGCTGGGCGACACGGTCTACGCGATCGCCCGCATCCCCGGCGTGACCATCGACGCGGTCACCACCAACGGCGACCTCGGCGACACCGCGTCGCCGTACCGGGTCGCGAAGGTCGAGACCCGGGTGGCCGGGCAGTGGATGGAGGTCTCCCGGCGCACGGGTGTGCCCGCGCGCTCCGGCGGCGTGCTCCCCGTCCGGGTGACGCTCCAGCACGATGACCAGGCGACGGTGGTCCGGACCACGCTCGACGTGCCGACGCTGAAGAAGCGCGGCCGGCCGATGTTCCTGCAGGTCGCCGGCGGCTCGCGCGTCGGCGGCGGCCGGATGCCCCGCACGATCGACGGCATCGCCACGTGGCTCGAGCAGCGCGTGCGCAACGACGAGCTCCTGGTGTCGCTCACCCGGCGGCCGCAGTTCGGCGGCGCCGGTGCGTACGACACCATCATCGTGGCCGGGCGCCGGGCCGCCGGCGACGGCACGGTCCAGCAGGTGTTCGGGCCGTACGGCGCCGTCGTGCGCGGCAACGTCGTCGCCCCGGTCTTCGGCGGCTGAGCCCGGGTCTACGCTGGCGACGTGGAGGAGGGCAACCAGCAGCTCCTCGCCCTGATCCGCGAGTCCGTGATCGGCGAGGACCACGTGATGGAGACGCCGTACGGCCGTCGCCGCGTGACGTACGCCGACTACACCGCCTCGGGCCGTGCGCTGACGTTCATCGAGGACTTCATCCGCGACCAGGTGCTGCCGAGCTACGCCAACACCCACACCGAGTCCAGCGGGACCGGGCTGCAGACCACGCGGCTGCGTGAGGACGCCCGGGAGATCATCCGGGCCGCGGTGGACGGCGACGACGACACCGTCGTGCTGTTCGCCGGGTCCGGGTGCACCGGCGCGATCGCGAAGCTCATCGGCGTGCTCGGGCTGCGCATCCCCTCGGTGCTCGACGACCGGTACGCGCTGTTGGAGCACATCCCGACGGCCGATCGGCCGGTGGTGTTCCTCGGACCCTACGAGCACCACTCGAACGAGCTCCCGTGGCGGGAGTCGATCGCGGACGTCGTGACGATCCGGCAGGACGCCGACGGCGGGGTCGACCAGGAGGACCTGCGCGAGCAGCTCGAGAAGTACGCCGACCGGGCGGTGAAGATCGGCTCGTTCTCCGCCGCGTCGAACGTGACCGGCATCGTGTCCGACACGGCCGGGATCGCCGAGCTCCTCCACGAGCACGGTGCGCTGAGCTTCTGGGACTTCGCCGCGGCGGCGCCGTACGTCGACATCACGATGCGGGCGGTCCCGGGCCGGCCGCTGTCGTACAAGGACGCGGTGTTCATCTCGCCGCACAAGTTCATCGGCGGGCCCTCGACGCCGGGTGTGCTGGTGGCCCGGCGGGAGCTGTTCGTGAACCGCGTGCCCGACGTGCCCGGCGGCGGGACGGTGGCGTACGTCAACGACGACGACCACCGCTACCTCACCGACCCGACCCACCGCGAGGAGGGCGGGACGCCCGCGATCATCGAGTCGATCCGGGCCGGCCTGGTCTTCCAGCTCAAGGCGGCGGTCGGCACCGACACGATCCGTGAGCAGGAGGAGCGGCACCTGCGCCGGGCCGTCGCGGCCTGGCGTGAGGAGCCCGCGATCGAGCTGCTGGGCAACCTCGACGCCGAGCGGCTCTCGATCGTCTCGTTCGTGCTGCGCTCGCCCTCGGGGCGCTACCTGCACCACAACTACGTCGTGGCGCTGCTCAACGACCTGTTCGGCATCCAGTCGCGGGGCGGGTGCTCGTGCGCGGGGCCCTACGGGCACCGGCTGCTCGGCATCGACATCGAGCGGTCCCACGAGTTCGAGCGGGAGATCACCGGCGGCTGCGAGGGCATCAAGCCCGGGTGGGTGCGGGTGAACTTCAACTACTTCGTCTCCGACGCGGTCGTCGAGTACCTGATCGAGGCGGTCCGGCTGGTCGCCCGCGAGGGCTGGCGGCTGCTCGGCGACTACCGGTTCGATCCGGGCACCGGGCTGTGGCGGCACCGCGACGGCGTGGTGACGCCGCCGCTGAGCCTGCACGACGTGTCGTACGCCGGCGGCCGGGTCTCGATGCCGGCCAACGACGCGACCGGAGGAGAGGAGCTGCTCGCCGAGCACCTCCGCGACGGCGCGGCGATCCTGGCCGGGGCCGCGGGGCCCGACCTCCAGTCACACCCCGGCAACGTCAGCGCCGACTTCGAGCACCTCCGGTGGTTTGACCTCCCCGCATCGTGCTTGCACGGAGATCAGTAGCCAGGTCTCTCTCGCGCCCGCGACCGACGAAGGAGGTCGCGACGGCGCGTATCGAGACAGCAGGTGACGTCGGCGATGGCGCTCGACTTGCTGGGTCGTGTGCCCCACAACGCGCTATAGCGCGTTCTCAGGCACACGACCCGACGACCGAGCGACCGCGAGCCGGGAACCGACCGCAACCACCCATCCTCCGCCCCCGCTCGCTGCCTACCGGTCGCAACCCCAGGCTGCGGTGAGGGGATGCCGGTCAAGAGCACCGCCCCCGCCGTACGAGGTCTCGACAAGCTCGACCAACGGTGACCCGGGCAGCGCCGACGACCACCGAGCCGACGACCGGCTCAGCCCCGCTTGACCCAGCCCGAGCCGTTCTGCTCGTCCGGCGCGAAGTCGGTGTCGCTGGCGCGCTCGGTGAGCACGGCGTACCGCACCGCGCGGTAGTCGCCGTCGTCGAGGCAGGCCGCCGGCATGACCAGCCGCACCGTCGGCTCGTCGGCGCTCCAGCGCACGCGGAACCCGCGGCACGGGACCCGCTCGGCGTGCTCACCGACGCGACGGTCGGTGAACGCGCCGTCGAGGACCAGGTTGCGGGTGTGGCCGGTCGGGTCGTACTCGCTCACCAGTCGCACCCCGCGCGCGTGCCGCGGGTCGACGCTGACGATGAGGTCGCCACGTACGGTCGGACGAACTCGACGTTCACCACCACCTGGTGGCCGAGGTTGCGCAGCGTCGCGCCGGTGATGTCGAGGCCGCGGCCGGAGGCGTCCCCAGCCGGGTCGTCGACCGTCAGGTGCGCGGCCGACGCCGGCGCCGCGGAGAGCACGATCGCGGTGAGCGCCACGGCGCCCGAGAGGAGTCGCTTCACGGGGGGAGTGTCGCACGTCACCCCGCGTAACCGCCCTCGGCGCGCTCTCGTTCTCCCCGCATGAGGTTCCGCGTCCTGATCACGGCCGTCGCCGCCGCCCTTGCGCTGGTCCCGCCGGCGAGCGCCGAGGAGACCCGAGGGGCGCTCGAGCGCCGCTCCGACGACGTCCGCCGGGTGGTGTTCGTCGGCAACAACTGGGCCGGCACCGCCGACGTGCTCGACCCGGAGACCTTCGACCGGCTCGGGCGGATCAACGTGGTGCCCGACTACGACGAGCGGATGCAGGAGATCACGACGAACGCCTACCGGCTCGCGTACTTCCTCGCGATCCGCCAGCTGATCGGCGAAGGCCACGACCAGCTGGTCGACGACATGTACTCCTCCCGGGACGGCCGGCTGCTGGTCGTCTCGCGGCCGTCGTTCGCCGACGTCGTGGCCATCGACCTGGCGACGCAGCGGATCAGGTGGCGCTTCCCGGTCTCCGGGGTGCGGTCCGACCACATGGCGCTGTCGCCGAACGGCCGCCGGGTCGTGGTCAGCGCGTCGACCGGGAACGTCGTGCACGTGCTCCGGGTGAAGGACGGGACCGAGGTCGGGCAGTTCCCGTCGGGCGGGTCGCCGCACGAGAGCGTCTTCATCGACGGCGGCCGCAAGATCCTGCACGCCAGCATCGGCATGGTCTACAGCCCGCTCGACCAGCCCGAGGCCGACGACACCAAGCAGGAGCGCGTCTTCGAGCTGGTCGACGCCCGGACGCTGAAGGTGCTCCGGAGGTACGACCTGCGCAAGGCGCTCGACGACCGCGGCCTGGACCGGATGTCGACGTCGGTGCGCCCGATGACGCTGTCGCCCGACGAACGGACCGTGTACTTCCAGGTGTCGTTCTTCCACGGGTTCCTCGGCATGGACCTGCGGACCGGGAAGATCGTCAAGGTGGTGCGGCTGCCGAACCTGGTGCCGGACATGCCCCGTGAGCAGTACCTGCTCGACTCCGCGCACCACGGCATCGCGATGAACCCCGCCGGGACCAAGATCTGCGTCGCCGGGACCATGGACGACTACGCGACCGTGGTGTCCACGTCGAGCTGGAAGCGCGGGAAGCTGTTGAAGAAGCCCTCGGGCAAGCCGTACTGGGTGACCCAGAGCTACGACGGCCGGTACTGCTACATCTCCTGGAGCGGCACCGACGAGGTCGCGAAGATCTCCTACCGGACCGGCCGGATCGTGCAGACCGCACCGGTCGGCGACCACCCGCAGCGGGTGCGCAACGGCTTCGTCCGCTCCGACCTGGCTGCGGGCCTGCCGAACGCCTGACCTCGCGGCGAGCGCGCGGATTGGTCACCAACCGCGGATCGAGAGTGCTCTCACGTGCGGTTGGTGACCAATCCGCGGGTGGGTCAGGCCTGGACGCCGAGGGCGAACTCGACCTTGCCCGACGGGTCGACGGCCGCGTCGAGCACCTTGTCGTCGAGCAGCTCGGCGGCCGACGCGTCGAGGTAGATCGTCGCCCCGCCCTGCTCGACGACCTGGTCGCCGGGCTCGCCCTGCTCGGCCGCGGAGACCGCGAACGCGGGCTCGGGGGAGTCCTCGGTGGTGATCCGGAGACCCGCCGTCTCGGCGAGTCCGGGCTGGTGGGTGATCTCGTTGACGATGGCGCTGGCGTTCTCGGTGAGGGTGAGCATGGCTCGCCTTCCGGGTAGCGGTTGCTTACCCGTTCCACCGTCCCCGATCCGGTACGCCCACACAAGTCGGGACGGCGGTCCCGGGCGTGTCGCCGGGCGTGTCGCCGGGCGTGTCGCCGGGCGTGTCGCCGGGCGTGTCGCGGGCGCGTCCCGGCGTGTCGCGCGTCTGGCACGCTGTTCGCATGACGCCCGATCTCCCCGTGCCGCCCGTCGCCGCCGACACCCGTCGAGGCATCGCTCTCACCAAGATCGGCGAGGGCCGATACAAGGCCACGAACGGCCGCGGGGGAGTGCTCCCGGTCGGGTCCGGCGGTGACCCGGACTTCACCCCCGTCGAGCTGCTGCTGGCCGCGATCGCGGGGTGCAGCGCGATCGACGTCGACCTGATCACCGGCAAGCGCGCCCGGCCGACGACCTTCGAGGTGGCCGCCGAGGGCGACAAGGTCCGCGACGAGAACGGCAACCACCTGGTGAACCTCCGGGTGACGTTCGAGGTGCGGTTCCCGGAGGGGGAGGGCGGTGACCGGGCTCGCGAGGTGCTCCCCTCGGCGATCGCCAAGTCCCGCGACCGGCTCTGCACCGTCGGCCGCACCGTCCAGCTCGGGGCCCCGATCGAGTACGTCGAGCGCTGAGGTGCTCGCCCGCAGCCGGCCGGCCCGCTGGGACGCGGTGCCCCGCCAGGACGGCCGGCGCTTCGTGGTCACCGGCGCCAGCGGCGGACTCGGCCTCGAGACCGCCCGGGCCCTCGCGGCCGCCGGGGCGGACGTGGTCCTCGCCGTCCGGAACCTCGACAAGGGGCGCGCGGCGGCGCGGACCATGACCGGCGACGTCGAGGTGCAGCGGCTCGACGTCGCCGACCTCGCCAGCGTCCGGGAGTTCGCCGCGGACGTCGGTCCCGTCGACGTGCTCGTCAACAACGCCGGGGTCCTCGCGGTGCCGTGGGCGCTGACCGCCGACGGCTTCGAGACCCACCTCGCGACCAACCACCTCGGGCACTTCGCGCTCGCCAACCTCCTGCTGCCGCGCCTCACCGACCGCGTGGTCGTCGTCTCCTCCGACGCCCACTACCGCGGCGACCTCGACCTGACCGACCTGAACTGGGAGCGCCGGCCGTACCGGCCGTTCGCGGCGTACGGCGCGTCCAAGCTCGCGAACCTGCTCTTCCTGGCCGAGCTCCAGCGCCGGCTCACCGCCGCCGGCTCGACGCTGCGGGCGACCGGCGCGCACCCCGGCTCGACCGCCACCGCGATCACCGCGAACACCGGCGACCGGCTCAAGACCTGGGTCGGCTCCTGGGGCCACCGGCTGGTCGGGATGCCGGCGTGGAAGGGGGCCCTGACCACGCTCTACGCGGCCACCATGGACGTCCCCGGCAACACCTTCATCGGCCCGGGAGGGCTCCTGGAGATGTCCGGCTGGCCCACCGGCGTCGGACGCAGCCAGGCGGCGTCCGACCCCGACCTCGCCAAGCAGCTGTGGCTGCGGTCGGAGGAGCTGACCGGGGTGCGGTTCCCGCTCTAGTCCGTGGTGACCGACTCGATCGTCACGGTCTCCTTCGGCGCGCCGTCCGGGCCGCCGTCCTGGGTGCCCTTCGCGGCGACCTGCTTGACCACATCGATGCCCGCCTGGTCCATCTGCCCGATCACGTCGTAGGCGGCCGGGTTGAGGGTCGTGTCGGCGTACACCAGGAAGAACTGCGACCCGTTGGTGTCCGGGCCCGCGTTCGCCATCGCCACGGTGCCGGCGGGGTACGTCTCGTCGCCCTGCAGCTCGTCGGGGAACGAGTAGCCCGGCCCGCCCATCCCGCTGCCGGTCGGGTCGCCGCACTGGAGCACGAAGATCCCCTGGGTGGTCAGCCGGTGGCAGGGGGTCTTGTCGAAGTAGCCCTGCTTCGCCAGCGAGACGAAGGAGTTCACCGCGCAGGGCGTGGACGCCTGGTCCATCGTGATCGGGATGTCGCCGGCGCTGGTCTTCAGCGTGACGTCGACGGTGCCCTCGGCCGGCGCCTTCGCCGACGGCGGGTCGACGTTCTTCGCGGCTGCCTGGCCGTTCTCCTCGTAGGAGCAGTCGGTGGTCTGCACCGACGGTTCGGTGGCGGTGGTGTCGGGGCCGTCGCTCCCGCAGCCCGCGAGGGCGAGCGCGCTGAGGACGGCCAGGGGCAGGACGACGCGACGGAGCATGGCGCCGATGGTAGGGGAGCGGCTCACGAGTTCCGGCCGCGGGCCACCACCGGCCAGGGCTCGCCGTCCGCCCACAGCACGTCGGCCAGGTTCACGGCGTTGCAGACGTGGTTGGGCACGACGTCCACGAGGCTGCCGAGCGCGGGCAGCGGAGCCCCGGCGAGGTCGACCACGGCGTGGTGCTCCGAGAGCTGCACGACCCGCGCGTCCGGGTACGCCGGGAGCCGGCCCCATCCGGTCGCGTACGCAGCCCGGTCCGCGCCCAGCGCCTTGCTGCCGGCGTCGAGCACCAGCCGGCCGCCGGCGTGGCTGACCGCGGTCGCCACGCAGGTCAGCGCGATCGCGTCCGGCGTCATGGTGCCCAGCTCCCACTGCTGGGCGTCGCCGAAGACGTAGACGCCCGGCCGCAGCTCGGTGAGCGCCTCGGTGTGCGTGTGCTCCAGGGTGGGCGTGGAGCCACCGCTGACCACGTCCGGCTCGAGCCCCGCGGCCTCGAACGACCGCACGGCCGCCCGGAGCGCCCGCGCCTCGTCGTCCGCGGCGGTGGCCGGGGCATCGGGTGCGTAGCCGTGCCCGGGGAAGGTGAACACTCCGCGGACCGGCAGGCCGGCCTCGGCCGCGGCCGCGCCGACCGCGCCGGCGTCGGAGGGCGCGGCGCCGCTGCGGTGCTGCCCGCTGTCGACCTCGACCAGCACGGCGATCCCGGTGCCCTCCAGGAGGGAGCCCGCGCGCCGGGCCGCCTCGGGGGAGTCCACCCCGATCGCCAGGTCCGCCCGCCCGGCCAGGTCCCGCAGCCGGCGCGCGGCGTCCTCGGTCAGCCACAGCGGATAGGCGATGAACAGGTCCTCGACGCCGAGCCCCGCGAAGGCCTCGGCCTCGCCGATGGTCGCCACCGTCAGGCCGACGGCGCCGGCCTCGAGCTGGAGGCGGGCGATCTCCGCGCACTTGTGCGTCTTGGCGTGCGGCCGGAGTGACACGCCCGCCGCGGCGGCGCGCTCGGCCACGCGGGCGACGTTCGCCCGCAGCCGGGCGGTGTCGACGCGCAGGTACGGCGTCGCGGGGCTCACATCTCCTCGTGGGTGTCCGGGTCACCGCCGAACAGCCGCCCGTCGGGGCGGCCCAGGCCGGTGATCGCCGCCATCTCGTCGTCGCTCAGCTCGAACCCGAACACGTCGAGGTTCTGCCGCTGCCGCTCGGGCGTCGCCGACTTCGGGATCGGGATCGAGCCGAGCTGCACGTGCCAGCGCAGGATCACCTGTCCGGGCGTGACGCCGTGCGTCTCGGCCGCGGCCGCCACCGGTGGCTCGCTGAACGGCGCCTGGCGCTTGCCCAGCGGGCTCCAGGCCTCGGTGCGGATCCCGAGCTCCTCGTTGACCTTCCGCATCTCCACCTGCGGGAAGTACGGGTGCATCTCGATCTGGTTGACCGCCGGCGTCACGCCGGTGTCGTCCACGATCCGCCGCAGGTGCGCGTCGGTGAAGTTCGAGACGCCGATGGAGCGGACCAGACCCTGCCGCCGCAGGTCGACGAGCGCGCGCCACGCCTCCTGGAACCGGCCCTGCTGCGGGTTCGGCCAGTGGATGAGGTGCAGGTCGAGGTACTCCAGGCCCAGCCGCTCCAGCGACTCGTGGGTGCTGCGGACCGCGTCGTCGTACCCGTGGTGCCGGCCCGGGATCTTCGAGGTGACCTGGAGCTCCTCGCGCGGCACCCCGCTCTGCCGGATCGCCTCGCCGACCTCCGGCTCGTTGCCGTAGTTCACCGCGGTGTCGAGCAGCCGGTAGCCGACCTCGATCGCGCTGCGGATCGCCGCGACGCCGTCCTCGCCCTTGAGCGGATAGGTGCCGAAGCCGATCGCCGGGATCGTGCGGCCGTCGTTGAGCTGGTACGTCGGGATCGCCATGCGGCCCAACCTACTCACCCGCGGCTCACTCGCCGTCGTCGTCCTGGGTGTGCCGCTCGGCCTTCAGACGGGCCTCGTAGGCGTGCCGCTCACCGTTGGTGAGCGTCTCGCGGGCCTCGGTCACGAGCTTCTGGAACACCGAGTAGTAGGTGTCGTCGTACCCCTCCAGGATCTGGAAGGTCCACATCCCCGGCAGCACGTTGCGGCCCAGCAGCTCGGCGTCGATCCGGTCGGCCAGCTCGGTGTGGCCGGCGTCCCGCAGCATCCCGATCGCGTCCTCGAGGGCGAAGTCGGCGCGCCCGGAGAGGCGGTGGAAACGGTAGAGGCTGCCGCGGGCGTCCTCGATGACCTCGAACGCCTCCGACAGCTTGCCGACCGCCTCGACGGTGGCGTCGTTCATGCGGACAGGACCTCCTGCGCCGACACCGCACCGTGCTCGTCCTGGATCGCGTCGGCCAGCTTCTTGACGTCGTCCGCGGACACGTCGACGCCGGCCTCGGCGAAGCCGTCGCGCAGCTCGTTCTCGACCGTGCCCTCGGGCGCGCCGTCCTGCCACGAGGTGACGCGGTCGACCACGGCCTGGATCGCTTCCATCTTCTCGTCGCTCATGGCGCCGCCGTACCCAGCCGTCCGGTCGGGCACGCTTGCACCGTGCTCGACCGGATCTGGCAGGACGTCACCGGCACCCAGCCGCCGCCGGGGCAGGGGAGCGTCCTCGCGACGGCGCTCCTCGCGCTGGCGCTGGTCGCCGTCCCCCAGGCGTGGCGGCTGACGCGCCACGCGGTGACGATCGCCCACGAGGGAGCCCACGGTGTCGCCGCGCTGCTCAGCGGCCGCCGGCTCGCCGGCATCCGGCTGCACTCGGACACCTCCGGGCTGACCGTGTCGAAGGGCCGGCGCACCGGCCCGGGCATGGCGGCCACGGCGTTCGCCGGGTACGTCGGCCCGGCGCTGCTCGGCCTCGGTGCGGCGTTCCTGCTCCGGGAGCGGCACGCGCTCGCCGTGCTGTGGCTGGCGGTGCTCCTGCTCGGGCTGCTGCTGCTCCAGATCCGCAACTTCTACGGCCTGTACGTCGTGCTGGTCGCCGGCCTGGCCGTGCTTGCCGTGTCGTGGTGGGGGAGCACCATGGTGCAGTCGCTGGCGGCGTACGCGACCGCCTGGTTCCTGCTGCTCGCCGCGCCGCGGCCGGTGCTCGAGCTCCAGGGCGCCCGGCGGCGCGGCCGGGCGCGCGACTCCGACGCCGACCTGCTCGCCCGGCTGACCCGGCTGCCCGGCCTGGTCTGGGTCGGGCTCTTCCTGCTGGTGACCGTCGGCTGCCTGGTCGTCGGCGCCCGGTGGCTGTGGACGGGGGCGTAGGTTCGGGTCGTGCGCATCGGGATCCACTACGCGAACTTCACCCACCCGGACTGGCAGCACACGCTGCGCGACCGGCTGACCGAGACCGCCCGCGTCGCCGACCAGGGCGGCGCGTCGATGTTCACGGTCATGGACCACTACTTCCAGATGGAGATGCTCGGCGGGCCGAGCGAGCCGATGCTCGAGGGCTACACGACCCTGGGCTACCTGGCCGGGCGGACCGAGAACGTGCGGCTGGGCCTGCTGGTCACCGGCACGACGTACCGCCACCCCGGGCTGCTCGCGAAGATCGTCACCACGCTCGACGTGCTGTCCGAGGGCCGGGCCGTGCTCGGCCTCGGCGCCGCCTGGTACGACCGCGAGCACGCCGGCCTGGGGGTGCCGTTCCCCCCGACGGCCGAGCGGTTCGAGCGGCTGGAGGAGACGCTCCAGATCGTGCGCCAGATGTGGAGCGACGACAACGGCCCGTACGACGGCAAGCACTACCACCTCGCCGAGACCTGGTGCGTCCCGCCGCCGGTCCAGCAGCCGCACCCGCCGATCCTGATCGGGGGCAGCGGCGAGCGGAAGACGCTGAGGTTGGTGGCGCAGTACGCCGACGCCTGCAACATCTTCCCGGACAGCCCCGACGGCGTGCGGCACAAGCTCGACGTCCTCCGGCGGCACTGCGACGACGTCGGGCGGGACTACGACGAGATCGACAAGACCATGCTCAACGGCAGCACGGACCCGGTGGCCGACCCGGACGCGTTCGTCAGGGAGATGGCGGACTACGCCGCGCTCGGGATGACGCTGGTCAACCTGATGCCGCCCACCGACGACCCGGTCGGCTGGACCACGCGGGTGTGCGAGGACGTCCTGCCGCGACTCGCGGAGGTCTGAGCTGCGTGCCGGTTTCGGCGGTCAGCAGCCGAAACCCGCACGACACGCCGGTCGGGCTCGGCGTGTCGTGCGGGTTCTGGCTGCCAGCAGCCGGAGCCGCGCGGCAGGTCTGAGCTACAGCACCTCGGTGCCGTACATCGCGCCGAGCGGGTCGGCGATCAGCTCGACGCGGGTGCCGTCGGGGTCGCGGAAGTAGATCGAGGTGCCGCTCTCGAGCAGGTACTCCACGCCGGCCTCGTCGAGCTTGCCGCGCAGGTGCTCCCAGCGCTCCGGCTCGACCGAGATCGCGAGGTGGTGCAGCCCGCCGAGCACCTCGGCGTACGGGCCGACGTCCAGCCCGGGGAAGTCGAAGAACGCGATCAGGTTGCCGTTGCCGATGTCGAAGAAGAAGTGGTTCGAGCCGGGGTAGTCGCGGTTCTCGATGATCTCGGTGAGCGGGAACTCCAGGATCCCCTGGTAGAAGCCGATCGTGCGCTCGACGTCCGCGCACACGATCGCCACGTGGTGGAGACCGCGCGCCGAGGACGCGGGCCGGTCCGCCGGGGGAGCGAGGTACGTCTCGCGGATGCGGTCGCGCTCGGCGTTGATCCGGTCCAGATCGGGGTCGGCCATGCCGACGACGGTACTACCGCTTTCAACTTCCGGGTGGGGGGACGTCGTCGAACGTCGCCGGGCGGTGCAGCCAGTCCCAGTGGTCGTGCGGCCAGATCACGGCGAACACCCGGCCGACGACGAGGTCCGTCGGTACGTAGGCGTCCGCGGCGTCGCAGGTGTCGTCGCCCTCCCGGCACAGGTGGAAGCTGCTGTCCGCCGACTCGTCGCGGTTGTCGCCCATCACGAACAGGTGGCCCGCGGGGACCGGCCCCGCCTTCCATTCGCAGTCGCCGGGACCCATCGGCCCGCGGCAGGTGGTGTTCTTCGGGTCGTTGACGTAGCTGTCCTCGTCGAGCGGCTGCCCGTTCACCGAGATCCGGCCCTGGTCGTCGCAGCAGACGATCGTGTCGCCGGCGACCCCGATGACTCGCTTCACCAGGTGGCCCCCGGCCGGGTAGAGGCCGATGTGGGTCATCAGCTTCGCGACCGGGTTGGCCGGCGGCGCCGACTCCTCGGGGTCGAGCCAGTCGCCGGGGTCCTCGAACACCACGACGTCACCGCGCTGCGGCGTGCCGCCGAACCAGTACGACGGCTTCTCGACCAGGATCCGGTCGTTCTTCACCAGGCCGGGCACCATCGAGGGCGACGGGATGTAGAAGGCCTGCACGAAGAAGGTCTTGATGATCAGCGCGAGGCCAACCGCGATGACCAGCAGCAGGATCGTCTCCTGCCACCAGGGTCGGTGCTTCTTCTTCGTGCCTTCGGCGGTCACCACAGCGCGACTCTAGACGGACGTGCCGCGCGGGACGGGGAGGCGGGCTGCCCTGCGGCGGGGTTCAGCGTCGGGGCTCAACGTCGGGGGCCGACGGTGCGGCGCGACACCAGGTGGAGCACGGTCACCCCGACGAGCACCCCGACGCCGACGAGCAGCAGGAGCGCGGGGAGCTGGTTCCCGCCCGCCTCGGCGGGTGCCGGAGCGGTCGCCGCGAGGTCCGGCGGGTCGCCGGCCGGGTTCTCGGTGGCGGCCGCGTCCGGGTCGACCCGGTAGTCGACCCGCGCCATGACCGGGTGCAGGTCCACGCCGACCGCGTGGAACGCCGCGACGTACGCCCCGGGACGATCGGGCTGCCGGATCGCCTGGCTGACGTACCGGCCCTCGACCACGGGATCGCCGACCGCCAACGGCTCGCCGTCCGGCCCGACGACCGCGACCTGCACCTGGGGCTGCACCTCCGTGCTGAACTCGATGACGACCCGGTCGGGGGAGGCGGTCAGCACCTGGCCGGGTGCCGGCCAGGCGGCCACGGCCGTCGCGTGCGCGCCGACCGGCGCCGCGAGCGCGAGCACCAGCAGCACCGCCGCCAGGGCCGCGCCCGCGAGGCGCCGACCGGTCATCCGCGGCCGAGTCCGGCCGTCGACTGCGGGTCGATCTTCCAGTAGAAGACCTGCCCGGCCTGCACCAGCCGCGGGCTGATCGTGTTCGCCCGGGTCTGCGGCACCCCGCGCGCCGCGAGCGCCGCGTTGCGGGCGGCGTACTCGGCGTGCAGGTAGTCGCCGCGCCGGAACAGCTTCACGGCGATCGCCTTGAACTCCTTGTAGGCCGCGTAGCGGTCCCGGAACTTCGCGTCGGGCGTGGTCCGGCCGTCGGCGCTCTCCGCGGCGAGCAGCCGGTTGAGGGCCTCCTGCCCGGCGAGCAGGTACTCCGCGACGTGCCCGCGCTGCAGCTGGTCCTGGTCCTCGACCTCGTACGGCCGGTAGTCCATCGCGTACGTCGTGGGCGCGGCCGAGATGTCCATGACCCACCCGAGGCCGGCCCAGTAGCACTTCCACTGACCCGCGTTCGGCTGGCCCTCCGGGCAGCGCTCGACGCCGTACGAGCCGTCGTGCGGGTGGGAGAGACCCAGGTTGTGAGCGGCCTCGTGCTCGATGGTGTAGCTGAAGCCGGTGCCGGACTCCTGGGTGGGCGTGCAGGGGAGCAGCGACACCTTGTCGCCGTCCTGGTTGGCCGACGGGTCGTAGACCGGGTAGTTCGCCGAGCACGCCTTGAACCGGTCGTTGACGTTGTTGAACACGCCCCACGCGTTGCCGTCCGCGCCGGCCAGCGCGATGCCGCCGACGATCGCGGGCAGCGCCCAGGTGTAGGCCTTCTCGAAGACCATGTTCAGCGACGGCACGGTGCCCAGGCCGGGCACGATGTCGGCCATGCCCTTGCGGTGGGCGTCGATGTAATCGCGGATGATGTCGGTGTTGACCGAGTCGTCGTAGGTCAGGCCGAGCAGGCCGGAGGCCTTCGCCTTCTCGATCTGGTTCTGGAACTCGGTGAGATCGATCGTCGAGCCGTCGCTGTTGTGCTTGATGACGTGCTTGCCGCCGTAGAGCGGCTCGGGCACCAGGTCGACGTCGGCACCGCTCTGCCGGACGTGGTACTCCGGCGCCGGCAGGTCGGCGTACTTCGGCGAGGTGTCCAGGCTGCCGTCCCGCTTCCCGGTCTTCGGGTCGTACAGCGGCACGACCTCGCCCTTGCGGCCCACCCAGCGCACGTACGGCATCGCCGAGGAGAGCCAGCGCAGGGTGTCGTCGTGGTTCTTCGCGTTGACCGGGTCGATCTTGTAGAGCTTGCTCGGGTCGGTCCACCAGCTGCCGTAGTCGCCGGAGACGGGGACGCCGCCGACCCACTGCGGGCGCGAGTAGAAGTCGGTGAAGTTCGTCGTCGCGAGCCAGTAGACGTCGCCCTGCGGGATCGGGCGGTACAGGTAGCCCGCGGTCGACCGGAAGAACAGCCCGTAGGCCACGTCCCGGGCCAGCCGCGGGAACATCGTGCACGGCGTCGGGTCGCCGACGTACTCGGGCACGCTCGCCGGGCACGGGTCCTGCTGCCAGTGCGGGTCGTTCTCGTACTGCCAGACCGGCGGGTCGCCCATCGGGTAGTCGCTGGACATCGCGTCCACGCCCTTGCTGAGCCAGGCGGCGCTCTCGTAGTTGTTCGGCGCGGCGCCGATGTCGAAGAGGTGCCAGCGGTACCGGCCGCCCCAGGTGCGGGCGAAGTCGACGCCGGCCCAGCCGTCGGTGTCGGGGTCGGTGATCCGCCACGACCCGCCGTCGGCCAGCGGCTTCTGGATGATCTGGCCCTTGACCACCTTGTCGGTCGTCCACGTGTGGTACGCGTCCTGCCGGAAGAACGACCCGGCGTACGACGGGGTGAAGGTGTCCAGGAACAGGTACGTCGAGCCCTTGTTCACGCCTTGCGGCATCCGGTCGAGGTTCAGCCCGTGCTTGTCGTAGAACGGGTCGTGGTAACCGGGCGTGTCCTGCAGGATCCGGGCGCCGGCGCACTTCTTCGACTCGACGTCGACGAACGCGCACCGCCACTTCTTCTGGGTGCGGCTCTTCCACATCCAGTCCTCGACGGCGTACCCGTCGACCATGTCGACCTTGCTGGGGTCGGTGACCTGGTGCTCGACGCCGTCGACGACGCGGTACTTGCCGAAGGACTGGTCGTACTTGACCAGCTGCTCGGTCATCGTCGGGTCCTTGAACGACTGGTCCGCGGCCGTGTGCTGCTTCGCGACGCGGAACAGCGCCTTGCTGTAGGCCTTCGTGGCCGAGTACACGTGCACGTCGTACTTGAAGCGCGTGCCGAGGAAGTACGGGTCCTGGCCGGGCGCGAAGGCGCCGCGGTTCCAGTTCAGCAGCCCGGAGGCGGTGCTGAGCAGGCCGTCGGGGCTGGGGGCGCCGGCGACGTTGGCCACCGTGGGCTGGTACTGGGTCGGGATCCACTTCTTCAGCTCGGCGACCTGCGCCTTGGTGGGCGTGCGGCCGACGAACACGACGCGGAGCGGGTACTTCACCGTGAGGTCGTCCATGAGCGAGTCGCGGTCCTCGGGCAGCGTCATCGACTTCACCAGCTGCTGGCTGGTCATCGAGACGGTGCCGTCGTACGTCGTGCCGGGTGCCGCGGCGAAGCTCACCGCGGTGACCGTGTAGTCGCCGGGGGCGAGCTGGCCGAGCGTCGTCTTCTCCGACGTGCCGCCGCCGCTCGCGGACTGGGCGACGAGCGCGCCGTCGGCGTCGTACACGTAGAGGTCGAGGTCGGCGCTCTCGTCGGACCACGAGATCTTCGCCTCGAGCGAGCCGCTGTGGCTCTTCCAGAAGTTCGCGGGGATCGTCAGGTGCAGGGTCTCGGAGTCGCAGGTGGCGCCCTCCGCGCAGACCGACGGGTCGAGAGCTCCGGTCCCGGCGAAAGTGCCGGTCCACGTCGCCTTCTGGGTGACCGGCTTCTTCGAGTCGCCCGGGGGAGCGCCGAGCGTGGACTCGCTCGGGTCGGCCGCCGTGGCGGCCTGCTGGCTGCCCTGGACGGGGACGAGCAGGAGGGCCGTGCCGAGCGCGAGACTCGCGCCCAGGGCCACCCGGCGTTGGATCTTCGACATGTGCGACCGCCTCGCTGACTGCCTTCAGTACGTCGTGGCAACGAGAGGTTCACCCGGAGGCTATGCGGTAAACCGCGGACGACATCTGGTCTGGACCGTGTCTGCGCCGCGTTTCAGGTCGGTGCGTACCCGGCCTGGCGGCGGACGGCTCCGGGTGGTTGCATGGCCCATGAGCTTCCCTGAGCAAGCGGCTCCACGTGTCGTCAGTGCCAGCCGCGACATCGCGGCGGGGGCAGCCGAGATCTTCGAGCTCATCGCCGAGCCGACCCACCAGCCTCGCTGGGACGGCAACGACAACCTGGCGGAGGCGCGGTCGGGGGAGCGCGTCCGTGCCGTGGGCGACACGTTCACGATGACGACGACCAAGGGGAACGTCCGGGAGAACCATGTCGTCGAGTTCACGGAGGGCCGCCGTGTCGCCTGGAAGCCCGCTGAGCCGGGTCAGGAGCCGCCGGGCCATCTCTGGCGATGGGAGCTCGAGCCGATCGACGAGGCAACCACGCGGGTCGTCCACACCTACGACTGGACGCGGTTGTCGGACGACGACCGGCGGATCTCGCGGGCCAGGGCGACGACGTCCGACAAGCTCCAAGCCTCGCTCGATCGGCTGGCGTCGATCGCGGAGAGGGGCGCCTCTCGCGCTTGACCTGACATAATGTCAGTTATCGGCGATATGAACAGGGTTAGAACCAGAGCGACGTGCGCTGGCTGCCGTCGTCGTAGGTGCGCTGGAACCCGGGCGGCTCCCACGACCATCCGAACGCGACCGAGTTCCACTCGCGGCCGCCCGGCGGGTCAACCGAGCACGCTGTCTCCATCCGCCACCAGCCCACGCGGACGTAGGCCGCGAGTGCCAGCGCGATGAGCACCACGACGAACCCGAGGACTGCGAACCGCTTCACCGGTGTGACGCTACGTCCCGACGCGGCCGTGCGGGATCGTGTGGCTGAGACCGCGCTCTGGGTCGGTCTCAGGCACACGACCCGCCCTCACGGTGAGCGTGGCACCGTGCGCACCCGCTGACGTACGACGAGGCCCCGTCGGGCGGATAGTCCCTGACGAAAATGTCGTCCCCGCACCGTCTGACCGACATTTCCGTCAGGGACTACACCGGTGTCATGCCCCCACGTACGCCGCCAGGTGCTGCCCGGTGAGCGTCGCGGCGGCGGCGACCAGGTCCGCGGGAGTGCCCTCGAAGACGATCCGGCCGCCGTCGTGGCCGGCGCCGGGCCCGAGGTCGATGATCCAGTCCGCGTGCGCCATCACGGCCTGGTGGTGCTCGATGACGATCACCGACTTCCCGGAGTCCACCAGGCGGTCCAGCAGCCCCAGCAGGTGGTCGACGTCGGCGAGGTGGAGGCCGCTGGTGGGCTCGTCGAGGACGTAGACGCCGCCCTTCTCCCCCATGCGCATCGCCAGCTTGAGCCGCTGGCGCTCGCCGCCGGACAGCGTGGTGAGCGGCTGGCCGAGCTTGAGGTAGCCCAGGCCGACGTCCTCCAGGCGCTCCAGGATCGTCGCGGCCGCCGGGGTCCGGGCCTCGCCGGACGCGAAGAACGCGTGCGCCTCGGCGACCGGCAGGTCGAGCACCTCGGCGATGTTCAGCCCGCCGTAGCGCAGCTCCAACACCGCCGCCTGGAACCGCCTGCCGCCGCAGTCCTCGCACGGCGTCGCCACGGTCTCCATGAAGCCGAGCTCGGTGTAGATCATCCCGTTGCCCTTGCACGTCGGGCAGGCGCCCTCGGAGTTCGCCGAGAACAGCGCCGGCTTGACGCCGTTGGCCTTCGCGAACGCCTTGCGGATCGGCTCGAGCAGCCCGGTGTACGTCGCCGGGTTCGACCGTCGCGAGCCCTTGATCGCGGCCTGGTCGACGTACACGACGCCCTCCTCGGCCGGGATGGAGCCGTGGATCAGCGAGGACTTGCCCGATCCGGCGACGCCGGTGACCACGCACAGCACGCCGAGCGGCACGTCGACGTCCACGTCCTGGAGGTTGTGCTCGGTGGCGCCGCGGATCTCCAGCCGGCCGGACGGCGTGCGTACGGCGTCCTTGAGCCGCGCGCGGTGCCCGAGGTGCCGGCCGGTGAGGGTGTCGGAGGCCAGCAGCCCCTCGACGGTGCCCTCGAAGCAGACCGTCCCTCCCCCGGTGCCCGCGCCCGGCCCCAGGTCGACGACGTGGTCGGCGATCGCGATCGTCTCCGGCTTGTGCTCGACGACCAGCACCGTGTTGCCCTTGTCCCGCAGGTCCAGCAGCAGCTTGTTCATCCGCGCGATGTCGTGCGGGTGCAGGCCGACGGTCGGCTCGTCGAAGACGTAGGTGACGTCGGTCAGCGCGGACCCCAGCGCCCGCACCATCTTGGTCCGCTGCGCCTCTCCCCCGGACAGCGTCCCGGACGGCCGGTCGAGCGAGAGGTAGCCGAGACCGATCTCGACGAAGGAGTCGAACAGGTGCAGCAGGCCGGCGACCAGCGGCGCGACGCCCGGGTCGTCGATGCCGCGCACCCACGCGGCCGCGTCGGTGATCTGCATGGCGCAGACGTCGGCGATGCTGGCGCCGCCGATCGTCGACGAGCGCGCCGACTCGTTGAGCCGGGTGCCGTCGCAGGCCGGGCAGGTCTGGAAGACCGCGGCCCGCTCGACGAACGCGCGGATGTGCGGCTGCAGCGACTCGACGTCCTTGCTGAACATCGACTTGCGGATCTTCGGGATCAGCCCGTCGTAGCTGACGTTGATGCCCTTGGCCTTGATCTTCGTCGTCTGCTTGTAGAGCAGGTCGTGGCGCTCCTTCTCGGTGTACTCCGCGATCGGCTTGTCGGGGTCGAAGAACCCGGACTCGATGAAGGTGGCGACCAGCCAGCCGTCCGCCGTGTAGCCGGGCACCAGGATCGCGCCCTCGCGCAGCGACGTCGACTCGTCGAGGATCACCGACAGGTCGAGGTCGGACACCGTGCCCCGGCCCTCGCACTCCGCGCACATGCCGCCGAGGTACACCGCGTCCTGGACGATCTTCTTCTCCCCCTTCGGCCCGGTCAGCACGCCGCTGGCCCGCGTGGTGGGGATGTTGAAGGAGAACGCCGTGGGCCCGCCGATGTACGGCGTCCCGAGCCGGCTGAACAGCGAGCGCAGCATCGCGTTCGCGTCGGTGACCGTGCCCAGCGTCGAGCGCGGGTTCGCCCCCAGCCGCTCCTGGTCGACCAGGATGGCGGTGGTCAGCCCCTCGAGGGCGTCGACCTCGGGCCGCGGCAGGCTGGGCATGAAGCCCTGCACGAACGTCGAGTAGGTCTCGTCGATCAGCCGGCGTGACTCGGCCGCGATGGTGCCGAAGACCAGCGAGCTCTTCCCCGATCCGGAGACCCCGGTGAACGCGGACAACCGGCGCTTGGGGATCTCGACGCTCACGTCCTTGAGGTTGTTGACCCGCGCCCCCTTGACGCGGATCAGGTCGTGGCTGTCGGGCAGCGCCACTCGGTCCGTCATCGCAGCTCTTGGATGCGGACCATGTTGCCGGCGGGGTCGCGGAACGCGCAGTCGCGGATGCCGTACGGCTGCTCGGTCGGCTCCTGCACCACCTCCGCGTTCGTCGCCTGGACGCGGTCGAAGGCGGCGTCCAGGTCGTCGGTCGCGAGCATGATCCAGCCGTAGGTGCCCTTGGCCATCATCTCGGTGATCGTGGTGCGCTCGGCCTCGGTGATGCCCGGGTTGGCGGCCGGCGGCCCCAGCAGGATGCAGGTGCCCGGCTGGTTCGGCGGCCCGACGGTGATCCAGCGCATGGTCCCGGTCCCGACGTCGGTGCGGACCTCGAAGCCGAGGGCGTCGCGGTAGAACGCCAGCGACGCCTCCGGATCGTCGTGCGGCAGGGCCGCCGTGTGGATGGTGATGTCCATGGGACGCACGCTAGTAGTGCGCCGCGGCCGGTGCTTCTCGATTCCTGACCGGTCTCGCGACCTGCTTGAGCACGCAGTGCGGGATCCCGGCCGCGCCGGCACCGGCCAGCCGCTTGTACTCGCTCGGCGGCATCCCGACCAGCTCGGTGAAGCGGGTGCTGAACGTCCCGAGCGACTGGCAGCCGACCGCGAAGCACACGTCGGTGACGCTGAGGTCGCCGCCGCGCAGCAGCGCCATCGCCCGCTCGATCCGCCGCGTCATCAGGTAGCTGTACGGCGACTCGCCGTACGCCGCCTTGAACCGGCGGCTCAGGTGCCCCGCGGACAGGTGCACGTCCAGCGCCAGCGCCTCGACGTCCAGGGGCTGGGCGTACTCCCGGTCGATCCGGTCGCGCACCCGGCGCAGGAGCGCGAGCTCGCGCAGGCGGTCGGCCTCCCCGGATCTGCTGGTCACCCGACGATCATCCCAGCTCGCGCATCACGATCTCGACCGTGAACGGCGCGGCGTGCACGCGCGGCAGCCCGTGCGAGGGCGCGGCGACCACCCGCAAGGTCCGCTCGGTCAGCCGGTTCCCGGACGACACCGCGAAGTGGAACCAGCCGGTACGGCGGGTCCGCTCGGTCGCGACCAGGTACCACTCCCCCGTGTGCGCCCGCTCCTGGAGCCGCACCGTGCGCGGTGCGTCGGCCACCACCGCGTGCCCGCGGACCGGCAGGGTGTCGTCGATCTGCACCTGGGCCGGCGCGTGCGCGGTGATGGCCACGGCCAGCGCGGCCGCGGCGATCACGGCAGCTCGTCCTGGCAGGCCGCGGCGTTGTCGGTGGCCTGCTCGACGACGTACCCGCCCGTGCCGGTCCGGACCGTCGAGACCCACCAGCCGTCGCCGTCCTCGTTGGTGAGCACGACCCGTGCCGGGTCCTTCTCCCCGGTGTCCTGCTGGATCCAGCCCGCGTCGGGGGGCTGCTGGTCGAAGCCCTCGTGGCTGCCCAGCCACACCTCGAGCGCCCGGATCGGGGTCTCGGCTCCCTGCTGGTCCAGCGAGGGGTGGTAGGCGTGGCCCGAGCAGGAGCCGTCGCTGCCGGAGCAGCCGGTGAGGAGGACCGCGGTCAGGACGACCACCGGGACGGAGCGGAGCACGCGCACGGGGACCAGCATGAGCCATGGGCCCGGCGGCGTCCGGCGGGTTGGGCACCCGTGGCCCGGACGGACCATCCCCGGGTGACCCGTGCGGGGCATTGTTTCCGGAACCGCGAGCGCGGCTCCGCCCGGGTCTTTACCGTCGAGAGCGATGTATCCCGCGGCTCCGGGGACGCTCCTCAGGAGTACGGATCATCGCCCAAGGGGGGCATCCACCGATGCTCGAGAGGAGGTAGAACCATGTGGGACACCGTCCAGACGAACGCGCAGCACCTCACGCACGACATGCCGTGCCCACACTGCGGGCACGCCCTCCACACCTACCTCGAGTGCGGGGACGGGTGTGACTGCGTCCCGCTGCGGCCGAGCAAGTACGCGCAGCTCGCCACCGTCTGACTCCACCCGTTCGACCTGCTCCGACCCCCTTCCAGGAACGTCGGCCAGGCGCAGCGTCTCGGCGCCTCAGCCGACCGGGTCGACGGTCGCCACCCGCTTGAGCACGGGCAGTTCCGGGCGGCCGTCGACCTCCTCCCCCGCGACCCACCACATCCGCATCCCGGCGGGGTCGAGCTCCAGCACCGCGAGGTTGTTGTCGTACCAGGGGCCCTGGGTCACCGCCCACCGCAGCGGCTCCAGCGTGACCCGGCCGGCCAGCGACAGCACCCGGCCGAGCTTCCCGGTCCCCCGGCGCGACGCGATGTCGATGAAGCCCCGCATCGGCGCCGGCAGCGGGTTGCGGATCGGCGAGCACACCGCCTGCAGGACCCGGCTCGCGACCACGCCGTGGCGCGGCCACGCCTCGGCGACGTAGCTGTGGTGCACGTCGCCGGACAGGAACGTGATCGTCCGCGGCGGCCGGCCGCGCTTGCCGGAGGCGACCTCCAGGACCATCCCGGCGACGTCGCGGAAGCCCTGCTGGAAGGCCGCCCAGTGCTCGAGGTCCGCCTGCTGGCGGGCGCGCTCCCCCAGCCACCTCCCCGGCGCGCCCCACGCGCCCTCGGCGATGGACTCGCTGAACGACTCGATGTGGTGCAGGCCCGGCGCCAGCAGGAACGGCAGCGACGTGCCGACGATGAGGTGGTCGACGTCGCCCTGCAGGTGCTCGTCGACCCAGGCCAGCTCCGCGTCGTCGAGCATCGAGCGCCGGTCGGGTTCCAGCACGCGGGCCGCCCGGGAGTCGATCACCACCAACCGGGCCTGGGTGTCGAAGTCGCGCGCGAAGCTCCAGCGGTAGCAGTCGGGCTCCCGGTCCGCGCCCTCCGCCAGCGCGTCGAGCGGGGCGGTGATGTCCAGCTCGCCGTCGCCGTCGTACGACGTGATCCGCTGCCACAGCTCGTCGGTCGCGCGGTCCTCGGGCGCCAGGTTGCCCAGGTGCTGGTAGACCCAGTACGAGCCGAGCCCACCCACGATGCGGTCGTGCCACCAGTCGGTGGCGGCCATCCGCTGCTTCCAGGACCAGCTGGTGTTCCAGTCGTCGCGGATGTCGTGGTCGTCGAAGATCATCGCGCTCGGGAGCGTGGAGAGCAGCCAGCGGTTCGCGGGATCGCACCACGCGAGCGCGTAGAGGTGCGCGTACTCCTCGTAGTCCTTCAGCTCCCACCACGGCGCCTGCTCGGGGTCGCGGCGCTGCTCGATGAACTCGCGCATCTTCGGGCTGGTCTCGTCGGCGTACACCTGGTCGCCCAGGAACAGCACCAGGTCCGGCCAGCGCTCGTCGTCGTCGGAGCGACTGGTGGTCCGGCCGGCCATGAACAGCGCGTACGCCCGGAGGGCGTCCACGCCGAACTCGGCGTTGCCCTCGGCGTCGTGGCCGACGCTGACCCGGCAGGAGCCGAACGCCAGGCGCAGCGGCTTGCCGGGCTCCAGCGTCGGGATCACCGACGGCGGGAACTCGGCGAGCTCGGGGTCGTTCGACGGCCACACGCGCACGCCGTCAACCGCGACGGCGTACTCGGTGCGGGTGCCGGGCGGCAGTCCGGTCACCTCCAGCAGCGCGTAGTGGTGGCCATGAGCGGCGAAGGTCCGCGCGGACGCGCTCTGCTCCCCCGCGGTGACGGTGACCGTCGCGGCGCCGGCCGTCTCGACCCAGATCGTGGCGGACGTGTCGTCGACGTACCGAAGGAGTGGCCCGAGGACAAGCATGGTGCTGAACCTAATACCCTTCTTCCCATGTCGACTCCCGTGAAGCGCCCCGACGCCACTCCGGCGGTCCCCGCCGCGCCTGCCACCCCCCTCGAGCCCGTCCCGGTCGTCCGCCCGTTCGGCTGGACCCTGATCGTGGCGGCGGGCATCGGTGTGGTCCTCGCGACCTGGCTGATCTACGGCACCGGGGCCGACGGCATGTGGGCCGGCTACCGCGACGGCTTCGCGGCCACCGTCGTCCTCGTCTGCGCGATGGGCCTGAACACCTCGCTGCCGAAGCGGCCGCTGCTCGGCATCGTCGCGCTCGCCGGGATCCTGCTGATCCTGTTCGCGGTGTTCCTGGACGACCCCACCACGGTGTTCGTGTCCGAGCTGGTCGGCGGCGCGTCGATGCTCGCCGGCGCGATCCTGTACGGCGCCGGCGACCGCTGACCCGCCCGCACCGGGCTGGAATCCCAGGGTTCGAGCTCAGGGCTCGATGAGCACCTTCACCGCGCGCCGCTCGTCCATCGCGCGGTAGCCCTCGGCGACCTCGTCGAGCGGCAGGGTGAGGTCGAAGACCAGCCCGGGCTCGATGCTGCCGTCGAGCACCATCGCGAGCAGCTCGGGCATGTACTTGCGGGTCGGCGCCATGCCGCCGGCGAGCCCGATGTTGCCCTGGAACATCCGGCGGACCGGCAGCTCGACGCCGTGCGGCACGCCGACGAAGCCGACCGTCGAGCCGGGCCGGGCCATCTGGAACGCCGACCTCATCGCCTCGTCGGTGCCCACGCACTCGAGGACGGCGTCGGCGCCCACGCCCCCGGTGATCTCCTTGATCGCCTCCACGCCGGCGTCACCGCGCTCGGCGACCACGTGGGTGGCCCCGAACGCGCGGGCGATCTGCTGGCGCGGCTCGTGCCGCGACATGGCCACGATGGTCTCCGCGCCGAGCACCCTGGCGGCGAGCACGCCGCACAGCCCGACGGCGCCGTCACCGACCACGACCGCCGTACCGCCGCGGCGGACGCCGGCCGAGACCGCGGCGTGCCAGCCGGTCGGCATCACGTCGGAGATCGTCAGGACCGACGGCAGCAGCGACGCGTCCGGGACGCCGTCGGTCGCGACCAGGCTCCCGTCGGCCTGGGTGACCCGGGCGTACTCCGCCTGGCCGCTGACGGTGAAGCCGAGGTTGACGCAGCCGTTCTGGGCGCCGAACCGGCAGTGCGGGCAGGTGTTGTCGCAGTGGTCGAACGGCACGACCACGAAGTCGCCCGGCTTGAACGAGGTGACCGCGGCGCCGACCTCCTCGACGATGCCGACGCACTCGTGCCCGATGGTGTCGCCCGGCGTGATCGGGTTCTCGCCGCGGTACGGCCACAGGTCCGACCCGCAGACGCAGCCGGCCACGACCTTCACGATCGCGTCGGTGGGTGCCTGGATGGTGGGGTCGGGGACCTCGCTGACGCGGATGTCGCGGGGGCCGTGGATCGTCGTCGCTCGCATGGCCACCATCCTCCCAGCCGGGCCTGAGCCGCTCCCCCGGGCCCCGACACCCCGGCACCACGCTGAGTTGCCTTATCTCACATGTGAGTTACCGTGGTGCGCATGAGCGAGGGATACAAGAACCGGATCGGGAACCTCATCCGGGACGCCCGCAAGCACCGCGGCCTGACCCAGCACCAGCTCGCCGACCTGCTCGGGACCAGTCAGAGCGCCATCAACCGGATCGAGAAGGGGCACCAGAACCTGTCCCTGGAGATGCTCGCGCGGATCGGTGCGGCACTCGACTCCGAGATCGTGGCCCTGGGCGCCGGCCCCACCCACCTGCGGATCACCGGCCCGACGACGCTGTCGGGCGAGATCGACGTCAAGACGTCCAAGAACGCCGGGGTCGCGCTGCTGTGCGCCACCCTGCTGAACCGCGGCCGGACCACGCTGCGCAAGGTCGCGCGGATCGAGGAGGTCAACCGGCTGATCGAGGTGCTGACCAGCCTGGGCGTCCAGTGCCGGTGGCTCAACGACGACAACGACCTCGAGATCGTGCCGCCCAAGGAGCTCGACCTCGACCACGTCGACGCGGAGGCGGCGCGCCGTACCCGCTCGATCATCATGTTCCTCGGCCCGCTGCTGCACCGCGCGGACGTCTTCGAGCTCCCGTACGCCGGCGGGTGCGACCTCGGCACCCGCACCGTCGAGCCGCACATGGCCGCGCTGCGGCCCTTCGGCCTGGAGGTCAAGGCGACCGACGGCAGCTACCACGCCTCGGTGAACCGGGCCATCGAGCCGGGCCGTCCGATCGTGCTGACCGAGCGCGGCGACACCGTCACGGAGAACGCGCTGATGGCGGCCGCGCTGCACCCCGGCACCACCGTGATCCGCAACGCCTCGTCCAACTACATGGTCCAGGACCTGTGCTTCTACCTGCAGCGGCTCGGCGTGACGATCGAGGGCGTCGGCACCACGACCCTGAGCGTCACCGGCCGCGCCGAGATCGACGTCGACGTCGACTACGCGCCCAGCGAGGACCCGATCGAGGCGATGTCGCTGCTCGCCGCGGCGATCGTCACCAAGTCCTCGATCACCGTGCGCCGTGTGCCGATCGAGTTCATGGAGATCGAGCTCGCCCTCCTGGAGGAGATGGGCCTGCAGTACGACCGCTCCGAGGAGTACGTCGCGCTCAACGGCCAGACCCGGCTGGTGGACATCACCACGAAGCCGTCCGAGCTGCACGCCCCGCTCGACAAGATCCACCCGATGCCGTTCCCGGGCCTCAACATCGACAACCTGCCGTTCTTCGCGGTGATCGCCGCTGTCGCCGAGGGCCAGACCCTGCTGCACGACTGGGTCTACGAGAACCGGGCGATCTACCTGACCGACCTGAACAAGCTCGGCGCCCGGGTCAAGCTGCTCGACCCGCACCGGGTGATGATCGAGGGCCCCACGTCGTTCACCGGCACCGAGCTGGTCTGCCCGCCCGCCCTCCGCCCGGCCGTGGTGATCCTGCTCGCCATGCTCGCCTCGAAGGGCACCTCGGTGCTGCGCTCGACCTACGTCATCCACCGCGGCTACGAGGACCTCGCCGAGCGGCTCAACCAGCTCGGCGCGTCCATCGAGACGTTCCGGGATATCTGAGCTGCCCCGGCCTGAGCTTGCGAAGGCCGGGAATCTGCAGCCAGGTTGAGGAGCCGTGCGAGCGAGGAACGAGCTCGCAACCGGCGTCTCGAAACCCAGTCGGTCAACGAAGACGAGTCGCGCGCAGGTGGTTTCGAGACGGTTGCTGCGCAACCTCCTCAACCACCGCGCGGTCCGTTACTCGAACAGCGTCTCCACCCACGCCCGCGGCGGCGTCTTGCCCACCGGCGGGGCGGCCATGTCGGCGGTGATCCGCGGCATCGGGGCGGTGTGCTGACCGGCGTGGCGGTGCCAGTCGCTCTCGGACTCGATCAGGGCGCCGAGGTCGGCACGCGCCAGGAAGACTCCGTGGCCGTCCGGGCACAGGCTGACCTCGCCGTCCCCGAGCGAGGCGCTCAGCGCCCGGGAGACCATCTCGGTGCCGCAGCGAGGACAGGTCAAGCTCTCCATGCGACGACGCTACCGCCCCACCGGCCGCGGTCGTCGGAGCCGGGCCGGTGAATACTGCACCCGTGGTCACCCCCCGCACCGGCTACGCCTACCTGGACGACCCCGGCCCCGTGCTCGCCTTCGCCCACCGGGGTGGTGCCTACCACCCCGAGATCGAGGGCCTGGAGAACACCCTGGCGGCGTTCCGCCACGCCGCGGAGCTCGGCTACCGCTACCTGGAGACGGACGTGCACGTCACCCGGGACGGCGTGCTGCTGGCTTTCCACGACACGGTCCTGGACCGGGTCACCGACCGGCGCGGCGAGATCGCGGCGCTCACCCTGGCCGAGGTCCGGGAGGCGCTGGTCGGCGGCCGCGAGTCGGTGCCGACGCTCGCGGAGCTCTTCGACGCGTTCCCCGATGCCCGGTTCAACATCGACCTGAAGGCCGACGGTGCCGTCCCCGCGCTCGCCGACTTCCTCGCCGCCCGCGAGGCCTGGCACCGGGTTCTGGTCGGCTCGTTCTCCCGGCGGCGGACGACGCGGTTCCGCGAGCTCACCGGCGGCCGGGTGCCGACCTGCGCGACGCCGGTGGAGATCGTCGCGTTCCGCCTGCTGCCGAGCCGGGCGGCGGCGCTGCTGACCCGGAAGCGGTTCCAGGCCTTCCAGGTGCCGCACCGTCGCGGCGCGCTCACCGTCCTCACCCCGGGCCTGGTACGCCGGGCGCACGCGGCGGGCCTGCAGGTGCACGCGTGGACCATCGACGGCGCCGCCGAGATGCACGAGCTGCTCGACCGGGGCGTCGACGGCATCTTCACCGACCGGACCGACATACTCAGGGACGTGCTGATCGAGCGCGGCCAGTGGCGGGGCGACCGGTGACGACCGTCGCGCCGGAACGGGAGCGCGAGCAGAAGGCCTGGTACTGGTACGACTGGGCCAACAGCGCCTTCGTCACGACCACGGCCGCGGTGCTGTTCTCGCCGTACCTGACCTCGGTGGCCGAGAAGGCCGCCTGCGGCCGGGCGACCGACGAGGACGCCGGCTACAAGTGCACGACCGACCTGCACGTGCTGGGGATCGGCGTCTCGGCCGGCTCGCTGGTCTTCTACGTCGTCACGATCAGCACCATCCTGTCCGCGTTCGTCCTCCCCGTGGTCGGCGCGGTCGCCGACCGCAGCGGCAACAAGCCGAAGCTGCTCGGCGGGTTCGCGTGGGCGGGCAGCGCGATGGCGATGCTGATGTTCCTGGTCGCCGGGTCGAACTGGCAGCTCGGCGCGGTCCTGCTGCTGCTCGCGACGCTCTTCCTGGGCGCCAGCCTCGTCGTCTACGACTCCCTGCTCGTCGACATCGCCGACCCCGACGACCGCGACCGGGTCTCGTCCCGCGGCTGGGCGCTGGGCTACCTCGGCGGCGGCCTCCTGCTCGCCCTGAACTTCGTCCTCCTCACCGTGCTGAGCGACCACACCGAGCTGGCGGTGCGGATCAGCCTGCTGTCCGCCGGCGTGTGGTGGGCGGTGTTCACGGTCATCCCGGTGCGCGGCATCCGCGCCCGCCCGCCTGTCAACCCGGACGCGGAGCCCGGGGGCCTCGTCCAGGCGAGCTTCGGGCAGCTGTGGCACACGCTCAAGGACCTCCGGAACTACCCGGTCACGCTCACCTTCCTCGTCGCCTACCTCTTCTACAACGACGGCATCCAGACCGTGATCTACGCCGCGAGCGTGTACGGCGAGAAGCAGCTCGGCTTCGAGAAGAGCACGGTGCTGCTCGCCTTCCTCGTCGTCCAGTTCGTCGGCATCGCCGGGGCACTGGGGTTCGGGCGCCTGGCCCGCCGCCGCGGCGCGTACCGGGTGATCCTGACCGGGCTGTTCATCTGGCTGCTCGTGGTCGTCGCCGGCTGGCTGACCCCCGACGAGAACCTGCCGCTGTTCCTGCTGCTGGCGGTCGCCATCGGGGTCGTGCTCGGCGGCACCCAGGCGCTCTCCCGCTCGTTCTACAGCCAGCTGATCCCGCGGGGGCGGGAGGCGGAGTACTTCTCGCTGTACCAGGCCTGCGAGCGCGGCACGAGCTGGGTCGGCACCCTGATCTTCGGCCTCGTCCACCAGTGGACGGACTCCTACCGCCCCGCGCTCCTCGCGCTCGTGGTGCTGTTCGTGCTCGGCATCGGCCTCCTGCTCCGGGTCGACCCCCGCCGCGGCATCCAGGAGGCCGGCAACCCGCTGCCGACGGTGGTGTGAACGCGCCCACTGCCGAGGATTCCCGGAATCTTCCCGGGCCCCGTACCGTTGAAGAGGTTGAGACGTCGACGAACTGGGTACGACACGTATCGGGATTGCGGTGTTGGTGGCGTGCGCGTGACGCCGTCATGAGCGCCGGCTGAGTCCGTCTCGGACAGGCACACGGGGGAACACAGGATCGGGAGGTGGCTCATGGCAGAGCGCACACTGCGTGGAGCGCGACTGGGCGGCCAGAGCTTCGAGGACGAGCGCGGCATCGAGTTCGCGGCTCGCCAGCAGGTCGGCTACCGGTGCCCGCAGGGGCACGAGTTCGAGATCACGATGTCGGTCGAGGCCGACGTCCCGGCGGTCTGGGAGTGTCCGCGCTGCGGCGCCGAGGCGCTGAGCGTCTCGGGCATCCAGCCGGAGGCGAAGGCGGAGAAGCCCGCCCGCACCCACTGGGACATGCTCCTCGAGCGCCGCTCGGAGAAGGAGCTCGAGGACATCCTCAAGGAGCGGCTCCAGCTGCTCCGCGACGGGGAGATCGGTCCCGCGCACCTGCACCGCGCCAACCAGAAGAAGCGTAAGGCGAGCGCCTGAGCGCAGCGAAGGCGGGCGCCTTGATGGTGGTCGAGCGAGCCGCGACCGGCGTGTCGAGACCGGCCGGTCCGCACGAGAGGCTCGGCCGCTAGTCAGTCGTCGTCGACGACCTCGCCCCGGACCACCGGCCCCTGCGGCCCGGGTCCGGGGCGTGTCACGTCCAGGACCAGGCGCCGCGCGACGGCGGTCGCGAGCAGCCGCCGGAACGCCGGCCGGGTGAACGGCAGGATCAGCAGGATCCCGAAGGCGTCGGTGACGAAGCCGGGAGCCAGCATCAGCGTCCCGCCGACCAGGATCAGCGCGCCGTCCGCGATCTCGTTCGACGGGAGCCGGCCGGCCTGCAGGGCGTCCCGCAGCGCCCGCCAGGCGCGGGCGCCCTCGTGCCGCAGCAGCCAGGCACCGAAGATGCTGTCGGCGACCAGCAGCAGGATCGTCCACCACGCGCCGATGACCTGGCCGACCTGGACGATCACGTAGATCTCCAGCAGCGGCATCAGCACGAAGACGGTGACCAGCACGAGCGGGATCGTGCGCCGGCGCGGGCTCATCGGCGCCGCCAGACCCGGCGGACCTGGTCCCGGCGCTCCCGCAGGCCCCAGGCCGTGATCCGCTTCAGCGACTCGGTCGCGACCGCGCCGCTCATCTTGGAGTCCCCACGGACCCGCTCCACGAACTCGATGGGCACCTCCTTGACCACCAGGCCGGCCGCCAGCGTGCGGGCGACCATGTCGGTCTGGAAGACGTACCCGGTCGACTGCACGGCCTCCAGGTCGATCTTCTCCAGCGCGGTGCGGCGGAACAGGCGGAAGCCGGCGGTCGCGTCGCGCACGGAGATCCCGAGCAGCATCCGGACGTAGAGGTTCCCGCCGCGCGAGAGCAGCTCGCGGTTCAGCGGCCAGTTCACGACCGACCCGCCCGGCACCCAGCGCGACCCGATCACCAGGTCGGCGCCCTCGAGGGCCTCGAGCAGCCGGTGCAGCTGCTCGGGCTGATGGGACCCGTCGGCGTCCATCTCGCCGATCACGTCGTAGCCGGCGTCCAGCGCCACCCGGAAGCCGTGCAGGTACGCCGCGCCGAGCCCGGCCTTGGCGGTCCGGTGCACCACCCGCACGCGGCTGTCGGCGGCCGCGAGGTCGTCGGCGATCGCCCCCGTCCCGTCGGGTGAGCCGTCGTCGACGACGAGGACGTCGACCTCCGGCTCCGCGGCCCGCAGCCGCCCGACGATCCACGCGAGGTTCTCCGCCTCGTTGTACGTCGGGATCACCACGACGACCCGTCCCAGGCTCACGCGTTCGTCCCTTCGCTCGCGGTGGCCGCGACCGGGACGTCCGTGGCCGGCGGGCCGTCGTCCTCGGCCTGCTGCCGGTTCCGGCGCCGACCATACGGGAGGCCGGATGAGAGGACGGTGAAGAGCAGGCCGACGGCGGTGAGCGCGATGAGGAACCGGCCGGGCCACGGGCCCATCCGCACCGCGGGCGTGACGCCGGACTCGAGGCCGACCTTCTCGACCAGGACCGCCTGGGTGCGCTGCGCCGCGCTGGCCACGACCGATCCGTCGGGTGCGATCACCCCGGTGACCCCGTTGGTCGACGACACCGCCAGCCACCGGCCGGTCTCGATCGCGCGCAGCCGCGTGATCGCGAACTGCTGCTCGACCTGGTCGGTGTGGATGAACGTCGCGTTGCTGGTCTGCACGGTGAGCAGCTGGGCGCCGCGGGCGACCTGGGCGTAGATGCCGTCGTCGTAGGCGACGTCGAAGCAGATCGAGTCCGCCACCTCGACGCCGGCGACCCGCAGCGGCTCCGTGCGGGTGCCGCTCAGCATGTCGCGGGGCACCTCGGCCAGGCGGCCGAACTGCCGCGTGAAGAACTCGCGGGCGGGGATGTACTCGCCGAACGGGACCGGATGCCGCTTGGTGTAGCGGTCCCCCGCCCCGGTCGCCGGGTCCCACACGATGCCCTGGTTGAGCACGTGACCGGGGCCGCCGTCGACGATCGCGCCCACCAGGATCGGGACGCCGATGGCCGCGCTGGCGGTCCGGATGCCACTGTTGGTCTGGGCGTCGCGGAACGGGTCGATCGCGGTGGAGTTCTCCGGCCAGAGGACGAAGTCCGGGCGCGGCTCCGCGCCGGCCTGGACGTCGCGCGCGAGCTGCACGGTCAGGTCGACCTGGTTCTGCGTCACCTGCCGGAAGTCGTAGAGGATGTCGTCGCCGTTGCCCGGGACGTCGCCCTGGACGACCGCCACCGTGACCTCGGACTCCGGGGTCGACTCCCACGGCACCGCGACCGGCACCAGCGCCAGGACCACCAGCCCACCGAGCGCGACCCCCGCGAGCCGGCGTTCCCGGCCGCGAGCCACGGCCAGCCAGGCCAGCAGGGTGCCGCTCAGCGCGAGCACGAAGCTGACGCCGACCGCGCCGATCCAGGGCAGCGACCTCGCGACCGGGGTGTCGACGACGGCGAACGCCAGCCGGCCCCACGGCATGCCGCTGAACGGCCAGCCGCTGCGCCAGACCTCGACCGCCGTCCACGCGGCGGCCACCCACAGCGGCCACCAGCGGTGCCGGGTGAGGACCGCGGTGAGCGACCCGAGCACGCCGAGGAACGCCGCCTCGGCCGTCGCCAGCGCCACCCAGGCGTCGGGGCCGACGGCGCGCATCCAGAAGATCAGGACGTACTGGAACCCGATCCCGAACGCCAGCCCGGGGATCCAGCCGCTGCGCAGCCGCAGGCCGCGGCAGCAGAGCACGAACGCCGCGACCGCGAACGGGATGACGATCGGCTGGGCGACCGGCTCGAACGCGAGCGACAGCGCCGCCCCGCAGGCGAGTGCGGCCAGCACGCGAAGTCCCATGACCAGAAAATTACCGGGACATCGGAAGGGACCCGCACCCTTCGGACCAGTCCGTCCTCGACCGGCTGCCGAGAACAGGCTGTTGTCTAGGGGACGCGGGTCCCGTCCGTGCTCGCCCCCGGGGGCGGACCGACCTCCGCGAACCAGGTCGAACGGATGGCTGGCACTCCCACCCTCCGACGCGGCCACTCGGACGTCGGTTCGCCGGCCACGATCTGCATGGGCGAACGCCGCACAGATTGAAACCTGGCGGTGGCCGTCGTCAAGAGGCCGCTGACCTGCGAAAACACGCGAAACCGCAGGTCAGCGGTGTGATCCGGGCCACGAAAATCCGGGGGAAATTTCGGATCGTGGTCGGCGTGTCGCGGCGACCCGCCGGTCAGCCGGGTACGACGACCGTACCGGTCGCCGTCGTCGCCACGATCGGCTCGGCCAGCACGGCCGCGGCGCCGGGGCTCTCCTCGGTGGCGGCGCCGCGGGCGACGACCCGGACGACGAATTCCATCACCCGCGACCGGGTGCCGACGCGCACCAGCTCGCAGCTGATCTCGAGGACGTCGCCGGCGCGCACCGGCGCCCGGAACTGGACGTCGGAGTACGACGCGAACAGCCCCTCGTCGCCGTCGGTGCGGATGCACATCTCGGTCGCGATGTCCCCGAACAGCCCGAGGCTGTAGGCGCCGTCGACGAGGTTGCCGGCGTAGTGGGCGTGCGAGTACGGCACGTACCGGCGGTGCACGACGGTCATGCCGACCTCGGCCGACGACCGGGCGCTCATGCTGCTGCTCCCTTCGTCGCGAGCCGGTGGACCAGGTACGACGCGACCTCGCCGGGCGTGGTGCCCCGGGTGAAGACCCGGTCGACGCCGAGCTCCGCGGCCATGGCCTCGTCGAAGCGCGGGCCGCCGACGATGAGCAGCGGCCGCCGGTCCGACGGGTAGGACTCGCGGAACGCCGCGGACATCTCCCGGGTGTTGAGCAGGTGGGCGTCGCGCTGGGTGACCACCTGCGAGACGAGGACGGCGTCGGCCTTCTCGGCGCGGGCGCGCTCGACGAGCTGCGGGACCGACACCTGGGCACCGAGGTTCACCACCTTCAGCTCCCGGTAGTACTCGAGCCCCTTCTCCCCCGCGAACCCCTTGATGTTGAGGATCGCGTCGATGCCGACGGTGTGCGCATCCGTGCCGATGCAGCCGCCGACGACCACCAGCCGGCGGCGCAGCGCCCGCTTGATCGCCGCGTTCGCCTCCTTCGGCGTCAGCAGCGGGTAGTCCCGCTCGACGACCTCGACCTCGTCCAGGTTCACCAGGTGGTGCACCCGCCCGTACACGACGAAGAACGTGAAGTCCGGGCCCATCGGCTTGGCGTGCACCACCAGCGCGGGGTCCAGGCCCATCTTCTTCGCGAGCTGGGCGGCGGCGCCCTCGGCGACCTTGGAGTGCGGGACGGGCAGGGTGAAGCTCACCTGCACCATGCCGTCGCCGGTGGTGTCGCCGTACGGGCGTACGACGTGGCTCATGCTCGCTCCTCCAGGATCTCGGTCGCCGGGTTGTAGTAGGCGCTCGACGTGCGGGCCACGCCGTCGAGACCCTTGCCGCCGGTCGGGGGCCGCTTCATCAGCCCGAACGTGCCGTCGGCGATGGCGGCGAGCAGCGGCGGGTCACCGGCGGCGTCGGTGTCGGTGACGATCCGATCCAGCAGCTCGATCGTCTCGGCGAGCACCTGGTTGGCCCGCTGGACGATGAAGCCGTCCGGAGCGGGCCGGAAGTCCTCGTGCAGGTTGCCCGCGGCGTTCATGACGTACCGGACGTTCTGCAGCGCCAGGTCCCGGTCGGACAACCACGGCGTCACCACCGCCTCGGTCATCATGCCGACCAGCAGGATGCCCTGGCCGGTGAGCGCCCCGACCAGGTTGAAGAAGCCGTCCAGCAGGTAGCCGCGGAACACGTCGCCGGTCATGTGCCGCGTGGGCGGCATCCACTTCAGGGGCGCGTCCGGGAACAGCTCGCGGGCCAGCAGCGCGTGCGCGAGCTCGAGGCGGAACGAGTCGGGGACGTCGGGGTCGATCTCGAACGCGTGTCCCAGGCCGAGCTGCCAGTCCTCGAGGCCCGCCTCCTTGGCGAAGTACTCGTTGAGCAGCTGGCTGGTCGTCACGGTGTGGGCCGCCTCGACGGCGTCCGCGGTCGTGAGGTAGTTGTCCTCGCCGGTGTTGATGATGATGCCGGCCCGGGCGTGGACCTGGCGGCTGAAGCGCTGGTCGACGAAGGTGCGGACCGGGTTGATGTCGCGGAAGAGGATCCCGTACATCGAGTCGTTGAGCATCATGTCGAGCCGCTCGAGGCCGGCGAGCGCGGCGATCTCCGGCATGCAGAGCCCGGAGGCGTAGTTGGTCAGCCGGACGTAGCGGCCCAGCTCCTTGCTGGTCTCGTCCAGCGCCGCCCGCATCAGGCGGAAGTTCTCCTGGGTGGCGTAAGTGCCGGCGAAGCCCTCGCGGGTCGCGCCCTCGGGCACGAAGTCCAGCAGGCTCTGGCCGGTGGAGCGGATCACCGCGATCACGTCGGCGCCCTCGCGGGCCGCGGCCTGCGCCTGCGGGATGTCCTCGTAGATGTCGCCGGTCGCGACGATCAGGTAGATCCACGGCTGCCGCGGCGCGTCGCCGAAGCGCCGGATCAGCCGGTCGCGCTCCGCGCGGCGGGCGTCGATGCGCTTGATGCCCCGCCCGACCTGCCGTCGCGCGGCCCGGCGGGCGCGCTCGGCGTCCTTGCCCTCCGGCAGCCGGAACCGCACCGAGCCGGCCGACGCCTTCTCGGCCAGCGTGGCCAGATCGTCGGCCTCGCCGCGCAGCAGCGCGTCCCACACCGGCAGCGCGACGCCGTGCTCGAGCCCGGTGTCGGCGCGGACGACGTCCATCAGCCGGTTCACCCACGGCGTCCCGTCCGGGTCGGCGCCCTCGAGGCCGGCCAGGCGCAGCGTGGCGCGCTCGACGGCGACGGTGGTGTGCTTCTTCGCCATGGTCACGATCGGCCGCCCGGCCTTGCGCGCCAGGGAGCGGGCGTGGCGGACGGTGGCCGGGTCGAGGTCGAGCTTGCCCCGTGGTGTCGAGGTCATCCCCTCCTCCTCTCGAACAGGCCGCGTACGCCCGGGTTCTCCCGGAGCAGCTCGAGGGCGTACGCCGCGTGGCCCGGCGTGTAGCCGGTGCCGACCAGCATCGTGACATCCGCGGCCAGCCCTTCGGCACCCAGCGCGGCGGCGGAGAAGGAGGTCGCCATGGAGAAGAAGACGACCGTGCCGCGGTCGGCGGTCGCGAGGATCGCGCCGCCCTCGCAGCCGGGGACGTCCACGCAGACCACGGTGACGTCGGCGGGTCCCCCGGCCGCGGTGACCGCGTCGCGCAGCGCGATCGGGTCGCGGGCGTCGCAGACCACGACCTCGTCGGCGAGCCCGGCCTCGCGGAGCAGCGCGGCCTCGGCCTCGCGGGGGACGACGCCGATGGTGCGCTTGGCCCCGGCCCGGCGCGCCGCGGCGAGGCTCAGCGAGCCGGACTTGCCGCCGCCGCCGATCACCGCGACCACGGCCTGGTCGTACTTCTCGACGACGCGGGCGGTGAGCGCCGGGGCTCCGCACACGTCCATGACCGCGAGGCTGAGCTCCGCCGGGAGGTCGTCGGGCAGCACCGCCGCGATCGAGCGGCCGAACAGCACGGCGTACCCGTCGCAGGGCACCTGCTCGCTCCGCCCGTCCCACCGGGACAGGTCGTCCTCGATGACCAGCGGCGTCAGGGTGAGGGAGACCAGCGTGGCGACCCGGTCGCCGACGGCGAGGCCGAGCGGCGACTCCGGGCCGACCTCCTCGACGGTGCCGACCAGCATGCCGCCCGAGCCGGTCTCGGGGTTCTGCATCTTGCCGCGGGTGCGGACGATGTCGAGGACCTCGGCGCGGACGGCGGCCCCGTCTCCCCCGTGCTTGCGCTCGAGCTGGCGGAACGACGCCGCGTCCAGGTTGAGCCGCTCGACGCGGATCCGGACCTCGTCGGGCCACAGCTCGCGGCGGGTGTCCAGCCGCTCGGCCGCCTGGGGCAGCCGCACACCGCCGCCGGCGTCGCGGGCGTCGAGGACACGGTGCAGGCCGGTCGGGTCGCTGGGTCGAGCGCCGGAGCGGGCGGGGTGAACGTCTCGCACAACGGCAGCCTAACGAAAGATTCTCCGGCGCGGCATTCGACAGGCCGGAGAATTGCCGCCTACAGTGGCGGAGTGAGCATCGAGACCTCGATCACGGCATCCGACTTCTGGGAAGAGACCGGCCAGCCGTACCCGTATCGCCGGGTCGAGCTGGTCGAGCCGGACTGGACCCGGTTCCCGGGCTGGCGCGACGTCACCACCGAGGAGTGGGAGTCCGTGCAGTGGCAGCGCGCCCACTGCGTGAAGAACGTCAAGCAGCTGCGCGAGCTGATGGGCGACCTGCTCGACGAGCGGTTCTATGCCGACCTCGAACGCGACCAGGCCGAGCGGGCGACGATGTCGATGCTCGTGCCGCCGCAGATGATGAACACGATGGTGCCGCACGAGGTCCCCTCCGGCCCGGGCTCGCTGACCGAGGCCTTCTACGCCGACCCGGTCCGCCACTACATGGTCCCGGTCTTCTCCGACCGGCGCACCGACTGGTCCTCGCACCCGCACGCCACCCGGGACTCGCTGCACGAGCACGACATGTGGGTGGCCGAGGGGCTCACCCACCGCTATCCCACCAAGGTGCTCGCCGAGCTGCTGCCCACCTGTCCGCAGTACTGCGGCCACTGCACCCGCATGGACCTCGTCGGCAACTCCACGCCCACCGTGGACAAGCTGAAGTTCGTCGGCAAGCCCCACGACCGGCTCGGCGAGATGCTCGACTACCTGCGGCGTACCCCGTCGGTGCGCGACGTCGTGGTCTCCGGTGGCGACGTGGCGAACATGCCGTGGCCGCGCCTGGAGTCGTTCCTGGCGTCGCTGCTGGAGATCGAGAACATCCGCGACATCCGGCTCGCCACCAAGGCCCTGGTCGGACTCCCCCACCACTGGCTCCAGGACGACGTCCGGGCCGGCATGGAACGCGTGGCCGGTACGGCGCGCTCGCGCGGCGTGTCGATCGCCATCCACACCCACGCCAACCACGCGAACTCCATCACGCCGCTGGTCGCCCGCGCGGCACAGGCGATGCTGGACGCCGGCGTCCGCGACGTCCGCAACCAGGGCGTGCTGCTCAACGGCGTCAACGCCGACCCGCACGCGCTGCTCGACCTGTGCTTCCGGCTGCTCGATGGCGCCCAGATCATGCCGTACTACTTCTACATGTGCGACATGATCCCGTTCTCGGAGCACTGGCGGGTCTCGGTCGCCGACGCGCAGCGGCTGCAGCACCACATCATGGGCTACCTGCCCGGCTTCGCGACCCCGCGGATCGTGTGCGACGTCCCGTTCGTGGGCAAGCGCTGGGTGCACCAGCTCGCGTCGTACGACACCGAGCGCGGCATCTCCTACTGGACCAAGAACTACCGCACGTCGATCGAGGCGGCCGACCCCGAGGCGCTGACGAAGACCTACGAGTACTACGACCCGATCCACACGCTCCCGGCCGCGGGCCAGCAGTGGTGGGCCCAGCACGCCGACCTCGACTCCAGCGCCCTCAAGGCCGCCGAGGTCGCCGAGGCGTCCCGCCGGACGGCGGCGCTGCAGGCCTGGTGACCCCGCCCCGGCCGCTGCTTCCGCAACCGGTCGGTTGATGCGGATTGGTCACCAACCGCACGTGAGAGCGCTCCCGACGCGCGGTTGGTGACCAATCCGCGCAGGTGCCCGCCCCGGCGGGTCGGCCCTTCCCCGACGGCTCCGGCCGTCAGGATGAGCCCGTGAGCGTGCTCGGTGCCATCGGCTCGGTGTTCCTCGGCGCGATGCTCGCGTTCGTCGTGGAGAACGTCCGGGAGCGGCGGATGCTGCGCGCCTGGACGGAGCGGTACCTGGCTGCCGTGGCCGGCAGCCTCGTCGGCACCGAGACCGCGGCGCCCCTGGTCCGCGACGCCGTCGAAGGAACCCGCGGCGCGGTCGCCGCGCTCCTGGCCGAGGAGCAGCCGGAGTGGGAGGCGCTCCGGGACCTGCCGATCCTGGTCCCGCCCGACCTGCTCGGCAGCCTGCAGGGCAGCGCCCTGACCGTCGTCGATGCCGAGACCGTCGTCGCCCTGGGCCGGGTGGAGGCCACGGCCGGCGAGCTCGCGCTCCGCGCCGGCCGCCTGCACGACCTGCACGGCCGGCTGGTCCTGCCGCTGTACCTCGCGCGCCCGGAGCGGTTGGACGAGTCGCAGCGCCGCGGGCTCGAGCTGTTCGGCGCCGAGCTCACCGACTTCGAGGCGGGCCTCGGCGACGTCACCACCGTCGTCCGCCACGCCCTCTCCCTGCTGGGCCGGTGACGCCGGAACGCACGCGGATTGGTCACCAACCGCAGGTGGGAGCGCTCCCGACGTGCGGTTGGTGACCAATCCGCACCAACACCGAGGCGGCAGTCAGCCGATCGGGCGCCCCTCGTACGGCGTGGACAGCACGATCGTGGTGCGGGTGGAGACGTTGGCGGCGGCGCGGATGCGGGCCAGGAGGTCCTCGAGGTCGGTGGGGGTGGCGACCCGGACCTTGAGGATGTAGGACTCGTCGCCGGCGACCGACCAGCAGGACTCGATCTCCCTGACCTCGCGCAGCCGCTCGGGCGAGTCGTCGGGCTGGGAGGGGTCGATCGGGCGGATCGAGATGAACGCCGTCAGGGGCAGGCCGAGCTGCTCGTGGTCGACGGTGGCGACGTACCCGGTGATCAGCCCGCGCGACTCCAGCCGCTTCACCCGCTGGTGGACCGCGGACGTCGAGAGCCCGGTCGCCTTCCCGAGGTCGGTGAAGGACATCCGGCCGTCGCGGGCGAGCAGCTCCAGGATCTTGCGATCGGTGCCTTCGAGCTCTGACTGGGTCACGCGAGCAGGGTAGGGCATACACCATGGCAGGATCTGCTCCGTGACCGAGCCCGGACGCCTGATGCTCCTCGACTCCGCCTCCATGTACTTCCGGGCCTTCTTCGGGGTCCCCGAGATCAAGGGCCCCGACGGGACGCCGGTGAACGCGGTGCGCGGCTTCCTCGACTTCATCTCGCGGCTGGTGACCGACTACCGGCCCAGCGACCTGGTGTGCTGCTGGGACAACGACTGGCGTCCGCAGTGGCGGGTCGACCTGCTCCCCTCGTACAAGGCGCACCGGGTCGTCGCGGAGCGGTCCGGCGAGCCGGACGTCGAGGAGGTGCCGGACCCGCTCGAGGTGCAGGTGCCGATCATCCGCGACGTGCTCGAGGCGTTCGGGATCTGCGTGGTCGGCAAGGACGGCTACGAGGCCGACGACGTGATCGGCAGCCTGGCCAGCCAGGCGCGCCAGCCCGTCGACATCGTGACCGGGGACCGCGACCTGTTCCAGCTGGTCGACGACGAGCGCGACGTCCGGGTCCTCTACATCGCGCGCGGCGTGGGCAACCACGAGCGGGTCACGAACGACTGGGTGCGCACGAAGTACGGCATCGACGCCCACCAGTACGCCGACTTCGCGACGCTGCGTGGCGACGCCTCCGACGGGCTGCCCGGGGTCGCCGGGATCGGCGAGAAGACCGCGGCAACGCTGCTGGACCGGTTCGGCGACATGGACGGCATCGTCGCCGCGGCGCTGGACCCGGACTCCGACATGGGCCCGGGTCCGCGCGGCAAGATCAAGGCCGCGGCGGCGTACCTCGAGGTGGCCCCGCAGGTCGTGGCGGTCGCCCGCGACCTCGACCTGGGCTCCCCCGCCACCGCCGTGCCCGCGGAGCCGCGCGACCTGGCCCGCGTCGCCGAGCTCGGCGCCCGGTGGGGCATCGAGAGCCCGGTCCAGCGGCTCACCGAGACGCTCTGCAGCCGGTGACCGGCGGTCAGCGCAGCATCTCGTCGACGACGAGCTTCGCCGCCGACGGGCACCCCTTGGTGAACCCGTAGAACGGGCCGAAGTCGCGGGTGGCCAGGAAGCCGACCGCGTAGAGGCCGGGCAGGCTGGTCTCGAAGCCCTCGGAGAGGTCGGGAAAGCCGTCGGTGACGCTGATCCGGTCGAGCACGCCGGCCAGGTACGGCACCCGCGCGACGTCGGGCTGGTAGCCGGACGCGAACACCACGTGGTCCACCTCGAGCGACGAGCCGTCGGAGAGCGTCAGGGCCACCGGCCCGTCACCCGCGACGTCGACGACCGCGCACTCGGGGTGGCGGTGCACGACGTCCGGGCGGAGCCGCGGCACCAGCCAGTGCTCGAGCGTGAGCCGGCCGACCTCCCAGAACTGCTGGGCGATGCCGGCACGCTCCGCCGGTGTGAGAGCGCGCCACCACCCGCGGTGCGCGAGCGTCTGCTCGACGTACGGGTCGACGAACCGCCAGCTGACCTTCGCGAACGCCGGCGTCGGGTGCCGGTGCACGACGTCCACCCGGGCGGCGCCCTGGTCGCACAGCAGCGCGGCCCACTCGTAGGCGCTCTGCCGGCCGCCGATGACGGCCACGCGCGCGCCGGCCAGGTCGTCGAAGGTCACCCGGTCGAGCGTGTGCGTGCGCAGCCGGTCCGGCACCCGGTCGTGCCAGTCGGGCAGCTGGGCGAAGAACCCCACGCCGGGCGCGACGACGACCTTGTCCGCCTCGATGCTCGTCCCGTCCTCCATGGCCGCGACGAAGGTGCCGTTCGGCTTGGTCAGGTCCGCGACCAGCCGCTGGTCGGCGACCACGCCCTTGCGGGCACCGAACCAGTCGGCGTGGTCGAGGAACACCGAGATCGGGATCGGGTCGTTCTCGGCGGGGTCCAGCCCGCGCTCCTCGAAGAACGCCTCGAAGGTGGCCTCGCGGTTCGCGTCGAGGTACCAGTCGGTGCCGGAGCGCAGGTACATGTCCTGCGGCATCCGGTCCCGCCAGAACGCCATCGGGATCCCGACGACGTGCGTGTCGATGCCGCGGTCGCGGGCGTACGCCGCGGCGGCGTAGGCGTAGGGCCCTGCGCCGAGGACCAGGAGGTCCGTCCGAGTGTCCGACATGCCGGCACGCTACGCCCGTCAGGACGGGTCCGTACGGTGGAACGCATGACTCGGATCGCGATCGTCGGGGGCCACGGCCAGGTGGCCCGCCAGCTCATCCACGTGCTCCGCCGGGCCGAGCACGACCCGGTGGCGCTGGTGCGGAGGGAGGAGTACCGCGCCGAGCTGGAGGACCGCGGGGCGGAGGTCCGGCTGCTCGACATCGAGCGGGACGACGTCGACGCGTTCGCCACGGCCTTCGAGGGCTGTGCGGCGGTGGTGTTCGCGGCCGGCGGCGGCCCGGACGGGAACATCGAGCGGAAGCGCACCGTGGACCTCGAGGGCTCGCTGAAGTCGATCGAAGCCGCCCGGAAGGCGGGCATCGACCGCTTCGTCCAGGTCTCCGCGATCGGCGTCGACGACCCGCTGCCGGAGGACACCGGCGACGTGTGGCGCGCCTACGTGGAGGCCAAGCGGCACGCCGACGCCGCGCTGCGGGCCAGCGACCTCGCGTGGACGATCATCCGGCCGGGCCGGCTCACCGACGACCCGGCCACCGGCCGGGTGTCGCTCGGCCCGGACGTCGCGCGCGGCGACGTGACCCGGGCCGACGTGGCGGCGGTGCTCGCCGCGGTGCTGGACGCGCCCGGGAGCATCCGGCAGCAGTGGAATCTCGTGAACGGCGACGTGCCGGTCGAGGAGGCCATCGCGGAGCTGGCTCAGTCCTCGTCGTCGGTCAGCGAGGAGTAGGCGACCACACCGCGCCGCAGCCGGCGGACGACCTCGCGAGCGGTCTCCCGCAGCGGCGTCGCGCCGGCCGCGTCCGCGACCTGTCCGGCGAGGTCGATGAGCTGCTTCATCCAGCGCACGAAGTCGCCGGCCGCCAGGTCGCTGACCATCAGCACGTCGTCGAGCTCGTCGCCCTCGGCCCAGCGGTAGGCGACCCAGGCGAAGCCGAGGTCCGGCTGCCGCAGGAAGTCCAGCTTGTGGTCGCGCTCGAGGGCGTCGAGGGTCCCCCACAGCTTCACCATCTCGCCGATCACGTCGCGGACGAGGCCGCCGGGGATGCGCGGCGAGCTCGCGTCGTCGGGGCGGCGCGCCTCGAAGACCAGCACCGAGAGGGCGGCCGCCAGCCCGGAGGGATCCAGCTCGTCCCACAGGCCGACGCGGATGCACTCCGCGGCGACCAGGTCGAGCTCGGAGTAGAGCCGCATCAGGTGCCGGCCGCGGTCGGTGACGTGCTCGCCCTCGAGGTAGTCCAGCGCGGTCAGCACGTCGCACACCCGGTCGAACTGCCGTGCAACGGTGTTGGTGCGCTGCTCGACCCGGCGCTTGAGGGTCTGGGCGTCACGCTCGAGCTTGAAGTACCGCTCCGCCCACCGGGCGTGGTCCTCGCGGTCCGGGCAGGCGTGGCACGGGTGCGCCTTGAGCTGGGCGCGGAGGTCGGCGATCTCGTCGTCGGCCGCGGTGCGCGTGCGGTCGGACTGGGCGGCCCGGGACGGCGGCATCGGGTCGAGGTCGTGCGTGCGCGAGCGCAGCGCCGACGCGAGGTCGCGGCGCATCTGGGGGTTGCGCCCGTTGAAGTTCTTCGGGACCCGCAGCCGCGCCAGGGCGGTGACCGGGGTCGGGAAGTCGATCATCGCCAGCCGGCGCGCCTGCCGGTCGGCGGTGACGACGTACGGGCGCGGGCCCTCGGGCGACCAGCCCGGGTCGACGACCACGGCGTACCCGGCGAACTTCCCGGTCGGCACCTGGATCACGTCGCCCGGCTTGAGCGCGCGCAACGACTCGACGGCCTCGTCGCGCCGGTCGGCCTTGCGAGCCCGGCTGGCGCCCTTCTCGACGTCGCTGATCCGCCGGCGCAGGGCGGCGTACTCCATGAAGTCGCCGAGGTGGCAGGACGCCGCCTGGCGATAGCCCTCGAGCGCGTCCTCGGCCTTGCGGAGCTGGCGGGCCAGCCCCACGACGGCCTTGTCGGCCTGGAACTGCGCGAACGACTGCTCCAGCAGCTCCCTCGAGCGCTCGCGGCCGAACTGGTGCACGAGGTTGACGGCCATGTTGTACGAGGGCCGGAACGACGAGCGCAGCGGGTAGGTGCGGGTGGAGGCGAGGCCCGCGACCTGGCGCGGGTCGATCCCCGGCTGCCACAGCACGACGGCGTGGCCCTCGGTGTCCAGGCCGCGGCGGCCGGCGCGGCCGGTGAGCTGGGTGTACTCCCCCGGCGTGATGTCGGCGTGGTTCTCGCCGTTCCACTTCGAGAGCTTCTCGATCACGACCGTGCGGGCCGGCATGTTGATGCCGAGCGCGAGCGTCTCGGTGGCGAACACGACCTTGCACAGGCCGCGCAGGAACAGCTGCTCCACGCACTCCTTGAACGCCGGCAGCATGCCGGCGTGGTGGGCGGCCACGCCGCGGGTCAGGCCGTCGAGGAAGTCGTGGTAGCCGAGCACGTGCAGGTCCTCGGACGGCAGGTGCGAGCACGCGGCCTCGACGTAGGCGTAGATCTCGTCGCGCTCCTCGGGCGTCGTGAGCCGGACGCCGGCACTCAGGCACTGGGTGACCGCGGCGTCGCAGCCGACCCGGCTGAAGATGAAGACGATCGCGGGCAGGAGCGCGAGCCGATCCAGCTGCTCGATGACGTCGGGCCGGCTGGGGATCCAGACCCGGCGGCCGTTGCCGACGTTGTGCTTGCTGGTCGCCCGCCGGTTGCGGTCGCGCGGCGAGCGGCGGTCGCGCATCCGGGTGCTCGCCCAGTCGTCGCGGGCGATCTTGAGCAGCTCGTCGTTGACCGGGGCACCCTCCTTGACGAACCCGGCCGCCGCGTCGACGTCGGACTTCGCGAACAGGTCCAGGACGCGGCGGCCCACCATCACGTGCTGGAACAGCGGCACCGGTCGCCGCTCCTCGACGATCGTGGAGGTGTCGCCACGGACGGTCTCGAGCCACTCGCCGAACTCCTCGGCGTTGGAGACGGTGGCCGACAGCGAGACCAGCGTGACCGACTCCGGGAGGTGGATGATGACCTCCTCCCAGACGGCGCCGCGGGAGCGGTCGGCGAGGTAGTGGACCTCGTCCATGACCACGAACCCGAGGCCGAGCAGGGTCCGGGAGCCGGCGTACAGCATGTTGCGCAGCACCTCGGTCGTCATCACGACGATCGGCGCCTCGCCGTTGACGACGTTGTCGCCGGTGAGCAGGCCGACCTGCTCGGGGCCGTAGCGGGCGACCAGGTCGTTGAACTTCTGGTTCGACAGCGCCTTGACCGGCGTCGTGTAGAAACACTTGCGGCCGGTCTGCATGGCCAGGTGGACCGCGAACTCGCCGACGATCGTCTTGCCCGACCCGGTCGGCGCCGCCACCAGCACGCCCCGGCCGTCCTCGATCGCGCGGCAGCCCTCGAGCTGGAACTCGTCGAGGGGGAAGTCGTACAGGGCCTGGAAGTCGCGGAGGACGGGGTGCTGGCGGTGCCGGCGGTAGTCGGCGTACCGCTCGGACGGGCTCAGGTCGTCCGCGGTGCTCATGCGGACCAACCTACGCGAGCACCCGCAACGCTCCGGGCGCGCACTCCACGGTCAGGGGCAGCGCGCCGAAGCGCTCGCCGTCGGCGTAGGAGACGATGTTGGGCGCGGCGACCGTGACCGAGCGGACCCGGTGGTGCTCGTAGGCCGGGTGGGTCACGTGGGTGCCCTTGAACAGCTTCGGGTAGGTGCGGATCAGGCCGGGCTTGCTCATCGGCTTGATGATCACGACGTCGAGGAAGCCGTCGTCGAGGACGGCGCCCTCGGTGATCCGCAGGCCGCCCCCGAACGACGGGCCGTTGCCGACGGCGACCAGCATCGCCGCCAGCGTGCGGGTCTCGCCGTCGAGGTCGAGCGTGTACGGGATCGGCTCGAAGATGCGCAGCTCCGCCAGCGTCGCGATGTTGTAGCGCATCTGGCCCTTCGGCCAGGTCATCCGGTTCGCGCGCTCGTTGACGATCGCGTCGAAGCCGGCCGCGAGCACGGTCGTGAAGTACTGGGTGCCGCTGCGGGCGAGGTCGATCGTGCGCGGTGTCCCGGCGAGCACCCGCTCGGCCGCGGCAACGGGGTCCTTGCGGGGGATGTCGAAGTAGCGGGCCACGTCGTTGCCGGTGCCGGACGGGATGATGCCGATCGGCGTACCGGTGCCCGCGGCCGCCTGGACGCCGATGTGCACCATGCCGTCGCCGCCGCACAGCACCAGGGCCTCGGTGTCCCCGGCCACCGCCGCGCGGGCCAGGTCGAGGGCCTCGTCGGCGTCGCGGCCCTCGACGGTCGTCACGTCGACGCCGGCGGCCCGGAGCCGGGCAGCCGCGGCGTCGCGGAACCGGGCGCCCCGGCCCTTGCCGGACGTGGGGTTCGTGAGCAGCGTGATCCAGTCCACGCCGCGAAGACTAGGGCCTCCTACGGCTTCGCGGTGCCGATCCGCAGGAGCACGGCGTAGTGCTCGGCCGAGGCCCCGACCGCCTTCGCGAGCCGGCCGAGCGCGTCGAGGACGAGGTCGGCGGTGAACCGGGTGCCCGGGACGGCCAGCGTCAGCCGGTCGTCGACCCCGACCAGCAGCACCTGGCCGTGCCGCCACGCCTGGTGGGCGTCGTGGCGGACCTTCTCGTCGGCGACCGGGACGGGATAGGCCTCGTCGACCGCGAGCAGGTCGCACGGCAGCGGCTGGTGGCCGTCGCTCGTCAGCACGCCGGGCACGGCGTACCCGGTGCGGAGCCCGGACTCGGCCGCCCAGGTGACGTCGTCCTCACCGAGCCACTCGGGGAGGTCGAACGGGTCGACCGGGGTCACAGGGGCGAGGCCTCGTCCGGCGAGAGACCGGCGTTCGGGCGGCTGCGCTCCTTGCGGTTGTCGTGGACGCGCGCCAGGACCTCTGAGATGAAGTAGAGGACGACCATGGGCACCGCCATGAACGTCATCGTGAACGGGTCGGTGGAGGGGGTCGCGACGGCGGCGAACACGAAGATCGCGATGACGATCCAGGGCCGGTAGCGCGCGAGCGTCCGGCCCTTCACCGCGCCGGCGCGGTTGAGCATGATCACGAAGACCGGGATCTCGAAGGCCAGGCCGAAGACGAGCAGCGTGCGGAAGAAGAACTGCAGGTACTCGTTGAAGTCGATGAGGTTGGTGACCCCGTCGGGGTTCAAGCCGATGAGGACCTCGAGGCCCTTGGGGAGGGTCACGAAGCCGAGCACCACGCCGACGGCGAAGAGGGGCGCGGCCACCGCGAGGAAGATGTAGGACCAGCGCTTCTCGTTGGCGTGCAGCCCCGGGAGGATGAACGCCCAGATCTGGTAGAGCCAGATCGGGCTGGTGCTGATCAGCGCGGCGAAGCCGCAGAGCTTCAGGTAGAGCATCAGACCGCCGCCGGCGCCGCTCGTGGTGGCCAGGCTGGAGCCCTGGGGCAGGCTCTCCTGCGCGTCCTTGTACGGCCCGTAGACGAAGTCGTAGAGCTGGTCGAAGAAGAACAGCGCGACGGCCAAGGCAACCATCAGCGCGAGCGCGACCTTCAGGATGCGGGCGCGCAGCTCCCGCAGGTGGTCCGACAGCGCCATCCGGCCGTCGGCGCCGACGGGGTGGACGGGTCTGCCGGAGAAGAGGCGGAGGACCCCGGAGATCGCCAAGTCAGTGCGTGGTCAGTGCGTGGTCAGTGCGTGGTCAGCGCGTGGATCAGCCGTTGTGCTTGTCGGTCTGGTCCTGGGGCCGGACGGGCTCCTGCGCCGTCGTCGGGGGCAGCTCGGTCGGCGCCGGCGCCACGGGCGGCGGCGGGGTCGCCTGGTCCTTCTCGTCGTCGTCGCGCAGGCCCTTGGTCTCGGCCTTGAAGATGCGCAGCGCCTGCCCGGTGCCGCGGGCGAGGTCGGGCAGCTTGGCGGCACCGAACACGAGCACCACGATCGCCAGGATCACGAGCCACTCGGCTCCCTGGGGCATTCCGATCATCGCGTACATGGAGACCTCTTCTGTCCTGGATCTGTCGTGGTGGTAACGCAGTCATCGTACGCCGGTCAGGCGTAGAGACTGAGGGTGGTTCGGGCACTGTCGAGGAATCGTTCCTGCAGCTCCGGCGGGCTGAGGACCCGGGCGTGGGGCGCCAACCGCAGCAGCAGCCGCTGCAACCAGCGCTCGTCGGCGATCAGCAGGTCCACCTCGAGCCGGCCCCCGCGCCGGGTCCGGACCGCCTCCACCGGGTAGTACTCGACGATCCAGCGCGCCTCGCGGCCCAGGCCGAGGGTCACCGGCGTGGTGTCGCTGGACCGGGTGAACAGTCCGTCGCTGAGGTCGCGCGGCGGTTCCGGCGCGGTCTGGATCGCCGTGTCCAGCACGGTCGCGCTGCGGATCCGGTCGAGCCGGAACAGCCGGGGCGCCTCGGCGCTGTGGCACCAGGCGTCGAGGTACCGGAACCCGTGCGCGGTCACGACCCCGCGGGGGTCGACGGTCCGCTCGGACTGCTCGTCGCGGGACGGGACGAAGTAGGTCAGCCGCACCTGCCGCTGCCGGGCCACGGCGTCCTGGAGATCGTCCTCCAGCCGGACCTGGTCGAGCCGCTCGGGAGACTCCTCCCCCGGGTCGATCTGCGGCGCGGCCGAGCCCTCCGCCGCGGCCGCCTCGAGCTTCGCCAGCGCCCGGTCCACGACCTCGCGGGTCTCCTCGGAGGCGGTGCTGCGCAGCGCGCGGAGCGCGACGATGATCGCGGTCGCCTCGGTGGGCGTCAGCTTGAGCGGACGGGCCAGGTAGTCGGCGTTGGACACCCGGATCACGCCGTCGGCCTCCGGACCCTCGAGCGCGTCGAGGTCGACGTCGATGAGGTCGTCGGGGTAGCCGCCCGGCAGGCCGCACATCAGCAGCACCTTGAGGTCGCCGAGCAGCTGGTCGGGCGACACGCCCAGCGCCGTCGCCGCCTCGTCGAGGCGCACCTGGCCGTGGGTGTGGAGGTACGGCACCAGGGTCAGCAGCCGCGCGACCTGGTCCTTCGCGCCGGAGCTCGCGCCGGACGCCGCGCTCATGCGGTGCGCTCCAGAGCCGTCGTGAGGCGCCGTACCACCTCGTCGCGCAGGTGCGCGGGGTCCTCGACGTACACGTCGGCGGCGTACCCGAGGATCTCGTCGGCGACCCCGCTCCCCCGGGTCACGACGATCCGGTCCCAGCCGGTGCGGTCGTCGGGTCCGCGGACGCCGGTCTCGACGGACTCGGCGTCGCGGCGCAGCGCCAGCCCGGCGTCCTCGCGCACCAGCAGCGTCACCGGCACGGTGGTCGGCGCCGGAGCGAGCCGGACGGTGGTGGCCCGCACGTCGGTGCCCGGGGGGACGTCGTACGAGCCGGGGCGGCCCTTCTTGCGGGCCTCGCCCTGGACCCGGGACAGCCGGAAGACCCGCTCCTCGCCGCGGTCGGTGTCGAAGCCGACGACGTACCAGCGGCCGGAGTAGCGGACCACACCCCACGGCTGGAGGTGGCGGGTCATCGCCTCGGTGGCGCCGGAGCGGCGGTACTCGAACTCGACCGGCGTGCGGTCCTGGACCGCCTCCCAGAAGAGGTCGAACGACGGCTCGTCGGCACTCAGGCGGGGCTGGGCGATGTCCAGGGCGGTGACGTCGGTGGGGACGCCCAACGCGGTGAGCTTGCGGACCGCCTCCGTGGTCGCCTCGGCCAGCCGCGCGTGCTCCCACACCCGGGTCGCCAGGCCGATCACGGCCGCCTCGTCGGCGGTGAGCCGGATGTCCGGGAGCGCCAGCCGGTCGGGGCGGATCCGGTAGCCCGGCTCGTCGTCGAAGTAGGCGTCCATGTTGCCCACCTCGATCGGCACGCCGAGGCTGCGCAGCTCCTCCTTGTCCCGCTCGAACATCTTCTCGAAGGCGTCGGTGCTCGAGTCCGGGTAGAGGATCGCCCGGATCCGGTCCTTCGAGACGTAGTGGCGCTGGACGAGCAGCATGATGAGCAGGTTGAGCAGTCGCTCGCTCTTCTGCACCGCCATGCTGCCGCGTCCCCTGCGCTGCTACCGGCTACTTGGCCGAGATGATGTCGACGACGAAGTACAGCGTGCTGTCGGCCGGGATGTTCGGCTGGTCCTGCGAGCCGTAGCCGAGGTCCGGCGGGATCTGCAGCACCACCCGGTCGCCGACGTGGAGGCCGGACAGCCCGTAGGTCCAACCCTTCACGACCTGCTGGAGCGAGAACGGCACCGGCTTCTTGGAGTAGCTCTCGTCGAACGGCTTCTTCGCGTCGTAGGTCTCCCCGAGGTAGTTCGCGGTGACCGTCATGTCCTCGGTGACCGCCTTGCCCTTGCCCTGCTTGATCACGCTGCGCAGCAGGTCGCCGTTCGGGTCGGGCTTGTCGATGCCGGAGAAGTCGAGGCCGGTCACCGTGCCGCCCTTCTCGACGACCTTCGGCAGCTGCGAGGACGGCACGTCCTTCGGCTTCGGCGCCTGGTAGGGCTCCATCAGGTCGACGATGATGAGGACGGTGTCCTTGTTGGCGATCCCGAGGTTCGGGTTGCCGGAGGCGCCGAACGCCTCCTCGGCCGTCGTGGTGACCGCGACCCGCGAGCCGATCTTCTGGCCCAGCACGGCATCCTTGAACACCGGGCTCAGCTGGTCGCTGGCGGTCACGGTCTCCGGCTGGCCGGCGTCGTAGTCGCTGTACGCCTTGTCCTGCGTGTAGCCGTTGCCGATCCACAGGTACGCCTGGACCTTGTCGCCGTCGGCGATCTCCGGCCCGTCGCCCTCCTGGACGACGGTCGTCTCCGTCTTGTCGGTCTCGAGCTTGCCGTTCCAGTCGACCTTCGGCTCGGAGCCGAGGTCACCGGAGATCGAGATCCCGTGCAGGCCGGCGTCGCTGGAACCGCCGGAGTCGCTGCCGCCGTCGCTGTTGGAGCCGCAGGCGACCAGGGTGGTGGCCAGCAACAGCGGCAGCAGGGCGGCCGGAAGGCGTCGGAGACGTCGAGACACGGAGTTCACCTAATTCGGATCGGGTTCGTTTCGGCAGCGGTCACACTATCCGGCATGCCTGAGGGGACGCTGATCGGAGCGGCTGTCGGGACGCGGATTGGTCACCAACCGCACGAATTCGGCCCGTCGGCATGCGGTTGGTGACCAATCCGCGCGCCGCCGGGGCCTCACATGCCGTCGATCAGGCGCTGCACTCGCTCGTCGTACGCCCGGAAGGGGTCCTTACAGAGCACCGTGCGCTGCGCCTGGTCGTTCAGCTTCAGGTGCACCCAGTCCACCGTGAAGTCGCGCCGGCGCTCCTGAGCCCGCCGGATGAACTCACCGCGCAGCCGGGCTCGGGTGGTCTGCGGCGGTACGGATTTCGCTTCGAAGATCTTCAGGTCGCTGGTCACCCGTGCGACCGCGCCGCGCTTCTCCAGGAGGTAGTAGAGCCCGCGACCGCGGTGGATGTCGTGGTAGGCCAGGTCGAGCTGCGCGATGCGGGGGTGTCCGAGCGGCAGTCCGTGCTTGGCGCGGTAGCGGTCGATCAGCTTCCACTTGATGACCCAGTCGATCTCACGGTCGACCAGGCCGAGGTCGTCGGACTCCACGGCCTTGAGCCCGCGCTCCCAGAGGTCCAGGGCCTGCTCGATGACTGGCGTACTGATCTCTCGGCGGTCCACGAAGTCCCGGGCCTTGGCGAGGTACTCCTGCTGGATGTCGAGGGCGCTCGCCTCGCGGCCGTTGGCGAGGCGGATCTTGCGGCGCCCGGTGACGTCGTGGGAGATCTCGCGGATCGCTCGGATCGGGTTCTCCATCGTGAGGTCGCGCATCACCACGCCCTCCTCGATCATCCGCAGCACCAGGTCACAGCTGGCCACCTTCAGCATCGTGGTGGTCTCGCTCATGTTGCTGTCGCCGACGATCACGTGGAGGCGCCGGTACTTCTCGGCGTCCGCGTGCGGCTCGTCCCGGGTGTTGATGATCGGCCGGCTCCGCGTCGTGGCGCTGCTGACGCCCTCCCAGATGTGCTCGGCGCGCTGGGAGACGCTGTAGCTGGCCCCGCGGGGCGTCTGGGTGATCTTGCCGGCGCCGACGATGATCTGCCGGGTCACCAGGAACGGGATGAGCACGTCGGCGAGCCGGGAGAACTCACCGGCCCGACTGACCAGATAGTTCTCGTGGCAGCCGTAGGAGTTGCCGGCCGAGTCGGTATTGTTCTTGAACAGGTAGATCTCGCCCGCGATGCCCTCGTCGTGCAACCGCTGCTCCGCATCGAGCAGCAGCCCCTCCAGCACCCGCTCCCCCGCCTTGTCGTGGGTCACCAGCTCGACGACGTCGTCGCACTCGGGCGTGGCGTACTCCGGGTGGCTGCCCACGTCGAGGTAGAGCCGGGCGCCGTTGCGCAGGAAGACGTTGCTGCTGCGGCCCCAGCTCACCACCTTGCGGAACAGGTAGCGGGCCACCTCGTCCGGGCTCAGGCGGCGCTGTCCCTTGAACGTGCACGTCACGCCGTACTCGTTCTCGATCCCGAAGATCCGCCGGTCCACGGACTCAGCCTAGGCGTACGGCGGTCGCCTGCGTGGCTCCTCGGGTCGCGGTTTGGTCACCAACCGCACGAATCGGGGCCGATCACGCCGTTCTGGTCCAGTCGTGGAGGCCGTGCTGGCGGCGCCAGCGGTTCATGATCCGCTCCCGTCCGGCGTCGGAGTACAGCGAGTTCTCGACCAGCGCGCGCCAACGCCGCAGCCGCCGCGGGTCGTGCCGGCGGCCGAGCGCCCGGTCGATCTCGTGCATCACGACGGCCGGGTGGTTGATCAGGTCGTCGAGCACGAAGCCCTTCCGGACGTAGTCGGTCCCACTCAGTCCACGACCGCGACGCAGGTCGGTCCTCTGTTGGCCGGCGCTGCGGTGGTACTCCCCGTCGTACTCGTGGAGATAGGGGGTGCCCACCACCAGCAGGTCGGCGCGTCCGACGTAGTTGCCGGCCTGGTCGTAGAGCTCGGCCTGCGGCTCGAACGGGACCTCCAGGACGCGGTGGAACTGCTGGAGCACCGTCTCGCCCGCCGACTGGCTCTTGCCGGTCGATCGGCGCCAGGCCTCGCGCAACATCCGTACGCCGGGTCGCCGGGTGGTGAGCAGCTCCTCCATCTTCTGCGGGTCGAGATGGCGGCGCTGGAGGGCCGACTCGACGAGGATCGCCAGGTCGAGCAGCGACAGGTCGCGCGCGCAGCGAAGGAGGATCTCCTCCGGCTCGTCGACGGGCAGACCCAGGTGACATCGCCTCTCGGGCTTCCCGGCCAGTCGCGAGCAGATCAGCCCGTGCCGGCGCGGTCGTGGATCCTCCCGGTCGACCGCCACGAACACGGGCACCTGCTCGGGCAGCTTCGGCAGCTGCCAACCCAGGATCTCCGCGGCCGTCAGGTGGGTGTAGCGGGCGCTCGGCGGGAGCACCGCGAGGTACGCGCGGAGGTCTCGCAGCCACTCCTGGTGCGGGGTGAGTCCCTCACGCTTGACCACGCCGAGCCCGTGGCTGACCCGCCGCAGGCAGGCCAGCCGGATCTCGCCCCGGATCGGCTCATCGTCGTCACGCCTCATGCCCGACAGGCTGCGCCCACGCAGGGCAGCGGAAACCGGGGGCTATCGGCCCTGTGGACGAGCAGTCCGGCACCGATCGAGAAGGTCGCGGATTGGTCACCAACCGCACGATGGGAGCGCTCCCGTTCGCGCTTGGTGACCAAACCGCGGTGATCGGAGCGACAACCGGGTCAGGCGGGCGGAGCGATGGGGGGTTCGTCCTCCGGGTTGCGGCCGTGACCGGAGAGACCGTCGACCGGCGCGCCGGGGTCCGCCGGAGGCGTGTCGGTGGTCTCGTCGGTGGGCGCGTCGGTGGGGGCGTCCGCGGGTGCGGGCGAGGCCGGGCCGCGGTCGCCCAGCACCTGCTCGAGCTGGGCGGGCCGGATCCGCGCGAACTTCCGGGGCTGGCTGCGGGTGCGGTCCAGCACGGCGACCTCGAGGTCGTCGACGGGGATGACGCGGTCCTCCGCCTCGCCGTGGCCGAGTGCGGCGACCGCCAGCGAGATCGCGTCCGCCAGGGAGGCCCCGGCGGCGTACCGCTCGGACAGGTAGGACGCCACGACGTCGGCGGCGCCGCCCATGACGGCGTACCCGTGCTCGTCGGCGACCTGGCCGTCGTAGGTCAGCCGGTAGAGCTGGTCGTCCTCGGGCGCGTCGCCGATCTCGGCGACGAAGAGCTCCACCTCGTAGGGCTTCTCCCCGCCGGAGGAGAAGATCGTGCCCAGCGTCTGGGCGTAGGCGTTGGCGAGGCCGCGGCCGGTGACGTCGCGCCGGTCGTAGGCGTAGCCGCGCATGTCGGCCAGCCGGACGCCGGCGATCCGCAGGTTCTCGAACTCGTTGTACCGGCCGACCGCGGCGAACGCGATCCGGTCGTAGATCTCGGAGACCTTGTGCAGGGCCTGCGACGGGTTCTCGGACACGAACAGCACGCCGTCGGCGTACTGCACCGCGACCACGGACCGGCCGCGGGCGATGCCCTTGCGCGCGAAGTCCGCGCGGTCCTTCATCAGCTGCTCGGGCGAGACGTAGAACGGCATGCTCATCGGGCGTCACCCCCGGTGATCGGCGAGGAGGTCAGCGGCGCGGTCGGCCCGTCGGGCTGCGCCATCCGGCCGGCGATCACCCGGTCGGCGATCGCGGCGACCTCGGCGTCGGGCAGGCGGCGGCCGCCGTCGGCGGTGATGACCTGGACGACCGGGAAGATCCGGCGCGTCAGGTCCGGCCCGCCGGTCGCGGAGTCGTCGTCCGCGGCGTCGTACAGCGCCTGGATGACCGCGGTGACGCAGTCGGTCTGGTCGAGGTCCTCGCGGTAGAGCTTCTTCAGGGCGCCCCGCGCGAACAGCGAGCCGGAGCCGACGGAGTGGAACGCCGTCTCCTCGTACCGGCCGCCGGTCACGTCGTAGCTGAAGATCCGCCCGCGGCCGCCGGTCAGGTCGAAGCCGGCGAAGAGCGGGACGACGGCGAGCCCCTGCATGGCCATCCCGAGGTTGGAGCGGATCAGCGCCGCGAGCCGGTTGGCCTTGCCGTCCATCGAGAGCGTGGTGCCCTCGATCTTCTCGTAGTGCTCGAGCTCGGTCTGGAACAGGCGCACCATCTCGACCGCGATGCCCGCCGAGCCGGCGATGCCGACGGCGGAGAACTCGTCCGCCGGGAACACCTTCTCGATGTCGCGCTGGGCGATGATGTTGCCCATCGTGGCCCGGCGGTCGCCGGCCATCACGACACCACCGGGGTACGTCGCCGCGACGATCGTGGTCCCGTGCGGGGCCAGGTCGCCGGCGTGCCCCTGCGGTACGGTCCGCCGCGCCGGGAGCAGGTCGGGGGCCTGCTCGGCGAGGAAGTCGCTGAACGAGGAAGTGCCCGGCTGCAGGAAGGCAGCCGGCAGGCGCGGGTCGCTCATTCGCCGCCCTTTTGGATGAACGACTTCACGAAGTCCTCGGCGTTGGTCTCGAGCACGTCGTCGATCTCGTCCAGGATGTCGTCGACGTCGCTGTCGAGCGCCTCCTTGCGCTCGGCGACGTCGCTCTCCGGAGCGGTCTCGACGACCTCGTCGGCCTCGGAGGACTTCCGCGGTTGCTTCTGCTCCTGTGCCATGCCTCGACCCTATCCACTCAACGGGTGAGAGCGGTGAACAAAGCCTCCGCCGTCTCACACCGGTCGAGCAGTTCGCCGACGTGCGCCTTGCTGCCGCGCAGCGGATCGATGGTCGGGACCCGCTGCAGCGACTCCCGGCCGGGCAGGTCGAAGATCACCGAGTCCCACGACGCCGCGGCCACATGAGCGGCGTACTTCTCCAGGCACCGGCCCCGGAAGTACGCCCGGGTGTCCTCGGGCGGGTCGTGCATGGCGGCCTCGATCGACACGTCGTCGAGCAGCCGCTCCATGCGGCCGCCCGCGACGAGCCGGTGGTAGAGGCCCTTCTCGGGCCGGATGTCGGAGTACTGGTAGTCGATCAGCTGCAGCTTCGCGTCGTCCCAGTCCAGCCCGTCGCGCTGCCGGTACTGCTCGAGGAGCTTCAGCTTCGCCACCCAGTCCAGCTCCCGCGCGCACAGCATCGGGTCGCGCTCGAGCCGGCCGAGCACCGACTCCCACCGCTGCAGCACGTCGACGGTCTGCGGGTCGGCGTCCGCGCCGTACCGGTCCTCGACGTACTTCTTGGCCAGGTCGAGGTACTCCAGCTGCAGCTGGATACCGGTCAGCTTCCGCCCGTCGGTCAGCGTCACCAGGGTCGTCAGGGTCGGGTCGTGCGAGACGGCGCGCAGGGCCGCGACGGGGCCCTCCACGGTGAGCTCGGTGGTGATGAAACGGTCCTCGATCATCGCCAGCACCAGCGCCGTCGTACCGACCTTGAGGTACGTCGCGACCTCCGACAGGTTCGCGTCCCCGATGATGACGTGCAGGCGCCGGTACTTCTCCGGATCGGCGTGCGGCTCGTCCCGGGTGTTGATGATCGGGCGCTTCAGCGTGGTCTCGAGGCCGACCTCGACCTCGAAGAAGTCGGCCCGCTGGCTGACCTGGAAGCCTTGGTCGCGGCCGTCCTGGCCCTTCCCGACCCGCCCGGCGCCGCAGAACACCTGGCGGCTGACGAAGAACGGCGTGAGGTGCCGGACGATGTCGCCGAACGGCGTCGACCGCCGCATCAGGTAGTTCTCGTGGGCGCCGTACGACGCGCCCTTGTTGTCGGTGTTGTTCTTGTACAGCACGATCGGCGCCCCGCCCGGCAGCTGGCCGGCCCGGCGCGAGGCGTCGAGCATGACCTGCTCCCCCGCCTTGTCCCAGCGGACGATGTCGAGCGGGGTGGTGACCTCCGGCGTCGAGTACTCCGGGTGCGCGTGGTCGACGTACAACCGGGCCCCGTTGGTGAGGATCACGTTGGCCAGGCCCAGGTCCTCGTCGGTCAGCTGGGTGGGGTCGGCGACCTGGCGGGACATGTCGAAGCCGCGGGCGTCGCGCAGCGGCGACTCCTCCTCGAAGTCCCAGCGGGCGCGGCGGGCCTTGACCGTGGCCGAGGCGTAGGCGTTGACGACCTGCGAGGAGGCCACCATCGGGTTCGCGAGGGGCTGCCCCTGCACCGCGATGCCGTACTCCACCTCGGTCCCCATGACGCGGCGCACGCTCATGTGCCGAGAGTACGCGAGGGGGTACGGCGGCCTAGGTTGGTCCCATGAGTGCGGACAACTCGGCCCGGGCGATCGCGGCCGCCGAGGCGCTGGGTCTCGAGTACGAGGCGACGCGACACGGCCCGGTGCGCTCACTGGAGGAGGCCGCGGCGGCCCGCGGCGTCGAGCCGCGACAGGTCGTGAAGACCATGGTGGTGCGGGTGTCCGAGGGCGACCACCGGTTCGTGCTGGTGCCCGGCGACCGCGAGATCGCGTGGCCGAAGCTGCGGGCGCTGCTCGGGGTGAACCGGATCTCCCTGCCGAGCGCGGACGCGGCGTACGCGGTCACCGGCTACGAGCGCGGAACCATCACGCCGCTGGGCAGCGCCACGGCCCTGCCCGTGATCGCGGACGCGTCGATCACCGGGCGGATCAGCATCGGCGGCGGTGCGCACGGCGTCGCGCTCAACGTCGACGCGGCCGCGCTGATGGCCGCGCTCGGTGCGAGTGTCGCGGACGTCACCGAAGTGAGCGGCGAGCCGCGGTCCAGCTGATCGCGGAGCAGACCAGTCCCCCGAGCAGGACGCCCAGCCAGAACATGTCGGCACGTTGCCCCGCCGGCCGGCATGGCACACGCAGGCTCCGAGTCGCGCGGATTGGTCACCAACCGCAGGTGGGATCGCTCCCAGTCTGCGGTTGGTGACCAATCCGCGTTGCGGGCGGACGCCTGGACGCGTCCGACGCGGCGCCCGCTACAGGTACTGGCCGGTGTTGGAGACCGTGTCGATCGAGCGGCCGGGCTCGGTGCCCTGCTTGCCGGTGATGAGCGTGCGGATGAATACGATCCGCTCGCCCTTCTTGCCGGAGATCCGAGCCCAGTCGTCCGGGTTGGTCGTGTTGGGGAGGTCCTCGTTCTCCTTGAACTCGTCCACGCACGCCTGGAGCAGATGCGAGACCCGCAGACCGTGCTGGTCGTGGTCCAGGAAGTCCTTGATCGCCATCTTCTTCGCGCGGTCGACGATGTTCTGGATCATCGCGCCGGAGTTGAAGTCCTTGAAGTACAGGACCTCCTTGTCGCCGTTGGCGTAGGTGACCTCGAGGAAGCGGTTCTCCTCGGTCTCGGTGTACATCCGCTCGACGGTGGCGCGGATCATGCCGTTGACGGTCGCTTCGCGGTCGCCGCCGAACTCGGCGACGTCGTCGGCGTGCAGCGGCAGGCTGGTCGTGAGGTACTTGCTGAAGATGTCGCGGGCGGACTCCGCGTCGGGCCGCTCGATCTTGATCTTCACGTCCAACCGGCCGGGCCGCAGGATCGCGGGGTCGATCATGTCCTCGCGGTTCGAGGCGCCGATGACCAGCACGTTCTCCAGCAGCTCGACGCCGTCGATCTCGCTGAGCAGCTGCGGGACGATGGTGTTCTCGACGTCGGAGGACACCCCGGAGCCGCGGGTGCGGAACAGTGAGTCCATCTCGTCGAAGAACACGATGACCGGCGTGCCGCCGCTCGCCTTCTCACGGGCCCGCTGGAAGACCAGACGGATGTGGCGCTCGGTCTCGCCGACGTACTTGTTGAGCAGCTCGGGGCCCTTGATGTTGAGGAAGTACGACTTCCCCTCCTGGCCGGTGCGCTCGCTGACCTTCTTGGCGAGCGAGTTGGCGACCGCCTTGGCGATCAGCGTCTTGCCGCAGCCGGGCGGTCCGTAGAGCAGCACGCCCTTGGGCGGCTTGAGCTGGTGCTCCTTGAAGAGCTCCGGGTGCAGGTACGGCAGCTCCACCGCGTCGCGGATCGCCTCGATCTGGCTGCCGAGGCCGCCGATCGACTCGTAGGCGATGTCCGGGACCTCCTCGAGGACCAGCTCCTCGACCTCGGACTTCGGCACCTTCTCGTAGACGTACCCGGCCCGGGAGTCGAGCAGCAGCGAGTCGCCGGCGCGGATCGTGTCGCCACGCAGCGGCTCGGCCAGACGGACGACCCGCTCCTCGTCGGCGTTCGCGATGACCAGGGCCCGGTCGCCGTCGGCGAGGAGCTCCTTGAACATCACGACCTCGCCGACCTCCTCGTAGTCGAGGGCGGCGACCACGTTGAGGGCCTCGTTGAGCATGACCTCCTGGCCGCGGCGCAGGGTGTCGAGGTCGACGCTCGGGCTGACGTTCACGCGCAGCTTGCGGCCGCCGGTGAACACGTCGATCGAGTCGTCCTCGTTGCGGTTGAGGAAGGTGCCGAAGCCGGCGGGCGGCTGGGCCAGCCGGTCGACCTCCTCCTTGAGCTTCATGATCTGGTCGCGGGCCTCGCGGAGGGTCTGGGCCAGCCGCTCGTTCTGCGAGGTCAGCCCCGCGAGGCTGCGCTGCGCGTCCGCGAGCCGCAGCTCGAGCGTGCGGTTGCTCGCCGGGCCCTCGGCCAGCCGCCGACGGAGGTCGGCCACCTCGGACTCCAGGAGCCGGACCTGGTCCACGAGCTCGTCGGGGCTCCGGCCACCCGTGCTGGACACGCCTTCTGATGTCGACATCAGCGCCACCTCCTGTGCGATTGACCCTACCCGCGCGGACCGCCGAGGGAAGGGCTGATTTCGGGGTGTTGGTCACGATTTGGCGGCGCGCCTGCCCGCCAGACCGGACGCGGATTGGTCACCAACCGCATGAAATCGGCCCCCACGCGTGCGGTTGGTGACCAATGCGCGAGGTCTTGCGCGTCAGCCGGTCGGCTCCTCGACGGGCACGCCGGGCGGGCGCGGGCCGGCGTAGTCGGGGCCGTACGCGCCGGGGGCCGGACGGCGTTTCTTCAGTGGCGGGCGCTCGCCCGGCGCCATCCGCCGGGCGGTCACGAGGAAGGCGGTGTGGCCGATCATCTTGTGGCCCGGCCGGACCGCGAGGCCCTCGACGTGCCAGTCGCGGACGAGCGACTCCCAGGCCTGCGGCTCGGTGAAGCCGCCGTGCACGCGCACCGTCTCCACGAAGCGCGAGAGCTGGGTGGTGGTGGCGACGTAGGCGCAGACGATGCCCCCGGGGCGGAGTGCGTCGGCGGTGGCGTCGAGGCACTCCCAGGGCGCGAGCATGTCGAGGATGACCCGGTCGGCGCGCTCCCCCGACGCCGGCAGGGCCTCGGCGAGGTCGCCGAGGGTGAGGTGCCAGGCGGGGTGGGTCTCACCCTCGGGGGCGCCGAAGAACTGGTTCACGTTGCGGCGGGCGACCTCGGCGAACTCCTCGCGGCGCTCGTAGGACGAGACCCGGCCGTAGGGGCCGACGGCGCGGAGGAGCGAGCAGGTCAGGGCACCGGAGCCGACCCCGGCCTCGACGACGTGGGCGCCCGGGAAGATGTCGGCGAGCGCGACGATCTGGGCGGCGTCCTTGGGGTAGACGACGGCGGCACCGCGCGGCATCGACACGACGAACTCCGACAGCAGCGGCCGGAAGCACAGGTACTCCCCGCCCGCCGAGGAGGTGACCGTGAAGCCCTCCTCGCGGCCGATCAGCTCGTCGTGGTCGATGTGGCCGCGGTTGGAGAAGAACCGCTTGCCGGGGACGAGCTCGAAGTTGTGCCGGCGCCCCTTCTGGTCGGTGAGCCGGATCCACTCCCCGGGGCGCAGGGGTCCCCGGTGGACACCGGACCAGGCCTCGGCGGGGACGTCCGGACTCGCGGGATCGGGGGCTGACACGGCCGCAGAGCCTAGTGCGCCGACTCCCGGAACGCCCTATCGACGTCGGCGGTGATCAGCACCCCGGCGACGGCGCCGTCCGGCTCGACGAGGAGGTACTCGCCGGCCGGGGTCCGGCTGATCGCCATCACCAGCTCCTCGCCGGCCAGGTCGGCCGGGAGGCGTAGCCCGTCCTCGATCGTGCGCGCCACCGTGGATGTCGTCACCCAGGGGCGGCGCTCGTCGGGGGTGGCTTCGAGCGCCGCCTCGCTGACGATGCCGACGGGGACGCCGTTCCCGGTGACGGTGACGATGCTCCCGACCCGGGCCTCCTCGGCCCGGCGTACCGCCTCGGCCAGGGGCAGGTCGCTCGGGACGGCGACGGTACGGCGGGCCAGCTCGCGGGCGACCAGGCGCGGCAGCCGGCTGCGCAGCCGCGCCGACGACATCGCGGCGGTGGCTCCGGACCAGAGGAAGGCCGCGACGATGAACGCCAGCGCGAAGTCGATGATCTGCGGCCGGGTGCCCGTGACCGGCTCCTGGAGCACCGGCCAGAGCAGCGCGCCCGCGGCGGCGAGGCGGCCCACCCAACCAGCCGCGATGGTGCCCCGGTGGACGTTGCCGCTGATCCGCCACACGAGCGACTTGAGCACCCGTCCGCCGTCCAGCGGCAGCCCGGGCACCAGGTTCAGGAACCCGACGAGGAGGTTGGCGCCCGCCAGCCCACTGACCGCCATCAGGAGCAGGCCGTCCGGGGTGACGGGACGGACCAGCAGCGCGGCGCCGCCGACAGCGAGCGACGTGAGGGGGCCGACGACCGCGATCAGGAACTCCTGCCGCGGCGTCCGCGACTCGCCCTCGATCGCGGTCATGCCGCCGAGGAAGTGCAGGGTGATCGAGCTGACCGGGAACCCGTAGTGCCGCGCGGCGAACGCGTGCGACGCCTCGTGCAGCAGCACGGAGAGGTAGAGGATCACCGCGAACGCGAAGCCCGCGACGTACTTCCACGGCCCCAGGCCCGGCTGCGCCTGCTCGGCGACCGGCGCGACGATCACGGCGATCAGGCCCGCGACCACGAACCAGGACGAGGACACCAGGACGTCGCTGCCGGCGATCGTGCCGACGCGGAAGGTGCCCGGCGGGCGGGGCCGGGATGGGTGGTCGGGCACGTGTCGAGGCTAGCCGACCGTCCCTGCCCGGGGGTGTCGGTGGGCTGACCTAGGGTGACGGTGTGAGCGTGCAGGAGGAGTCGCCGGCGGCCCGGGTGGGGACGGTCGTCGACGGGGTCGAGGTCCTCGGCGCGCTCTCCCCCAGCCGGGCCGGCGACTTCATGAGCTGCCCGCTGCTGTACCGGTTCCGCACCATCGACAAGCTGCCGGAGCCGTACTCGCCGGACGCCGTGCGGGGCACCGTCGTCCACAAGGTCCTGGAGGACCTGTTCGACCTGCCGGCGGAGCGGCGTACGCCGGACGCGGCCGCCGGCATGCTGGAGCCCGCGTGGGCCGCCCTGGTCGAGCAGGAGCCCGAGCTGGCGTCGCTGTTCGAGGCCGAGGGCGGGCCGGAATCGGCCGAGTGGCTCGCGTCGTGCCGGAGCGTGCTGGAGCGGTACTTCACCCTGGAGGACCCGACCCGCCTCGAACCCGCCGAGCGCGAGCTGTACGTCGAGACCCTCCTGGAGTCCAAGCTGCTGCTGCGCGGCTTCGTCGACCGCATCGACGTGGCGCCCGACGGCGCCATCCGCGTGGTCGACTACAAGACCGGCCGGTCGCCCCACGAGATGTTCGAGGCCAAGGCGCTGTTCCAGATGAAGTTCTACGCGCTGGTCATCTGGCGCACCCGCGGCGTGCTGCCCGCGATGCTGCAGCTGGTGTACCTCGGGAACGGCGAGATGCTGCGCTACGTCCCCGACGAGCGTGACCTGCTCGCCACCGAGCGCAAGGTCGAGGCGGTGTGGGAGGCGATCCGGCGCGCCGAGGAGTCCGGCGACTGGCGGCCCAGCCCCGGCCGGCTGTGCGACTGGTGCGCCCACCGGGCGATCTGCCCGGCGTACGGCGGCACTCCCCCGCCGCTGCCGGAGCCGCGGAGCCGCCTGGTCGACGTCGCCGACGACAGCTCGCTCTGACCCAGGTCGGGTTCGCGGCCCCCCCAGCACGCGGATTGGTCACCAACCGCAGAATGGGAGCGCTCCCGCACGCGGTTGGTGACCAATCCGCGACCCGATCCGGCCCGCCGAGGGTGCCTCAGAGGCCGTTGCGCTCGGCCCAGAGGGCGGCCTGGGTGCGGTCGGAGACGCCGATCCGGGCGAAGGCGGAGGTGAGATGTGCCTTGACGGTGCGCTCGCTGATGTCGAGGCGGCGGGCGATCTGCTTGTTGGCCAGCCCCTCGCGCACCAGGCCGAGCACCTCGGTCTCCCGGCTGGTGAGCTGCACCTGGGGCGACCCGGCGCGGGAGCCGAGCAGCGCGCGGGCGGCGCGGGGGTGGATGGGCGACTCGCCGCGGCTGACGGCGCGGATGCCCTGGAGGACGTCCTCGGGGTCGGCGTCCTTGAGCAGGTAGCCGACGGCGCCCGCGTCGAGGGCGGCGATGATCCGCTCGCTGTCGGAGAACGACGTCAGCACCAGCACGTCGACGCCGAGGTTCTCGGCCATGATCGCCCGGGTGGCGGCGACGCCGTCGACCTCGGGCATCTGCAGGTCCATGAGCACCACGTCGGGGCGGATCGAGCGCACCACCTCGAGCGCCTCGGCCCCGTTCGCCGCGGTGCCGACGACCTCGATGTCGTCGGTGCCGGCGAGCAGCTGCTGGAGACCGGCACGGATCACGGCGTGGTCGTCGACGAGGACGACCTTCACGGGAGACGTCACGGGGTCTTCACCTCCATCCGGACGGTCGTCCCCTCACCGGGCGACGACCGCACCTCGAGTACGCCGCCGCTGTCGGCGACCAGGCTGCGCAGCCCGCGCAGGCCGTAGCTGTCCGGGGCGGTGCGCGCGGGGTCGAAGCCGATCCCGTCGTCCACCACCTCGAGGGTCAGGGTCGTGCCGTCACCACGGACCGTCACCGCGAGGGTGGACGCGTCCGAGTGGCGCATCGCGTTCCGGACCGCCTCCTGCGCGACCCGCCACACCAGGGCGACGTTCTCGACCGACGCCGTCTCCGCGCCCTCCACGGTCGCCGAGGCCTGGATGCCCAACGTGCCGGCGGGCGCGATCAGGTCCGCGAGCGCCGCGGGCAGCCCGTCGGCGCTGAGGTCGGGCGGGTGGATCTCGGCGAGCAGCGAGCGAAGCGACTTCAGGCTCGTCCGCAGCGACGAGCCGGCGGTGTCGAGCGTCTCGCGGGACTCGTCCGGCAGGTCGGGGACGCGGGCGAGGGCGCTGACGGAGAACGCCGTGCCGGCGAGGTCCTGCACCACGCTGTCGTGCAGGTCCCGGGCGATCCGGCGGCGTTCGGCGTCCGACGCGTCCATCGCGGAGACGAGGAGACGTTCGCGCTCGGCCGCCGTCTTCCGCAGCTCGCGCGTCAGGCCCGCCAGGATCGCGGTCGCGACGGCGATCAGCAGGACCAGGGCGCCCGCGGTGATCCAGAAGAACGCGTCGAAGATCTGCGCCCGCCGCTTGGTGAGGTCGGCGACCGGGAAGTAGGCCTCGAACAGGACGGGCCGACCCGCAGCGCGCTGGTCCGCGACGCTGGGAGAGCCGCGGTCGGTCGTGACGAAGCGGGTGTAGATGCGGACCATGCCCTCGGTGCCGCCCGCGGCCAGGTCCTCGGGCCGGCTCGGGTCCGCGATCTCCGACCCGACGCCCCCCTTGCGCAGGATGCGGCGCTGCTCGTCGTCGAGGGTCAGCGACGGCTGCCCCGACGAACCGTTCTTGAAGAGGTCCTCGAAGAGCACGTCGAGCTGGCTGGTGTAGATCAACCGCCCGTTGGCGGACCAGATGTTGATCCGGTACGGGCGATCCGTCTTCAGCAGCCGGGCCTGGACTTCGGAGTCGAACTTCTCGAGCTGGATGAGGTACTGGGTCGCGTTCTCGGGCCTGAGGTGGACGGCCCGCGGCGGGAACTCCGGTGCGACCACCGACTGGGCGAGCAGCTGGGTGGTGTCGCGGGCCTCGGAGATCGCCTCGTCAGCGGCCGCCCGGTCGGCGAGGACGTTGGTCCCCACGATGATGCCGGCAGCAGTGAGGATCCCGATGGTGAGGAACAGCGCCACGGGGCTGCGGAGCAGTCTCAACCGTCGGACCTTTCGCTGGGGTCCGGACAGGATAGGCCCCATCTACCTCAGTAGGAGACGGTGGCGCGACAGACCTCGCCGGTGCGCAGGTTCTCGGCGCGGAACACCACGTCGTCAGTGCCCGGGAGGTTGAACATCGTCCGCACCACGCGGAAGCTCAGGTCGGAGTTCTCGCTGCCGCGGGCCCGCCCGTCGTCGGAGACCTCACCCTCGTGCTTGAGCCGCCAGGCCCACACGTCGCTGTCGTCGCTCCACACGGTGCCCGTGACCTGAAGCCGGCTGTTGTTGCCGTCGACCTGCTCGACCTTGAGCTTGGCGCGGGACACCGAGCTCGGGTCGCACTGGTCGCGGTCGACGTCCTTCGCAGCCCCGCCATCCTTTGCCAGGGCGGGAGCCACTGACAGGGCCGCTGCACTCAGCACGAGGCTGAGCACGATGGCGGGGCCGCGTCGGACGATCATCGAACCTGCTTCCTTCGGAACCAGGGTGAGTGACCCCCCGGATGACATGAATCCTCCGGCACCGGGCGGACACTGCACCATTGTCCGGTGGTACTAGGACCTTCTCCGTCCGATGACTAGTCGGGTGACTAGTCATGGACTAGTCACCCGTGGCCCACACCTCGGCGAGGTCGATGCCCGCCAGCGTGTCGGCGAAGACCCGGCGCTCGGTCGGGAGCACCGGCACGTGGTTCTCCACCACGAGCACCAGGCAGCCGGCCGCCTCCGCGGACTTGGCGCCGGTGTTGGAGTCCTCGATGGCCAGGCAGTCCGCGGCGCGCAGGCCGAGGGCGGCGGCCGCGGTCAGGTACGGCTCGGGGTGCGGCTTGCCCTGCTCCACCCGGTCGCCGGTCACCACGACCCGGAACGTCTCCGGCGGCAGCTGCGCCAGGATGGGTGCGACGAAGCGGGCGTACGACATCGTCACCAGCGCGCACGGGATCCCCCCGGCGCGGACCCGCTCGACGAGCTCGACCGCGCCGGGCCGCCACGGCACCTTTTCCTCGACCTTGCGCACCACGCCGTCCAGGAGCTCCTCGACGATCTCGTCGATCCCGAGGTCGATCCCCATGTGCTCCTGGATGTACGCCGCCGAGACGCGCAGGTCGTTGCCGACCAGGTCCATGGCGTTGGCGTCGGTCCACGTCCCGCCGTACCGCTCGGCCATCTCGTACTCGGTCCGGATCCAGTACGGCTCGGTGTCGACCAGCGTGCCGTCCATGTCCCACAGCACGGCGCGGGGCAGCGTGCCCCGCCCACCCGACCGCTCAGTCATCGGGGTCGTAGCCGAGGTTCGCGGACAGCCACCGCTCGGCCTCCGCCAGGGTCCAGCCCTTCCGCTCGGCGTAGTCGGCGACCTGGTCGCGGTCCAGCCGACCGACCACGAAGTACTGCGACTGCGGGTGCGAGAAGTACCAGCCGGACACCGCGGCGCCCGGCCACATCGCCATGCTCTCGGTGAGCTCGATGCCGGTGGCCGCCTCCACGTCCAGCAGCTCCCAGAGCGTGCGCTTCTCGGTGTGCTCCGGGCAGGCCGGGTAGCCCGGAGCGGGCCGGATGCCGGTGTACCGCTCGGCGATCAGGTCGTCGTTCGAGAGCGACTCGTCCGCGGCGTGACCCCAGAACTCCGTGCGGACCCGCTGGTGCAGCCGCTCCGCGAACGCCTCCGCGAGCCGGTCGGCCAGCGCCTCGAGCATGATGGCGGAGTAGTCGTCGTTCTCCTTCTTGAACGCCGCGATCCGCTCCTGGGCGCCCAGGCCGGCGGTGACGGCGAACGCGCCGACGTGGTCGGCGAGGCCGGTCTCCCGGGGTGCGACGAAGTCGCCCAGGGACCGGTTCGGCACGCCCGCGCGGTGCTCCCCCTGCTGGCGCAGGTTGTGCAGCGTGGTCAGCACCTCGGTGCGGGTGTCGTCGGTGTAGAGCTCGATGTCGTCACCGACGGCGCTCGCCGGGAAGAACCCGAGCACGGCGTTGGCGGTCAGCCACCCCTCGTCGACGATGCGGTCGAGCATCGCCAGCGCGTCCTCGTACAGCGGGCGCGCGGCCTCCGCCGTCGTGGGGTTGTTGAGGATGTCGGGGAACCTGCCCTTCATCTCCCACGCGTTGAAGAACGGCTGCCAGTCGATGTACTCGCGCAGCTCCGCGAGGTCGTAGCCGGCGAGCACGTGGGTGCCGGGCCGGCGCGGCGCGGGCGGCTCGTAGCCGCTCCAGTCGATCGGGGTCCGGTTCGCGCGCGCCTGGTCCAAGGAGAGCAGCGGACGGTCGTGCTTGGCGGCGTGCCGCTCCCGGAGCGCGTCGTAGTCGGCGGCGACCTCGGCCAGCAGCTTGGGCCGCTGGGCGTCGCTCAGCAGCGCGGCGAGCGTCGGCACGGACCGGGAGGCGTCCTTGACCCAGACGACCGGCCCGCCGTACCTGCCGTCCACCTTCACGGCGGTGTGGGCCCGCGAGGTCGTGGCGCCGCCGACCAGCAGCGGGATCTCGAAGCCCCGGCGCTCCATCTCGGAGGCGACGTTGACCATCTCGTCCAGCGAGGGCGTGATCAGCCCCGAGAGCCCGATCGCGTCGGCGCCGATCTCGGCCGCGGTGTCGAGGATCTTCTGCGCCGGCACCATCACCCCGAGGTCGATCACCTCGAAGTTGTTGCACTGCAGGACCACGCCGACGATGTTCTTGCCGATGTCGTGGACGTCGCCCTTGACCGTCGCCATCACGATGGTGCCGTTGGTCTCCTTGGCGGTGGCGAACTCCGGGTTGTCGAGCTTCTCCTGCTCGATGAACGGGATCAGGTAGCCGACGGCCTTCTTCATCACCCGCGCGGACTTCACGACCTGCGGGAGGAACATCTTGCCGGCGCCGAACAGGTCGCCGACGACGTTCATGCCGTCCATCAGCGGGCCCTCGATCACCTCGATCGGGCGTCCGCCGCGCGCCGCGATCTCCTGGCGGAGCTCCTCGGTGTCGTCCTCGACGAACCCGTCGATGCCCTTCACCAGCGCATGGGTGATGCGCTGCCCGACCGGGAGCGAGCGCCACTCCTCCGCGGCCGCCTCCGCCTCGTCGCCGGTGCGGTTGTGGCTCTCGGCAATCTCCAGCAGCCGCTCGGCGGCGTCGGCCCGGCGGTTCAGGACCACGTCCTCGATCCGCCCGCGCAGCTCGGGCTCGACCTCGTCGTAGACCGCCAGGGCGCCGGCGTTCACGATGCCCATGTCCAGCCCGGCCGCGATCGCGTGGTAGAGGAACACCGCGTGGATCGCCTCGCGCACGGGGTTGTTGCCGCGGAAGGAGAAGCTGACGTTGGAGATCCCGCCCGAGACCTTGGCCCCCGGCAGGCTCGCCTTGATCCAGCGGGTCGCCTCGATGAAGTCCAGGCCGTACGACGCGTGCTCCTCGATGCCGGTCGCGACCGCGAAGACATTGGGGTCGAAGATGATGTCCTCGGCCGGGAAGCCGACCTCGTCGACCAGGATCCGGTAGGCCCGCTCGCAGATCGCCTTGCGGCGCTCGAGGTTGTCGGCCTGGCCGTCCTCGTCGAAGGCCATCACGACGGCCGCGGCGCCGTACCGGCGGCAGAGCCGGGCCTGCTCGACGAACTTCTCCTCGCCCTCCTTGAGCGAGATCGAGTTCACGATCGGCTTGCCCTGGACGTTGCGCAGGCCGGCCTCGATGACCTCCCACTTCGAGGAGTCGACCATCACCGGGACCCGGCAGATGTCGGGCTCGGAGGCGATGAGCTTCAAGAAGCGGTCCATCGCGGCGACGCCGTCGATCATGCCCTCGTCCATGTTGACGTCGATGACCTGCGCGCCGCTCTCGACCTGCTGGGCGGCGACGGAGAGGGCGGTGTCGTAGTCGCCGGCCTTGATCAGGTTGCGGAACCGGGCCGAGCCGGTGATGTTCGTGCGCTCGCCGACGTTGACGAACAGGCTGGCGCGGTCGAGCGTGAACGGCTCGAGCCCGGCGAGGCGCATCGCGGGCGCGACCTCGGGTACGGCGCGGCGTTCCCTGCCCTCGACCGCCTGCGCGATCGCGGCGATGTGGGCGGGGGTGGTGCCGCAGCAGCCGCCGACCAGGTTCACGAATCCCGCCGCGGCGAACTCGCCGATCACCGCGGCGGTCTCCTCCGCGGCCTCGTCGTACTCGCCGAACGCGTTGGGCAGGCCGGCGTTGGGGTAGCAGGAGACGAACGTGTCGGCGATCCGCGACATCTCCGCGATGTAGGGCCGCATCTCCTTGGCGCCGAGGGCGCAGTTGAGGCCGACCGCCAGCGGGCGGACGTGCCGCACCGAGTTCCAGAACGCCTCGGTCGTCTGTCCGGACAGCGTGCGGCCGGACGCATCGGTGATGGTGCCGGAGACGATCACGGGCCAGCGCCGGCCCGCCGACTCGAACAGCTCCTCGACCGCGAAGATCGCCGCCTTCGCGTTGAGCGTGTCGAAGACCGTCTCGATGACGAGCAGGTCGGCGCCGCCGTCGACGAGTCCCCGGGCGGCGTCGAAGTACGCCGCGACCAGCTGCCGGTAGTCGACGTTGCGCGCGGCCGGGTCGTTGACATCGGGCGAGATCGACGCGGTGCGCGTGGTCGGACCGAGCGCGCCGGCGACGTACCGCGGCCGGTCCGGCGTCGCGACGGCGTCCGCCTCGCGGCGGGCGAGCCGGGCGGCCTCCAGGTTCAGCTCGTAGCCCAGCTCCTCCAGGCCGTAGTCGGCGAGGGAGACCGAGTTCGCGTTGAACGTGTTGGTCTCGATGATGTCGGCGCCGGCCTGGAGGTACTCGCGGTGGATCCCCGCGATGATCTCGGGCTGGGTCAGCGTGAGGAGGTCGTTGTTGCCGACCAGGTCGCGGGGCCAGTCGGCGAACCGCTCGCCGCGGTAGCCCGCCTCGTCCGGGCGGTCGCGCTGGATCGCCGTGCCCATGGCGCCGTCCATCACCATGATCCGCTCACCCAGGGTGCGGGTGAGCTCGTCGGTGACATCGGGCCGCCACTGCGGGTCGGCCGTCGGCGACTGGGACAACGGGTTCTCCTCTCGGCTGGTCCAGCGTAGGAACCCTGTCCACGGGATGGACCGGATTCCCAGATCGTGACATCGGGCGCGTCCGGCCCGGAAATCCACGCGGCGACTACGCTTGGAGAGGTGATCGAACTGGAGGACGTCGCCGACCTGGTGGACCCGATCGTCATCGCCGCCTTCGAGGGCTGGAACGACGCCGCCGACGCCGCCTCCGCGGTCGTCGACCACCTGGGCCGGGTGTGGGGCGCCCGCACCGTCGGCGCGGTCGATCCCGAGGACTTCTACGACTTCCAGGTGAACCGGCCCGTGGTCGGCTCCGACGCGCTGGGCCACCGGCGCATCACCTGGCCGACGACCAGCATCTCGATCGCCTCTCCCCCGGAGCTCGACCGCGACGTGATCCTGGTGCGCGGCATCGAGCCGAGCATGCGGTGGCGGCAGTTCTGCGCGGAGCTGCTCGCCGCGTGCGACGACCTCGGCGGCACGCTGGTGGTGACCCTCGGCGCGCTGCTCGCGGACACCCCGCACACCCGGCCGATCCCGGTGACGGGCACCGCCACCGAGCCCGACCTGGTCGACCGGCTCAAGCTCGAGCAGTCGACGTACGAGGGCCCCACCGGCATCGTCGGCGTCTTCCAGGACGCCTGCGTGCAGCTCGACATCCCGGCGGTCTCGTACTGGGCCGCGGTGCCCCACTACGTCGCCCAGCCGCCGTGCCCGAAGGCCACGCTGGCCCTGCTCGGCCAGCTCGAGGACCTCCTCGAGGCGTCGATCCCGCTCGGCGACCTCCCCGAGGACGCCCGGGCCTGGGAGCGCGGCGTCGATGAGCTCGCCGAGGAGGACGAGGACGTCGCGGACTACGTGCGCGCACTCGAGGAGACCCGGGACACCACCGACCTCCCCGAGGCCACCGGCGAGGCGATCGCCCGGGAGTTCGAGCGGTACCTCAAGCGGCGGCGCGACGAGGACTGACCCGCGCCCGTAGGTCGCGGATTGGTCACCAACCGCACGCCGGGACGGCTCCGACGCGCGGTTGGTGACCAATCCGCATCAACCGCCCGGTTGCGGACGGCGGGGGGCGGAGCGGCTCAGCGCATCCAGATGGCCAGGCCGAGGGCGGCGTCGAGGAGCCGGAGCATCTCCCCTGCGGCGTCGGGGTCGCTGGTGTCGGCGAGGCCGTCGGTGCCGAGGGTGCTGGCGACCCAGCGGTCGACGGCCGCGACGGCGCGCGGCGCGTCGAGGTCGTCGGCGAGGGCGGCCAGGACCTCCTCGACGACCGGGGCCGCCGGGGCGCCCGATCCGAGCGAGAGCGCGCGCCGCCAGCGGTCGACGTCGTCGACGGCGGTCCAGAGCTGGTCGTCGGTCCACTCCCAGTCGGAGCGGTAGTGGTGCCGCAGCAGCGCGAGACGGATCGCCATCGGGTCGATGTCGCTGTTGCGGAGCGCGGAGACGAAGACCAGGTTGCCGCGGGACTTCGACATCTTCTCGCCGTCGTACCCGACCATCCCGCCGTGGCTGTAGACCTGGGCGAACGGGGTGCCCGGCACCGCGACCTGGGCATGGCCGGCGCACATCTCGTGGTGCGGGAAGACGAGGTCGCTGCCGCCGCCCTGGACGTCGAACGCGCCGCCGAGGTGCTCCTGGGCGATCGCCGTGCACTCGACGTGCCAGCCGGGACGGCCGGGGCCCCACGGGCTCTCCCAGGACGGCTCACCCTCGCGGCGGCCGCGCCACACGACGCAGTCGAGCGGGTCCTTCTTCCCGGGGCGGTCGGGGTCGCCGCCGCGCTCGGGGTAGATCTCGAGCATCTGCTCCCGGGTCCACCCCGACTCCGCGCCGAACGCCGGGTCGGCGGTCACCGAGAAGTAGAGGTCGTCCTCGACCCGGTAGATCGCGCCCGCCGCGTCGAGCCGCTCGATCAGCTCGATGACGAGCGGGATCGACTCGACGGCGCCGATGTAGTGGTCCGGCGGGACCACCCGCAGCGCCGCCATGTCCTGGCGGAACAGCTCCGTCTCGCGCTCGGCGAGCTCCACCCAGTCGACCTTGACCTTGGTAGCGCGCTCGAGCAGCGGGTCGTCGACGTCGGTGACGTTCTGGACATAGACGACGTCGTGGCCGGCGTTGCGCCAGGCGCGGTTCAGCAGGTCGAACGCGACGTACGTCGCCGCGTGGCCCAGGTGGGTCGCGTCGTACGGCGTGATCCCGCAGACGTACATCCGCGCCGGCCCGTCCGGCGCCGTGGTCACGCGGCCGCGCGAGGCCGTGTCGTGCAGTACGACCGGCGGACCCGCGACGGGCAGGGTCGGGATGTCCGGGAACGGCCAGGCACGCATGCGGGAAGACTATCCAGACGCCTCAGAACGGCGGCCACGGGATCGCGGGCCACTCACCGCGCGGCGCCGGCATCACGGCCTTCGCGGCCAGTCGCTCGCAGCGACGCGCCAGCGCCTCGATCTCGAGGTCGCTCAGGTGGTCGGCGAGGACATCGCCCAGGCGACCGCGCACCTCGGCGGCGACGCGCCGCACCGCGGCCACCTCGTCGGGCAGCAGCTCCTCCCCCAGCCAGCCCCACAGCACCGTGCGCAGCTTGTGGTCGGTGTGGAAGGTGACGCCGTGGTCGACGCCGTACCGGTGCCCGTCGGACATCTCCAGCACGTGCCCGCCCTTGCGGTCGGCGTTGTTGACGACGACGTCGAAGACCGCCATCCGGCGCAGCGCGTCGGTGTCCTCGTGGATCAGCGAGATCGGCCGGTCCTGGCCGTCGAGGCCGTCGAACACGTGCTTCCACCCCGCCGGCACCTCGCCCTCGGGCACCAGCGTCACGGCGACCTGCTCCTCGTCCGGCTCCTGCCAGCGCTGCACCATGCCGCGCCCGTGCGGGCCGTCGCGCAGCCAGGTCTCGGGGACGACGTTCCACCCGAGCTCCTCGGAGAGCAGGTACGCCGCGCGCTCCCGGTCGGCGAGCGTCCCGTCCGGGAAGTCCCACAGCGGGCGCTCCCCGGCGACCGGCTTGTAGACGACCCGGACGCAGTCGATCTCGCCGACGAAGGTGGCGTTGGAGGCGGGCATGATCCGGCCGTGGAGGACGAGCTCGCCCTCCATCAGGTCCGGTGTCGTGGTCACGGGTCCCGTCGCCGGAAGCCGTTGGCCCGCACGCACAGGTGGCCGTCGGGGTCGATCGGGTTGCCACAGAACGGGCAGCTGGGGCGACCGGCCTCGAGCACCTGCTCGGAGCGCTTGACGAACGCCCGCGCCGTGCCGGCGGGGATGCGGACGAGGAACACCTCGTCGGGCTCCGGCTCCTCGAAGTCCTCGTCGACCTGCTCGGGGGTCACGACGGCCGCCTCGGTGTACGGGAACACCTCGATCACGACGCGCTCGTCGGCGGGGTCCCACGAGAGCGTCATCGTGCCGGCGCGGAACTCCTCCTCGATCGGCTGCTCCAGCGGGTCGGAGTCGTCCAGGCCGAGCGGGGCCACCGCCGGGATCATCGCCTCGTTCTGCTCGCTGGCCATCACCTCGTCGAGCAGCTCGTCGATCCGCTCGGCGAGCGCCTGCACCTGCTGCTTCTCCAGCGCGACGCTGACGATCCGGGTGCCCGTCCGCGCCTGGAGGAAGAACGTGCGCTGGCCCGGGGGCCCGACGGTGCCGGCGACGAACCGCTCGGGCGGGTCGAATCCGTGGACGACTGGCATGCTGCAAACCCTAGGCGGTCGCGGAAGGACCGGCCCCACCGCCGACCACGGCGTCGGTCGCGGCCCTGCCTCGCGACCTCTTCTTCGGGTTCTTCACGGGCGGCGCCAGCCAGGACAGGTCCCCGGAGTGCGTGTTGGAGGCGAGCACGTACGGCCGGCTCGACGTGTAGCGGACGATCGAGATCGACGCCGGGTCGACGTGCAGCCGCTGGAACAGGTCCAGGTGCATCCCGAGCGCGTCGGCGAGCACCGACTTGATGACGTCGCCGTGGCTGACCGCGACCCACACCGCGCCCGCGCCGTGCTCGGCCTCGAACGCCGCGTCGAGGCGCCGTACGGCGGCCACCGCGCGGGCCTGCATGGCGGTCATCGCCTCGCCGTTCGGGAACACCGCCGCGGACGGCTGCGTCTGCACCAGCGACCACAGCTTCTCCTTGGCGAGCTCCCGGAGCGGCCGCCCGGACCAGTCACCGTAGTCGCACTCGGTGATCCCGCGCTCCGTGGCGAGCCGCGGCGACCCCGGGTGGGCCGTCACGATCGCCTTCGCGGTCTGCCGGCACCGCTCGAGCGGGCTGGTGACCACCGCGGCCAGCGGCACCGGGGCCAGCCGCTCGCCGGTCCGCGCGGCCTGCGCCGCCCCGGTGTCGTCGAGACGGACCCCGGGGAGGCGGCCGGCCAGCGTGCCGGAGGCGTTGGCCGTCGTCCGACCGTGGCGGACGAGGATCACGGTTGCCATGGCGGCGACTGTAGATGACCGCGTGTGGGACTACGGTGACCATGTGATCGTCGACTGCGCGCTGTACCGCGACGGGAAGCGGGTCGAGGTCGGCACCGACTGGCGCGAGCTGCGCGCGAAGGCCGACGCCGACGGCGGCTTCGTCTGGATCGGGCTGCACGACCCGAGCCCGGACGAGGTGCACGAGGTGGCCGAGGTCTTCGGGCTCCACCCGCTCGCGGTCGAGGACGCCGTGAAGGCGCACCAGCGGCCCAAGCTGGAGCGCTTCGACGGCACGATCTTCGTGATCCTCAAGACCCTCTGGTACGTCGACGAGAACGACGCTGTCGAGACCGGCGAGATCGCGATGTTCGTCGGAGGCGACTTCGTGGTCACCGTGCGGCACGGGGAGGGCAACGAGCTGCACTCGGCGCGCGAGGCACTGGAGGCGAGCCAGAGCATGCTCGGGCACGGCCCCGGAGGAGTCCTGTACGCCGTGCTGGACCGGGTCGTGGACGAGTACCTCGACGTGGTCGACGAGCTGGTCGTCGACGTGGACGAGATCGAGACCTCGGTCTTCTCCGACGACCGCACCAACGACTCCGCACGCATCTACGTGCTCAAGCGCGAGCTGGCCGAGGTACGCCGGGCGGTGCTGCCGCTGCGGGACCCGCTGCTGCGGTTGACGAGCCGGGACGTGCCCGTCGTACCCGAGGAGGCGACGCCGTTCTTCCGCGACGTCGCCGACCACCTGGCGCGGGCGGCGGAGACCGTCGACTCGCTCGACGGGCTGCTGTCGACGGCCTTCGACGCGTACCTGGCACAGGTCTCGGTCCAGCAGAACGACGACATGCGCAAGATCTCGGCGGGCGCCGCGCTGGTGGTCGTGCCGACGCTGATCGCCGGGGTCTACGGCATGAACTTCCGGCACATGCCGGAGCTCGGCTGGACCTACGGCTACCCGTACGCGCTGACGCTGATGGCGGTCGTGGCCGCCGGGCTGTGGGTGATGTTCAAGAGGTCCGGCTGGCTGTGACCGCCACCGGCTACGCCGCGATCGCTCCGGTGGCGACCAGCAGCAGCGTCGCCGCGCCGAGCGCGATCCGGTAGACCACGAACGGCGTGTACGAGTGCGTCGAGACGTACCGCAGCAGCCACGCGATCGCGGCGTACCCGATCGCGAACGAGACCACCGTGGCGAGGATCGTCGGACCCCAGCCGTACAGGTTGTCGCCGTCCGGGACGTCCTTGAGCTCGAAGACGCCGGCGCCGATGACCGCCGGGATGGCGAGCAGGAACGCGTAGCGGGTCGCGGTCTCGCGCTCGTAGCCGAGGAACCGGCCCATCGACAGCGTCGCGCCGGAGCGGGAGACGCCCGGGATCAGCGCGAACGCCTGGGCGACGCCCATGAGGAGCGCGTCGCGGAGGCTGAGCTGCTTCAGCGTCTTGTCGGTGCTGCCGACGCGGTCCGCGAGCCCGAGCACGAGGCCGCCGACGATCAGCGTCGTACCGATCAGCCACAGGCTGCGGAACTCGCTCTTGATCGTGTCCTGGAACAGGACGCCGAGCACGACGATCGGCACCGAGCCGAAGATGATGAACCAGCCCATCCGGGCGTCGAGGTGGCCGCGGTACTCCGCCTTGAAGAGCGACCTCAGCCACATCGCGGCGATCCGCCAGATGTCGCGCCAGAAGTACAGCAGCACCGCCAGCTCGGTGCCGATCTGGATCACGGCCGTGAACGCGGCGCCCGGATCACCCCAGCCGAAGACCTCGGGCAGGATCCGCAGGTGCGCGCTGCTGGAGATCGGGAGGAACTCGGTGAGACCCTGGATGATGCCGAGGACGATCGCCTGGAGGTAGTCCACCACGGGCTGGAATCCTACGACCCGGCCATGGGCGTGCCGGGGCGCCCCTCCGCAGCGTCGCCGACTACCTTGGCGCCATGCAGCAGCGGCGAGTCGGCGCGACCGGCCTGACGGTGTCCCGGCTGGGCCTCGGCACGATGACGTGGGGACGGGACACCGACGAGCACGAGGCCCGGGACCAGCTGGTCGCGTTCGCCGAGGCGGGAGGCACCCTGGTCGACACCGCGGCCGGGTACGGCAACGGGGCGTCCGAGGAGCTCATCGGCACCCTGATCGGCGACGTCGTCGCGCGCGACGACATCGTGCTGGCGACCAAGGCCGGGATCACTGCCCGCCGTGGCTCGCGGGAGTACAACACGTCCCGCGGTCACCTGCTCACCACCCTCGACGCGTCGCTCCGCCGGCTGGGGACCGACCACGTCGACCTGTGGCAGGTGCACATCTGGTCCGACGAGACGCCGGTCGAGGAGACCCTCGCCGCGCTCGACACCGCCGTGCAGAGCGGACGAGTGGCGTACGTCGGTGTCTCGAACTACTCCGGGTGGCAGACCGCGCAGGCCGCCACCTGGCAGCGGGCGGTGCCCGGCCGCACGCCGCTGGCGTCGACGCAGGTGGAGTACTCGCTGCTCAACCGCGCCGTCGAGCACGAGGTGCTGCCGGCCGCCACCGCACTCGGCCTCGGCGTGCTCGCCTGGTCGCCGCTGGGCCGTGGCGTCCTCACCGGCAAGTACCGGACCGGCACCCCGTCGGACTCGCGCGCCGCGTCCTCACACTTCGCGAACTTCGTGAACGCCTACCTCGACGACCGGTCGGCCGGCATCGTCGAGGCGGTCGCCCGGGCCGCCGACGGCCTCGGCTGGACCGCGCTGGAGGTCGCCGTCACCTGGGTGCGCGACCGGCCGGGCGTGACCGCGCCGATCCTCGGCGCCCGGACCGCCGCCCAGCTCCGCGGCGCACTCGGGGTCGAGGAGCTGACGCTTCCGGATGAGATCATCGCCGCGCTCGACGACGTGTCGGCAGAATGAGGGCGTACTCGACCCGGTCCCAGGGGTCGCGGTAGCGAGGAGGCAGCATGACCCGTGCGTGGCGACGTCCACCCGCTCGAGGGGTGGAGTGGGAGTTCGAGAAGGTCACCTTCTCCCGGGAGTTCCCCCGCACCGTGGTCACCAAGCTGCTCGTCGAGCGCGCCGAGCACGGTGGCTGGGAGCTGGACCGGGTGCGCATCGCCGCCGACGGCACGCGGCGGGTCATCCTGCGTCGCAAGATCATCCGCGCCGTCCGGACCGCCTGACATAACGCCGCGGATGCGTGCGGTTTGGTCACCAACCGCGCGAAATCACGCCGGGGACGTGCGGTTGGTGACCAATCCGCGCCCCTCCGGGCGGCCGGGTCAGACGTCGTCGAGGAAGCGGTCGAACACCCGCGCCCCGAACTCCAGGGCGTCCACGGGGACCCGCTCGTCGACGCCGTGGAAGAGCGCGGTGAAGTCCAGGTCGGCGGGCAGCCGCAACGGCGCGAACCCGTAGGACCGCATGCCGAGCTTGCGGAAGTGCTTGGCGTCCGTGCCGCCGCTCATCAGGTACGGCGCCACGACCGCGTCCGGGTCCTCCGCGAGGAGGGACCGGGTCATCGCATCGACGAGCTCGCCGTCGTACGGCGTCTCCCACGGCGGCTGGTTGCTCACGTAGTCGATCGAGATGCCCTCGCCGACCAGCTCCGCGAGCGTGGCGAAGAACTCGTCCTCGTACCCCGGCAGGAACCGGCCGTCGACGTGCGCGGTGGCCTCGGTCGGGACGACGTTCACCTTGTAGCCGGCGCCGAGCATCGTCGGGTTGACGGTGTTGCGGATCGCCGCGCCGAGCATCCGCGCCGCTCCCCCGAACTCCGCGACCAGCGCCTCGGCGTTGTCGGGCGTCGCCTCCTCGCCGGCGAGCTCGCCGACGGCGGCGAGCAGGGTGCGCATCGCCGGGGTCAGCCGCACCGGCCACTCGTGGGCGCCGATCCGGGCCACGGCCGCTGCCAGCGTCGTGACGGCGTTCTCCGGGTTGATCATCGACCCGTGGCCGGCGCGGCCCCGGGCGGTCAACCGCATCCAGGCCATGCCCTTCTCGGCGGCCTCGATCAGGTAGATCCGCCGGCCGCGGACGGTCGCGCTGAAGCCACCGACCTCGCCGACCGCCTCCGTGCAGTGCTCGAGCTCCTCCGCGTGCTGCTCGACCAGCACCTGGGCGCCCTGGTGTCCACCGGCCTCCTCGTCCGCCGTGAAGCACAACGTGATCGGGCGGGACGGCACCCGACCCGACCGCTGCCGCGCCCGGACCACGGACAGCAGCATCGCGTCGAAGTCCTTCATGTCCACGGCCCCGCGGCCCCAGACGTAGCCGTCCCGGATCTCCCCGGAGAACGGGTCGACCTGCCAGTCCTCGGCGGCCGCCGGTACGACGTCCAGGTGGCCGTGCAGCAGCAGCCCGTCGCCGCCCGACGAGGGGCCGCCCCACTGCGCGATCACCGACGTCCGGCCCGGCGACGACTCGTACAGGTTCGACGAGATTCCCACCTCGTCGAGCAGCGTGGCGACGTACTCGGCGGCCTTCCGCTCCCCCGGACCCTCCTGGTCCCCGTAGTTGGAGGTGTCGATCCGGATCAGCTCGCGGCACAGGTCCACGACCTCGGTGGTCGGGTCGGCGTCCGGGTCCACAGTCGGGTCCTTCGTCGGCTCCGTCATGGCCCCAGCATGTCACCGCCGCAACACCGGTGCCGATGCGGAGGTTAGGCCCTGCTTTTGCTACTGTTCCACCCGCACTCGTCCGGGTGGCGGAATTGGCAGACGCGCTAGCTTGAGGTGCTAGTGCCCGTATTAGGGCGTGGGGGTTCAAGTCCCCCCTCGGACACGTTGAGAAGGGCACTTGCCCCGGAAACCGGGGCAGGTGCCCTTTCGTGTGTGTCGAAGGTGCCGGGTCTTCCAGCGGATCCGACGACCGGGCCCGGCCCAGTAGCCCCGGTAGCCCCGGTAGCGATGCCGAGACCATCCGCCCGACTGTCCACGGGCCAGTCCGCGGAACCGAGGTCATCGGGACCCCGGCTCGGACGCCCGCTCGGATGGCCCCGGACGACCGTCGCCGGCTTCGTGCGCCGGCATCGCCTCCGGCCCGGACCGAGAGCGATCAGGTGCCCCCGGCACCGGCCGGCACCGGATCGGATGGGGTCCGGTGCCGGGCCGGGCGCTGGTGGGCTGGGGCCCTGGGCGTGGCCCTCGCGCCGCGCATCCGCCGAGCACGGCGCGCCTCCGACTACCGCGGCGCCGCTGGGCGCCGCGGCGGGCGTCCGTCGGGACACGCCTCCGCCCGGGGCGATCCGACCCCGGGCACTGCTGATCGGGCAGGGACGCCACTCCCGCCGACACGTTCACCTACCTGCACTTGACATCGGTGACGCCAGCGGACGACTGCGCGTCGGCCCCCTGTCGACCGGTACCTGGCAGGCCGAGTTCGTCGCCCCCGACCAGCTCTGGATCATCCTTGCGGCCCTCCCGGAGGGCCGCAGTCGGGCGCTCCCCCGACGACGGGCCGGCCGCAGCCGCGGATCGCCGGTGGACGGCTCTGGTTGCCGCCAGAGTGCCGACGCTGGCTGCATGTCATCCCGCACGCACCGTCCCGGTGGCTGTTGGTGGTGGCCGACCCGCCGTTCCTCGGCGTGTATCTCCTCGCCGGCCACGCACTCCGCGGCGTAGTTGCACTCCACGCGGCCGAACTCGTCACCCGCATCCGTCCCGCCGTCGTCGTCGCCGCCGAGGTGAGTCGACGGACCCGCCACGCCACGGCGCTCGCCCCTGGATCGAGGCCTTGGAACGACTGGAGGAGGTGGTCGACGGTCTGGCCTTCATCTGTCGCCACCACGGCACCCGAAGAACCCACCTCACCGGGTCGCCGTGTCGCTGGTCGACGAGGCCGCCCGGGCCGGGGACGAGGCCCGGGCCATGCGCCGCCGGACCCGGAAGGCGGTGCGGGCCCGAGTACCACTCCCCGACCTCGGCGGCTGGGTGGAGTACCCCATCGTCGAGTAGCAACAGGTGACACCCTCGAGGCGCTCCCGTCCCGCCCTCGTTGCGGATAGCGTCGGGCCCTCGGTGGTCGCCCGGTATGCCCAGCGTCGCCAGCCGGGTCGTTTGCCTTACGCGTACGGGCCGGGCACGAACACGATCGGGGCCCCGTCCGCAATGCTGCAGTTGATGGTCGTCTGCGGGTCCAGAATCCGCAGCCGGTTGCGTGGACGGCGCGCTTGGAGAGACCGGAATGTCCCTGGTCGCGCGTCGGCACCGGGCTGGCACCATGGCTGTCACGACTGCGCAGGAGGTATCAGGCGAGGGAGGCCACGCCATCGTTGGCTCACGATCTACGCAGCTTTCGGCGTCCGTTCGTCTTCCTCTTGTCGATCGCGCTTGTGGGTTGCGCCGCTCTCGAGGACCGTGACCTGGCAAGGACTCGTCACGACCTGGGGAGCATCAACCTCGGGTGGCCCTTGCCCTGGATTGAACAAGACCAGAGGTCCCAAGATCCCCCGCTGCCTCACCGGATGGGGTTGGTGTCACCGTGGGAGAACCCGACGGGCATGTCCCTGCCTGCGCTCGCCGGCAACGTGCTTCTCGTGTTCGCCGCGCTCGCGTTGGTCGGACTGATGCTCGCCGCCGTTCTCCATGCGCTTGCCCGCCGAGTTCGAGGCCTCGGCCAGCGCGAAGTCTGAACCGCGGCCTACGTTTCTGCTCAGCCGCTCACCGAGCACCGGACCGGACTTCCGTTCGGCGGGCTTCCGGGCCCCACGGCACGGCCGGTCGGGCCGCTCGCCACCAGGACGTGAGCCGCCCGCTGGAGTTCGCGGCGTACTTCCCGGCGCGTTGATCTTGAATGATTCAAGAAAGTGCGCAAGGGTGAGGCCGTGCCCACGATGCCGGACCTCGAGCGGATGCTCCGCGAGGCGGACCTGCGCGTGACCCGTCCCCGGGTCGCGGTGCTCGGCGCGGTCCACCGGCTGCCCCACGCCGACACCGAGTCGATCATCGGCGCCGCCCGCGCCGAGCTCGCGGACGTCTCGCACCAGGCGGTGTACGACGTCCTCCGCGCGCTCAGCGGCGCCGGGCTGGTGCGTCGCATCCAGCCGTCCGGGGCGGTCGCCCGGTACGAGGCGCGCGTGGGCGACAACCACCACCACGTGGTGTGCCGCTCCTGCGGGGCGATCGCCGACGTCGACTGCGCCGTCGGCCACACCCCGTGCCTGACCGCGTCCGAGGACCACGGCTTCACGATCGACGAGGCCGAGGTCGTCTACTGGGGCCGGTGCCCCGACTGCTCACCGCAATGACCCCCTGATCTCCCCCGATGACCCCCTGATGAACCCCGTTGGAAGGAAGCGCGAGAACCCATGACCGAGAGCAACGACCCGCAGGGCGTGGAGCGGAAGGCCGAGGCCGGCTGCCCCGTCATGCACGACTCCGCCGCCGCGCACGGCAGCGAGAGCGAGAACCCCGCCATCGACTCGCCGACCCCGAAGACGGGCGGCCGGCCGCACACCAACAAGGACTGGTGGCCCAACCAGCTCGACCTCTCGGTGCTCCACAAGAACGGCCCGCAGGCCAGCCCGCTGGGGCCCGACTTCAGCTACGCGGAGGAGTTCGAGAAGCTCGACCTCGCCGAGCTGCGCCGTGACATCGTCCAGGTGCTCAACACCTCGCAGGACTGGTGGCCGGCGGACTTCGGGCACTACGGCGGCCTGTTCATCCGGATGAGCTGGCACGCCGCCGGCACCTACCGGATCCACGACGGCCGCGGCGGCGCGGGTGAGGGCGCCCAGCGCTTCGCACCGCTCAACAGCTGGCCGGACAACGCCAATCTGGACAAGGCGCGGCGGCTGCTGTGGCCGGTCAAGCAGAAGTACGGCCAGAAGCTCTCCTGGGCCGACCTGCTCGTGTACGCCGGCAACGTGGCACTCGAGGACATGGGCTTCTCGACGTTCGGGTTCGGCTTCGGCCGTCCGGACATCTGGGAGCCCGAGGAGATCTACTGGGGTCCGGAGGATACCTGGCTCGGCGACGAGCGCTACAGCGGCGAGCGCGACCTCTCCGACCCGCTCGGCGCGGTCCAGATGGGCCTGATCTACGTCAACCCCGAAGGCCCGAACGGCAACCCGGACCCGGTGGCGTCCGCCCGCGACATCCGCGCCACGTTCGCCCGGATGGCGATGAACGACGAGGAGACGGTCGCGCTGATCGCCGGCGGCCACACGTTCGGCAAGACGCACGGCGCCGGCGACGCCGACCTGGTCGGCCCCGAGCCGGAGGGCGCCCCGATCGAGGAGCAGGGCCTGGGCTGGCGCAGCTCGTTCGGGTCCGGCAAGGGCGCCGACACGATCACCTCGGGCCTGGAGGTCACGTGGACCACGACGCCGACCCGCTGGAGCAACGACTTCTTCAAGCTCCTCTTCGGCTACGAGTGGGAGCTCACCAAGAGCCCGGCCGGCGCGAACCAGTGGGTCGCGAAGGACGCGGACGACATCATCCCCGGCCCGACGCCGGACTCGCCGAAGCGCAAGCCGACCATGCTCACCAGTGACCTCGCGCTCCGCTTCGACCCGGAGTACGAGAAGATCTCGCGGCGGTTCCTGGAGAACCCGAACGAGTTCGCGCTGGCGTTCGCCAAGGCCTGGTACAAGCTGCTGCACCGCGACATGGGTCCGGTGTCGCGCTACCTCGGTCCGTGGGTGCCGGAGCCGCAGCTGTGGCAGGACCCGGTGCCGGCCGTCGACCACGAGCTGGTCGGCGACGCGGACGTCGCCGCGCTGAAGGAGCAGGTGCTCGGCTCGGGCCTCTCGGTGGCCCAGCTCGTCTCGACGGCATGGGCCTCGGCCGCGACCTTCCGCTCCACCGACAAGCGCGGCGGTGCGAACGGTGCGCGCATCCGGCTCGAGCCGCAGCGCAGCTGGGCGGTCAACGAGCCGGAGCAGCTCGCGACCGTGCTGGAGACCCTCGAGGGCATCCAGCGCGAGTTCAACGAGGCCGGCGGCGCGCGGATCTCGCTCGCCGACCTGATCGTGCTCGCGGGCTCCGCGGCCGTCGAGAAGGCGGCCCGCGACGCCGGGCTCGACGTGACGGTGCCGTTCCACCCGGGCCGCACCGACGCCACGCAGGAGCAGACCGACGTCGACTCGTTCGCGGTGCTCGAGCCGCGCGCGGACGGCTTCCGCAACTACGTCCGCCCCGGCGAGAAGCTGCAGCCGGAGACGCTCCTGGTCGACCGCGCGTACATGCTCGGCCTCACCGCACCCGAGATGACCGTCCTGGTCGGCGGCATGCGGGCGCTCGGCGCGAACGCCGGTGGCGCGCAGCACGGCGTGCTCACCGACCGGGTCGGCGCGCTCACCAACGACTTCTTCGCCAACCTGCTGTCCGCCGGGACGCAGTGGAAGGCCTCGGAGGCCGAGGAGAACGTCTACGAGATCCGCGACCTGGCCAGCGGCGACCTGAAGTGGACCGCCACCGCGGTCGACCTGGTGTTCGGCTCGAACTCGCAGCTGCGGGCGCTGGCCGAGGTCTACGCCAGCGAGGACGCCCACGAGCGGTTCGCCCAGGACTTCGTCGCCGCCTGGGTCAAGGTGATGGAGCTGGACCGCTTCGACCTCGCCTGAGTCAACTGCCTCACCGAGGGCCCGGTCGCACAGCGCGGCCGGGCCCTCGCGCGTCGCAGGGGCGCGGATTGGTCACCAACCGCACGTCTGCGGGCCCAAAACGTGCGGTTGGTGACCAATCCGCACAAACCACAGCCGTGTAATTTAACTCGACACGCCGAGCGATTTCCTTGACAATTTCTGTCACAACGTTCCCACAAGCGCACATCAGTCTCTAGACTCCCACCCGTGTCGCTGCGGACCCGGCTGCTTGCGCCCCTGACCTCTGCCCTCGTGGGCGCCCTGGTCGTGGGGCTCCTCGCGCTGGCCCCGGCGCCGTCCTACGCCGGCAAGAGCGGGGCCCTGCCGCAGGCCGCGCAGGCTCACCACCGCGGCCCCGACGCGGTCTTCAAGCGCAGCTCCTACCTCTGCTACGGCTACGCCGACTGCCGGGCCAAGGGCATGGGCAACGCCGGCTACGCGCAGAACAACGACAAGATGTACTGGCGCATGTACAGCGGCCACAACTGCACGAACTACGCCGCGTACCGGATGGTCAGGAGCGGCCTGCCGAACACCCGACCGTGGTCGGGTGGCGGCAACGCCGAGTACTGGGGCACCTCCATGGCGCGCATCACCGACGACGTCCCGCGCGTCGGGGCGGTCGCGTGGTGGAAGGCCAACGCCGGTCCGGCCGGCTCGGTCGGTCACGTCGCCTACGTCGAGCAGGTGGTCTCCGCCGACGAGGTGATCGTGTCCCAGGACAGCTGGCACGGCGACTTCTCGTGGGCCGTGGTCACCCGCGCGAGCGGGAACTGGCCCAGCGGCTTCATCCACTTCAACGACCGGACGCTGACCAACCAGGACCCGCCGGTGATCGACGGCATCGCCAAGGTGGGCTCGGTGCTCAGCAGCACCGCCGGCACCTGGAAGCCGGTCGACGCGACGGTCACCTACCAGTGGTTCGGGAACGGCCAGAAGATCGCCGGCGCCACGGCACCCACGCTGCGGCTCACCCGGGCCCGGCTCGGCCAGACCGTCACCGTCACGACCACCGCGAGCAAGCTCGGCTTCCCGGCCCGCCAGGTGACCTCGGCGCCGACGGCCGCGGTCCTGCCCGGTGAGCTCAAGAACACCAGCGCCCCGGTCCTCTCCGGCGAGCCGAAGATCGACCAGACGCTCACCCTCGACACCGGCACGTGGACACCGGCCCCCGACACGCTCACGATCCAGTGGCTGGCGAACGGCCAGCCGATCGAGGGCGTGACCGGCGGCCCCACGCTGACCCTCACCCCCGACCTGGTCGGCGCCACGATCTCCGCGAACGTCACGGCGACCCGCGCCGGCTACGACCCCGTGAGTGCCGCCACCGCGCCGACCGCGCCGGTCGCGCTCGGCACCTTCACCGTGACCGCCGAGCCGCGACTGCTCGGCCTGCCGGAGATGGGCCAGGCGCTCACCGTCGACACCGGCGCCTACCGGCCGACCGCGGACACGGTGGCCGTCCAGTGGCTGCGCAACGGCGTGCCGATCGACGGCGCCACGGGTACGACGTACCAGCTGGTCAACCTCGACCTGGGCACGCGGATCTCGGCCCGCGTCACCGTCACCCGAGCGGGCTACACCGACCTGACCGTCGACTCCCCCTCGACCGGCCGGATCAAGACCAACCCGCTCATCCGGGTGCAGACCGAGCGGCTCCGGCACAAGGTGAAGGTGACCGTCCGCGTCACCGCCCCCGGCCTGGACGTCGTCGACGGCCCGGTCGTCGTCCGGCTGGCCGGGGTCGCGCAGGCGGCGACGCTGCGCAACGGCGTCGCGACGGTCGTCCTGAAGGACCTCCCGCCCGGCACGCGCACGATGACGATCCGGTACGGCGGCAGCGACACCGTCAACCGGCTGGTGGTCACCCGGCAGGTGAAGGTGCTCTGAACGCGCTCGTCGCTCAGCTCACCGGGTGGTAGCCGCAGGCGTCGTCGGTGCGGACCGCCTTGCCCGGGTCGTCCTTGGGCCCGCGGCCCGGGTGCGGCTCGAGCGCCTTCGCGACCACGGACTGCATCCACGTGTAGTCCGGGTCCCCGGAGAAGAACTCGTCGGACGTGATGAACGCGATCGACCGGATCTTCTTCTCCTTGACCTTCAGGGCCAGGTCGACGAACGCCGGCATCAGCTCGCGCGGCACGTCGGTGCGCACGATCTCCTCCCCCGCCTTGGCCAGCGCCTGGTAGCGCCGCAGCACGTTGAGCGGGTCGGCCTCCTCGATGATCGCGTTGACCATGCAGCGCTGGCGCAGCATCCGCTGGTAGTCGTCCGAGCCCCACCGGCCGCGGGAGTACCAGAGCGCGTGGAAGCCGTCGAGGTGCTGGTCGGGGCCGGGCTGGAGGTACCCGGTGGGCGGGATGCCGGCGTCGGTGTTGCCGTTGATCGCGATCGGCTCGTTGATGTTGACCGTCACGCCCCCGATCGCGTCGACCAGCTGCTGGAAGCCGAGCAGGTTGATCAGCACGTAGTAGTCGACGTGGGTGCCGAGGCTGCCCGCCACGGCCTGCTTGATCGCGTCCGCCCCCTCGTTCTCGGAGCTGCCGAGGATGTGCGGGTGCAGCGCCGGCACCTGGCCGTAGATCGCGTTGAGCATCCAGCTGCCGGGGTCGGCGTTCGGGTCGGAGCTGCGGAAGCCGTCGGGGAACGCGTCGTGCAGCGGGCTGTCCTCGGGGAACTGCGCGTTCATCATGTTGCGAGGCAGGCTGAACATCACCGACTTGCCGGTGTGCGTGTCCATGCTGAGCAGGATCACCGAGTCCGTGCGGATGCCGGTGCGCCCGATCCCGCCGTCGCCGCCGAGCAGCAGCACGTTGACCCGGTCGCGCCCGCCCCACGGGTCCGCCTCCGTCACGTCCTGGGGCACGGTCGCGGTCTGCTCGTCGTCGAAGACGGTCGCCACGAGGTGCGCCTGGGTGTTCGCGAGCCGGACGCTCTGCACGGCCGGCAGCGCGACCAGGATGCACAGCAACGCGACGACGATCCCGCCGAGGGTCTGCTCGAGCCGGCTCATCCCGCGCGGGCGCGCCATCACGTACGTCGTCACGACCGTGAATGCCCAGACCAGGAACAGCACACCGATCACGACGCCGGCGACCCGCAGCCGGGTCGGGTCGAAGGCGAAGTCGACGAAGTGGTGCCAGTCGCGCGCGTAGTACGCCAGCCCGCCGACGCCGGCGAGGAACGGCACGAGCACGAGCCAGCCGAGCCGCCGCCGCGTCCAGAGGTAGCCCGCCCCGGGCAGGACGGCGCCGAGCAGCATCACGCAGAGCGCTCCGGCCAGCGTCCGCGCGCGCCGGAACCTGCGCGCCGGGCGCGGCGCACGATGGCGCGCCTCGGGCGCGATCGTCCCTGTCGACGTCGCCATGCGCACCCTCCCGCCGCCGATTCCCGGCAGTGAGAGTACCGGCGGCTAGGCCGGAATCGTGACTTCGCGCACGTACGCCGTGCCTCGCGCCTCCCGCACCCAGAGCTGCCCGTCGCCCGCGGTGGGCCCCTGCGCGGCGAGCTCGCGCTTGAGGACCTTGTTGGTCGCGGTGCTCGGCAGGTCCGGCGCGAGGCGCACGAACCGGGGCCACGCGTTCGGGGAGAGGTCGGGTTGGGTGGCCAGGAACCGCTCCAGCTCGACCGGCTCGAGCGTCGCCCCGTCCTGCAGCACCATCGCGGCCATCACCTGGTCGCCGACCTGCTCGTCGGGGACCGCGTAGACGGCGACCCGGTTCACCACGGGCAGCCGCTGGAGGACCCGCTCGATCGGCGCCGCCGCCAGGTTCTCCCCGTCGACCCGCATCCAGTCCGCCGTCCGGCCGGCGAGGTAGATCCAGCCGTCCGCGTCGCGGTACGCGAGGTCGCCCGACCAGTACATCCCGTGCCGCATCCGCTCGTCGTTCGCGGCCTGGTCGTTGTAGTAGCCGCTGAAGTAGCCGGCGCCGGTGGTGTTGACCAGCTCCCCCACCGCCCGGTCGGCGTTCACGAGCCGGCCGTCGGCGTCGAACTCGGCGACCTCGCACTCGGCCACCGTCTCGGCGTCGTAGATCGCGACACCGTCGAAGCCCTTGCCGATCGACCCCGGCGGCGTACCCGGCTCGCGGGTGATGATCACGGCCAGCTCGGTCGAGCCGAACCCGTCCCACACGGCGCAGCCGAACCGGCGCGAGAACTCGTCGATGTCGCGGTCGCTGGCTTCGTTGCCGAACGCGACGCGCAGCGTGTTGTCGGCGTCGTCGGGCTGCTCGGGCGTGGCGAGGACGTACGCGAGCGGCTTGCCGACGTAGTTCATGTACGTGACGCCGTACCGCCGCACGTCGGCGAGGAAGCCGGACGCGCTGAACCTCGCGGGCACGATCGTGGCCCCGGCGCACACCGCCGGGCTCCAGCCCGCGACCACGGCGTTGGAGTGGAACAGCGGCATGGCGACGTAGCAGACGTCGTCGGGGCCCAGCTCGAACCGGCCCTGCAGGTTCAGCCCGGAGAAGAGCACCATCAGGTGGTTGACCTGCACGGCCTTGGGGTCGCCGCTGGTGCCGGACGTGAAGATCATCATGAAGGTGTCCGTCGCGCCGACCTCGCGGTACGGCGTCAGCGGGCCCGCGCCCGCGACCAGCGCGGCCCACTCCTCGGTCGAGGTGTCGAGGACGCGCACGCCGTCGAGGTCCAGGCCGTCGAGCAGCGGCCGGTGCTCGGCGTCGGTCACCAGCAGCTGGCACTCCGCCCGGCGGACGTCCCCCACCAGGCCCGCTCCCCTGCGGGTCGTGTTGATGCCGCACAGCGTGAAGCCGCCGAGCGCGCCGGCGGCCATCATCGCGAGCATGTCCGGGGAGTTCCCCAGCAGGGTGCCCACGTGCATCGGCCGGTCCCGGTCGGCGAGGCCGAGCAGCGCGGCCGCCACCGCCGAGGCGTCCGCGACGTGCTCGCGCCAGGTCCAGGACCGGTCGCCCTGCCGGATCGCGGCGGAGTCGTCGTGGGCGCGCTCGCGCAGCAGCTGCTGAAGGGTCTCGGCCACGAAGGCTATCCTGCAACACGTTCTACTTTCGTGCACCGGATCGCAGGAGAGACATGCCGAGCACCTACGCCAGCCTGAGCCGGGCCGAGTTGGCGGTCCTGGTGCCGGAGCTGCTCCTGATCGGCCAGCTGATCGACCGCTCCGGCATGGCCTGGTGCATCGCGGCGTGGGGCCGCGAGGAGATGGCTCGGGTGGCGATCGAGGAGTGGGCCGGCGCCAGCCCGGTCTACACCCGGCGCATGCAGCGCGCGCTGCGCTACGAGGGCACCGACGTGGTCACGATCTTCAAGGGGCTCCAGCTCGACATCGGCGCTCCCCCGCAGTTCATGGACTTCCGGTACGACGTGCAGGACCCCTGGCACGGCACGTTCCACCTCGACCACTGCGGCGCGCTGATGGACGTCGAGCCGATGGGCGAGGCGTACGTGCGGTCGATGTGCCACGACATCGAGGACCCGACGTTCGACGCGACCGCGGTGGCGACCAACCCGAAGGCGCAGGTCCGGCCGGTGCACCGCCCGCCACGCAGTGCCGACGAGCTGGCCGCCGACCGGCACCCGCACTGCGCGTGGACGGTCACCATCGACGAGACGCACCCGGAAGTCGACCCGCTCCCGGCGTACCACGTGATCGCGCGGACGAACGCCGCCCGCCTCGAGCTCGACCCGATCGATCCCGCCGGGGAGGGCGCGGCCGACTACTCCGGCCCCCTGGTCTCGGACGTCGACTTCGCGGCGTTCTCGCACTCGGCGCTGGTGCGGATCGCCGACGAGGTGTGCCTGCAGATGCACCTGCTCAGCCTGTCGTTCGGGCACGCGGTCCGGCAGCGCGCGGCCTCGGACGAGGAGGCCACCGAGCTCGTCACCAAGCAGCTCGTCGGCGTCGCCGGCATCGCCGCCGAGCGGATCGCGCGAGCGCTCGGGACGGACGCCCTGCGCACCCTGGAGCTGCACCCGCTGCTCAACCCCGCGGCGTACGTCGACGCGAGGGTGGCCGGCGACGCGCTGACCGTGCGGCCCTCGCCGGCCTGGGAGGACGCCGCCTGGATCACCCTGTGCGGCCCCGGCCGCGAGCGGCCGCTGCAGGCGATCCTGCGCGCGGTCGACCCGCACCTCGACGTGGAGGTCACGGGGTCGCCGGAGCGCTGGACGGCCACTGTCGTCCGCCGTGACCAGCCGGCGCCGGAGGCCGAGGAGGTCGCGGTGACCCGGTTCAGCACCGGCTCGTCGTTCGCGTTCGAGCCGCGGCGGTCGCTCCCGATCACGCCCGTGTGAATCCCTCGGCAATACTGGGCGAGTGCCCGTCACCCGCGGCTTCTTCGGCAAGAAGCGACCCGAGCGCCCCGACCGGCTGCCCCCGGGGCAGTACGACACCGGCAGCTCCTGGCCGACGCTGACCGCGGAGGCGACCCCGCGGCTCGACGTGGAGAGCTGGACGATGACCGTCGACGGCCTGGTCGGCCGCCCGCACAGCTGGACGTGGCGCGAGATCCACGCACTGCCGGAGTCGACGTACGTCGGTGACATCCACTGCGTGACGACCTGGTCGAAGTTCGACATGACGTTCCGGGGGGTCAGCGTCGACACGCTCCTCGAGGTGGCGGTGCCGCTGCCCGAGGCGAAGTACGTGATGGCGCACTCGACGACCGGCTACACCACGAACCTGCCGCTCGCGGACGTCACCGGAGGCAAGGCCTGGGTCGTGTGGGAGGTCGACGGCAAGCCGCTGCCGACCGGCCACGGCGGCCCGGTGCGGCTGCTGGTCCCCCACCTGTACTTCTGGAAGTCCGCGAAGTGGGTCACCCGGCTGGAGCTGATGGAGCGCGACCGGCCGGGGTTCTGGGAGCAGAACGGCTACCACGACCGCGGCGACCCCTGGCTCGAGCAGCGCTATCAAGGAGATCCGTAACGTGGCTCCAGCCCCGGCCGGCGGCTGGACCACCGGCACGATCATCGAGCTCGACCACCCCACCGACCGGCTGGTGCGGCTGCGCCTCCACGTCGACGACCGGGTCGACCACCTGGCGGGCCAGCACTACGTCGTCCGGCTGCGCGCCCCCGACGACTACACCGCGCAGCGGTCCTACTCGATCGCGTCCGACCCCGACGACCCGCTGCTCGAGCTGATGGTGGAGTGCCTGCCCGGCGGCGAGGTGTCCGGGTTCCTCCACGACGTGGCCGAGGTCGGCGACGTGCTGGAGCTGCGCGGCCCGATCGGCGGCTGGTTCGTCTGGGAGGGCGACGTGCCCGCCGTGTGCGTGGCGGGCGGGTCCGGCGTGGTGCCGGTCGTCGCGATGACCCGGGTCGCCCGCCGGCTGGGCCTCCAGGACCGCCTCAAGGTCGTGGTGGTCGCCCGCACCTGGGACGAGCTCCCGTACGCCGCCGAGCTGCAGCGCTACGGCGCGTTCGTCGCGCTGACCCGGGAGAACCTTGCCCTCGCGGGAGGGGGCGACCGGGTCGCGGCGCCGCCGTACCCCGACGAGATGAGGGCGTACGTCGCCGGCGCGGAGCGGGCGTACGTGTGCGGGTCGGTGGGGTTCGCGTCGTACGCCACCCGGCTGCTGCAGGAGTGCGGCGTCGTCGCGGACACGATCCGCGTCGAGCAGTTCGGGGAGACCGGGTGAGCGCCGCCTTCGGACACTTCCGGGTCGGCTTCGTCACCGGAGCCACCCCCGACAAGTGGGCGCGGGCCTGGCGCGACCGGTACTCCCGCGACCCGCTCGAGCTGGTCCCCCTCGACGAGGAGGAGCAGGAGGACCGGGTGCGCGCCGGCACCCTCGACATGGCGCTCGTCCGCCTGCCGGTGGACCGCGAGGGGCTGCACCTGATCCCGCTGTACGAGGAGCTCCCGGTCGCCGTGATGGGCACCGAGCACGTCCTGACGCTCGCGGACGAGGTGACGACGTCCGACCTGGTCGACGAGCAGCTGGTGATCCCGGAGCGCTCGGGCTGGACGCCGACCGCGGACCAGCTCGCCTGGCCGCCGATGTCGGTCAAGGACGCGGTCGAGGTGGTCGCGAGTGGCACCGGCGTCGCCGTCGTGCCGATGTCGATCGCCCGGCTGCACCACCGCCGCGACGTCACGCACCGGGTGGTGACCGACCTCCCGACCACCACCGTGGGCCTGGCCTGGCTGGTCGAGAACGACGACCCATGGGTGCAGCGGTTCATCGGCATCGTGCGCGGCCGGACCGAGCGCAGCTCGCGCGGGTGAGCCGACTCACGGGTACTCACCCCTGAGGGTGGGTACCCGTCCGCGGTGAGCACCTTGCACCGACCCCCCGCAGACCCGATCCCCCACCCCGCGCTCGACCACCACGTCGACGAGGCGACACCGGAGCGTGGCCTGGACAAGGTCGTCTTCGGCGTGACCGCCGCGGTCTCACTCCTGTTCCTCGTGTGGGGATTCCTGAGCACCGACTCGCTGGCCACCGCCTCCGGCAACGCCCTCTCGTGGGTGATGCGCGACACCGGCTGGCTGTTCGTCACTACGGCGAGCGCGTTCGTGGTGTTCGTGATCTGGCTGGCCGCCAGCCGGTTCGGCAACATCCCACTCGGCCGCGACGACGAGGAGCCGGAGTTCCGGACCGTCTCCTGGGTGGCGATGATGTTCAGCGCCGGCATGGGGATCGGGCTGATGTTCTACGGCGTCAGCGAGCCGATCACCCACTTCGCGACGCCCCCGCCGGGCACCGGCCCGGAGAACAACCCGGAGGCCACGCAGCACGCGATGGCCACCACGCTCTTCCACTGGACCCTGCACCCCTGGGCGATCTACGCCGTCGTCGGCCTCGCGATCGCCTACGGCGTCTACCGCAAGGGTCGGCTGCAGCTGATCTCCGCGGCGTTCGAGCCGCTGCTCGGCCGGCGCGCGCACGGCGCCTGGGGCAAGGTCATCGACATGCTGGCCATCTTCGCCACGCTGTTCGGATCCGCGGCCTCCCTGGGCCTCGGTGCTCTCCAGATCCAGAGCGGCCTGGAGATCGTCGGCGGCATCGGCCGCGTCGGCAACGGTGTCCTCGTCGGGATCATCGCCGTCCTCACGGCGGCGTTCATCCTGTCCGCGGTGTCCGGGGTCGCCCGGGGCATCCAGTGGCTCTCGAACATCAACATGGTGCTGGCGATCGCCCTCGCGCTGTTCGTCTTCGTGCTCGGGCCCACCGTCTTCATCCTCAACCTGGTGCCGACCTCGATCGGCAGCTACGTCGGCGACCTGGCGATGATGTCCGCGCGCACCGGCGCCGAGGGCTCCGAGACGAGCACCTGGCTGCAGTCCTGGACGGTCTTCTACTGGGCGTGGTGGATCTCCTGGACGCCGTTCGTGGGCATGTTCATCGCCCGCATCTCGCGCGGCCGCACCGTCCGGCAGTTCGTCACCGGCGTGCTGCTGGTCCCGAGCCTGGTCAGCCTGGTGTGGTTCTGCATCTTCGGTGGCGCGGCGATCGACCTGCAGCAGTCCGGCACGGACATCGCCGGCGCCGGCGGCATCGAGTCGCAGCTGTTCACGACGCTGGAGTCGTTCCCGCTCTCCACGGTCGCGGGCGTGGTCGTGATGCTGCTGGTCGCGATTTTCTTCGTGTCCGGGGCCGACGCGGCGTCGATCGTGATGGGCACGCTCTCCGAGCGCGGGACCCAGGACCCGAGCCGCGGGACGGTGATCTTCTGGGGCGTCGCCACCGGTGCGGTCGCCGCCGTGATGCTGCTCGTCGGCGGCCAGGACGCGCTCACCGGCCTGCAGACGATCACGATCGTGGCGGCGCTGCCGTTCGTCGTCGTGATGGTCGGACTGGCGGTATCGCTCGTGAAGGACCTGCGCAGCGACCCGATGATGGTGCGCCGCCGGTACGCCGAGGAGGCGGTCGAGGCGGCCGTCATCGCGGGCGTGACCGAGCACGGCGACGACTTCGTCATCGCCGTCGACCGCGACCCGGAGGCCTGAGCTACCAGCTCGTGTCGAGCGGCCGGCCCTCGTGGAACCCGGCCGCCGACTGGACGCCGACGACCGCCCGCTCGTGGAGCTCCGCGAGCGAGGCGGCGCCGGCGTACGTGCAGGCCGAGCGGACGCCGGAGCAGATCTGGTCGACGAGGTCCTCGACGCCCGGCCGGGCCGGGTCGAGGTACATCCGCGAGGAGGAGATGCCCTCCTCGTACAGGCCCTTGCGGGCGCGGTCGTACGCCGACTCCCCGCTGGTCCGGTTGGCGACCGCGCGGGCCGAGGCCATGCCGAAGGACACCTTGTAGGCGCGTCCGTCAGAGTCGAGCATCAGGTCGCCCGGCGACTCGTGGGTGCCGGCGAACCACGAGCCGATCATCACCGCGGACGCACCGGCGGCGAGCGCGAGCGCGACGTCGCGCGGGTGCCGGACGCCGCCGTCGGCCCAGACGTGCTTGCCGAGCCCGGCGGCCGCCTCGGCGCACTCCAGGACGGCCGAGAACTGCGGCCGGCCGACGCCGGTCATCATCCGGGTGGTGCACATGGCGCCCGGGCCGACGCCGACCTTGACGATGTCGGCGCCCGCCTCGATCAGCGCGCGGGTGCCCTCGGCGGACACGACGTTGCCGGCCACGACGGGCACCTGCGGGTCCAGCCCCCGGATGGCGGCGAGGGCCTCGAGCATCCGCTCCTGGTGGCCGTGGGCGGTGTCGACGACCAGGCAGTCCACGCCGGCGTCGAGCAGCTCCTTCGCCTTCGGCACCACCTCGCCGGTCACGCCGACCGCGGCGGCGACGCGCAGGCCGCCGTGCGCATCGACGGCCGGGTCGTAGAGCGTGGCGCGCAGGGCACCGGTGCGGGTCAGGACCCCGAGCAGCCGGCCGTCGCCGTCCACCGCGACCGCGAGGCTCGCGTGCGCGGCGTCGAGCCGGTCGAACGCCTCGCGCGGGTCGGCGTCCTCCTGCAGGAGCACCGCGATCGGCTGCATGACGTGCTGGACCTGCGCGAACCGGTCCACCTCCACGCAGTCGGCCTCGGACACGACGCCGAGCGGCCGGCCGTCCCTCACGACCACGGCCGCGCGGTGCGCGCGCTTGGGGATGAGCGCGAGCGCCTCGGCGACCGTCTGGTGCGGCTCCAGCTCGATCGGGGTGTCGAAGACCAGGTGCCGCGACTTGACGAACGCGATCACGTCGGCGACGACGGCGGCCGGGATGTCCTGCGGGATCACCGCGAGGCCGCCGCGACGGGCGATGGTCTCGGCCATCCGCTTGCCGGCGATCGCGGTCATGTTGGCGACGACCAGCGGCAGGGTGGCACCGGTGCCGTCGCTGGTGGCCAGGTCGACGTCGTACCGGCTGGCGACCGCGGACTGCCGCGGGACCATGAAGACGTCGTCGTAGGTCAGGTCGTGGGGCGGCGGAGACGCGTCGAGGAACTGCACGTCGCACCAGTCTAGGTTTGTCCGGTGCCATTCGTCGCATCCGGAGACCCGGGGTCCCTGTCCGCTGCTGCCGCGACCGCGTTCCGGTCGGCGTACGGCGCCGACCCCGCCGTGGTCGGCCGGGCGCCCGGGCGGGTGAACCTGATCGGCGAGCACACCGACTACAACGGCGGGCTGGTGCTCCCGGTGGCGCTCCCCCACGCGACGTACGCCGCCATGTCGCCGCGGAACGACGACGTGGTGCGGATCGCGAGCGTCGAGGAGTCGACGCCCTGGGAGGGCACGCTGGCGTCGCTCTCGTCGGCATCGGGGTGGGCGGCGTACGCCGCCGGTGTGCTGTGGGCGCTGCGGTCGGCCGGGGTCCCGGTGCCGGGCGTCGACGTGCTGGTGCACGGAACGGTGCCGCTGGGCGCGGGCCTCTCGTCGTCGGCGGCACTCGAGTGCGCGGTGGCGGTGGCGGCGTGCGCGGTGGCGGGCGTCTCGCTGGACCGGGCGCTGGTCGTCGACGCGTGCATCCGGGCGGAGACCGAGGTCGCCGGCGCCCCGACCGGCGGGATGGACCAGACCGTGGCGATGCTCGCCTCGCCGGGGGCGGCGCTGCTCATCGACTTCACCTCCGGCGCGTCGTCGGACGTGCCGCTGCCCCTCGCCGACGTCGCGCTGCTGGTCACCGACACCCGGGTGACGCACGCGCTGAACGACGGCGGGTACGCCGCCCGGCGGGCGGACTGCGAGCAGGCCGCGGCCGAGCTCGGCGTACCGACGCTCCGTTCGGCGTCGCTGTCCGTCCTCGCGTCGATCACCGACGAGCGGGTGCGGCGCCGCGCGCGGCACGTCGTCACCGAGATCGCGCGGGTCTCGGACGTGGTCGCCGCGCTGGCCACCGGGTCGTGGTCGGCGGTCGGCGCGCTCTTCGCCGCGTCGCACGCCTCGATGCGCGACGACTTCGAGATCTCCTGCCCCGAGCTCGACCTGGCGGTCTCCACCGCGGTCGCCGCCGGCGCCATCGGCGCCCGGATGACCGGCGGCGGGTTCGGCGGCTCGTCCATCGCCGTCGTCCCGTCCGCCGACGTCGACGACGTCGCCGACGCCATCGACGCCGCCTTCGCCGCCGCCGGCTTCCGGGCGCCGCAGCACCTGGTCGCCGAGCCGTCGGGCGCCGCCGGGGTCGTCCCCTAGGTGCGCGGATTGGTCACCAACCGCACGTTTTGGGCCCGA